>NZ_CP036266.1:633333-950000 GCF_007744075.1 Gimesia chilikensis | reverse complement strand
AGATTTATTTCCAGAGCGAAGAGGGGGAAACCACAATCATCGCTCCCGGAACAACCTATAAAGAGATCAGCCGCAATCACCTGAAAGAGCCGACACTCGCGTCTTACGCCGTCGCCGGCGACACGCTGCTGATTCGCACGAAATCACAACTCTACCGGATTGGGAAGTAAGACCTCGATTCACCGTTAACCCTTTTTATTTGATCCGGCGTTCCCTGCCGATGTGAGCGGGCACTGCGATCTCTGTTGTGTGAGATCCCTGCCCGACACGTCCGAAGAGCGCCCCTGCACGATTGCTCGACACTAGAATTTCAAACGCATGACCGCTCCAGTACCTTCAGAAGAACCTGTTAAAAAAATTGTAGTTGCCTCCGACCACGCCGGTTATCGCTACAAGCGAAGAATCATCGAACACCTGACGCAACAGGGCTACCAGGTCGAAGATTTCGGCACCGATTCGACCGAGTCAGTCGATTACCCGGACTTTATCTTCCCCGCCGCCAAAGCGGTGGCTGCAGGTGAGTTCGAGCGTGGCATAGTGCTGGGAGGGTCAGGAAACGGCGAAGCGATTGCCGCCAACCGAGTCAAAGGGGTGCGATGTGCGTTGTGCTGGAACGAGAAGTCAGCCCGACTGGCACGACAGCACAACAATGCGAATATGATCTCGCTGGGCGAACGCATGGTCTCGATGCATGACGTGTATGAGATCATCGACATCTGGCTGAGCACCCCCTTTGAAGGGGGACGTCACCAGAGACGCATCGAAAAACTGGACGAGTAACAACTGGACGACTTACACAGACAGGCTGTGACACTTCCGGGTGTCACAGCCTGTTTTTTTTGTACGCGTCGCTTCAGTGAACGTCAAATCTCAGGGATTGCTTTTGAGATCGAACTGGAACGAGGTGTGATCGGCGTCGACAGTCGCTTTGAGGGTCGAGTCTTGATTGTACGCCGCAGGGATCTTCCCGGGAGCCGGTTTCTGCTTGCCTCCTTCATCCGAGTTCCCTGCATCGTCGGGAGCCTCTCCCATGCCTTCGGGATTACCGGCCATCCGAATGCGGACCGTTTTTTCTCCGGTCAGACAACCGGACTTTTCGGTGTTGAACATCAGGTCGAAATTGCCGCTGGAGTCTGTCACCCCCGCGGAATAAGTACCATCGGGGGCTTCGAAGGCAACCTCGGCACCAGACAGGGGCTGCCCGTCGAGGGTCACGGTTCCGGAGACATCGACCAGACCGAGCTGGCTGTAATCGGGATGGATCGAACCGCCACAGCCAACCGTTGCACTCAGCAGACAAAGGGTCGCCAGCATTCGAACCGCGCGACCGGAAATCAGAAACAGTTTCATCAGAGATCACCTTTAAAATCAATCAGCAATGGATGTTACGGAGTGACGACTTCCCGGCCATTGCGTGTGGCCAGGCCGCGGTAGACGTTCAAATCCATATTTTCTGAGAGGAAATGAACCGAGCCATCCGCATAGGCCATGTGTCCGCCCCCGACGTGCCAGCTGCCGTAAGAAAGTTCCATCAGATGTCCGCTGACGGTCGGTTCGGTACGACGGGCATTCATGCGGGGATAGGCTGAGCCGACGAATTCGGTGAACTCCGTTCCGCCTGTGCCATTGTTACAACCGCAGGGATCGGTCTGGGGAGAACCGATGATCCAGTGGTCCATGGACTGCCCGTCTTTACCGAAATCGATGTCGGTTTGTGTTTCGCCGAGCATGAAGGTATTGGAGGTTCCATCTTTGATATCGCGGAGTACGACGCTGCTGCAGGCGTAGAACAAACCGTTCTGCGTGGTGTCCTCCAGCGATTTGGTGCCCGTGATCTTGGTTGATTCATCATCCGAAGACGCTTCTGAGCCGGAGTTCCCGAGGTAAGTCGAGGGGGCCCGGTTCGGGATACCGTTGAAACTATAGTGCTTTTTGATGGGAGCACTGGGGCAGACGAGTACGGGGAGATAGGTGCTGGCAGCGGTGGTGTTGGCAGATCCGGAGTCCCAGTTGCCGTCACCTGATTCCTGGAAGATGAGGGTGTTGTAAATGTTGGCCCGGTCGATCATGGGTAGAATCATGGCACTCCAGCCGGCCCCGCGCTGATCCCAGCCGAAGGGGAGCAAACCGTGGACATCGTGGTAGTTGTGCATGCCGATGGCGAGTTGCTTGAGATTGTTTTTGCATTGGGAGCGACGGGCGGCTTCGCGTGCCTGCTGAACGGCGGGCAGGAGCAAGGCGATCAGAATGGCAATGATCGCGATGACGACCAGCAGCTCAATCAGGGTAAAGCCGGTGCGTCGTCGGGGTGCGTAGGCGTTGGGTAACATTCGGTTTCCTCACATGAACGGGATAAAGCAATAACGAAATCAGGTGTGTCTGTTTCCACCTGATAGAATCAGTCTGCGAGCCAGGCAGTAAAATTGCTGATGTTCCAGATACTGCGGCGGCGGGTTGGTGGTGTGCAGGCAGCACAGCCGGAATGAGCGGGAACTCAGCCTGTAAACGCAATACTTTATACCCGGCCTGTTGAAAGATTTAATGAAGCGCCGGTAAATACCGGGCAGCAGAGAGCACTCTTATTTTGAAAAAATGTGTACTGCAGCCCGTGGTTCCAAGGCCACCCCGCCAACCCCATAACCACCTTCATCAAAGACACTTACAACCGAACCACAAGCTGTTCCACCAGGGTATTCAGGGCGATCTCTCAGCAGTCTGCAGTGCTGAAAAACGAGACATTCCGCTGCAGTAAGAAGATTTCGTGAGTTTCGTTTGAAGCCCTGATCAATCTTGCCGGAGAAGTGTGCTGCATAAAAAAACGCCCCGCAAAAACGGGGCGTTGTGAGGCTGGCGTTCGCTCTGCTTCAGGAGATCGCGCGGCGGATGATGTTGTGTGTAATTCGCTGCACACGTTCATCGGGTCCGTGCGGTCGGGACCAGTGTGACCAGGGAAGCATGTGCCCGGGCGGGCTGGAGAGGTCCTGACACCAGAAGATGGTCGAGGCGTTAAACACGAAGTTGTTCTTCGGGCCGGGATAAATCGTGGCGGTCCACTCCTGTGGATTGACGCCTCCCTGCAGGGCGGTTCCCTTAGCCACGACTTCGAGTCCGGGAATATCCTGAGGCGGATCGCCGTGATATTCCCAGCCGATAAGACCGGGAATCGAGTCTCCTTTTTTCATGCCCGTCCCTGCGAAGATCCAGTGGTCGGGCAATTCGCAGACCCAGTCGCCGCCCCCGTTGACCGGATCGACATTGCGGGATCCCATCAGATAACCTTCGTCGGGACCGCGGTGCGGGAAGGGGCCGTTGTCCCGCTCACGGTCTTCGGCGTATTTATATTTTCCGCCGTAGGGGCCGCCGCGGAACATGATCCGTTTGGGACGCCCGTCGGTGCTGTTCATCAGCGGGGTGACCCAGCAGACGGAATTACCAGAGAAGAAGAGCAGGTTCACGCCCGCGTCGCGCATCTTGACGGCCGACTCGTACTGGCGAATATCCCAGTATTCATCGTGGCCCACCGAGAGGAACGACTTACATTTCAGTCCGTGATCGGGGGTGATCATATCACTGTTGGAACAGTAGGTTACATCGTAACCATGTTTCTCCAGCCAGTAGGCGAAGGGGAATTCAAAGCAGAGCCATTCCCCGGAACCGAGTGACTGCGGGTTCTCATAGATCTGGGCATACTTGGAGTAGGGACGGTCAAAGCTGACGTCAGCCCAGGGCCCCTGATTCCCTTTGGGATGCGTGTAAACCGAATAGTTGCTGGGCCACTTGTTGTAAGCCTGCCAGGTGTTATCGGAACACTGGAAGAGGATGTCCGCGGGTCGATCGTCCTTGACGATGAAGACGACATAGCTCTGCCAGTAGCCGTGGCCGGTCTTGTCTTTGAGTGTGGAGAGTCGGCCCAGGTAGACGCCACTCGGCCAGTCATCGGGAATCGTCAGTGTGACCGCGGAGTCCCAATGGCATTCGTGCAGATTCTTTTTACCCGGTTGGGGAACGGGCTGCGGTTTGCCCTCGAACGGGCCGAGTGTGGTCATCAGCCGGGCACCGCGACCGCCGTAATAGCCGGTGCGGAAGATTTCGATTTTGAACTCTTGCGCCGGTCGGGTGGAGACCATGATGTCGATCGGCTCGCCGGCGGCGACGCTCTGCTTCGAACAGTAGCCTTCAATCTTGGACGAACGAAATCCGTTGCGGCTGTCGAGCATGACGCGGGTGAGCTGCCAGTCGGTGGATCCTTCTTTGAGGTTTTCCCGATGAATTAAATCGGGGTCTGCTTTGGCGGCGTGGGCACTGTTGAGTGAAAAGTTTCCTGCGAGTGAAGCCAGCGATGTCGCGACGGCCCCTTTCAACAGATTCCGGCGATCTGCATCTATCTCTTTCATGTTGCTGATTCCTAAATTCGCTGTGGTCGATTCGGTCGCAGAAATTCGGTGTGGCGGTTTCCAATAATTATTTAGGACGCTTAATTTTCTGCTTCTGCCTTTATGATAACCTTAACTTCATTAAAATAAGAAGTACAAATAAATGCTTTTTCATATCAGCCCATGATTCATCGGCTGTCGCGCAGACGGTCTGTCGGCATCATGGCAACGACGCGGAGTACTCAGTGGCCTCATTCTCAATTGATCAGACGGAAAGCCGAGCCTTTTATCAGTCACTTACGAAACAGCTGCATGAGGAGTTGGACGAGCTCGAGCCAACACTCATTCAAACACGACGCACACTGCATCAGAAACCGGAAATCAGCGGGGAAGAAAAAGAGACTTCGCAACTGATCTGCAACACGCTGCGTGAGATCGGCCTGGAACCGCGGCTGATGAATAACGATGTGGGTGTGGTCGCCGACATGACGCTGGGAACGCCGACCGAGGACGCACCACTGATCGCGATTCGGGCCGACATCGATGCACTGCGGATCACCGACCTCAAAGAAGTTGATTACTGCTCGCATAATCCAGGTGTCGGTCACCTGTGCGGCCACGATGCTCATACGTCGATTGCCCTGGGTGTGGCGCTCGCTGCGGGCCGGGTGAAGGAGCTGTTCCAAAGTGAATGGCCGGGGCAGGGATTACGGCTGCGGTTCATTTTTCAACCGGCGGAAGAGATCTGCATGGGTGCCCGCTGGATGGTGGAACAGGGAGCCCTGGAAGGGGTGAGTGCGATCATCGGGCTGCACATGGATCCGGAAATCCAGGCGGGAACCGCGAACATCCGCTATGGCGTGATGACAGCGTTCTGCGATGAAGTCCATTTTGAAATTCATGGGCGCGGCGGACACGCGGCCCGTCCGCATCATGGAAATGATCCCATCACCACGGCAGCCCAACTGATTTCGAGCCTGTATCAGAACCTGCCCCGCTCGATCGACTCGCGTATGCCGGCGGTATTTACCATTGGTCAGATCTCCTCGGGGCTGGCACCGAATGTGATTCCCGAAATTGCGGAACTGAAAGGGAGTCTGCGTTCCACCAACGATCAGGCACGCGAAGTCCTGCATGATCGGATTCAGAATATCGCCAGCGGCGTCGCTCAGAGTACGAATACCCGGATCGAGGTGCTGTTCAAATCGCCTCTGCCCGCGGTCGTGAATGACAAAACGATCTCGGCTGCTCTGGAACAGGCGTCGATCGACGTACTTGGGCTTGAGCAGGTCGGACTGATCGATCTGCCCAGCATGGGGGGTGAAGATTTTTCCATTTATCTGCAGCATGTTCCCGGTTCGATGTTGCGACTGGGCTGTGCTCGTCCCGATCAAAAAACGGTGTTTTTGCATTCTCCCTATTTCGATATCGATGAGCGTGTGCTTAAAATAGGAAGTCGCATCTTATTGCAGGCTGCTCTGCTGCTTTCGCTGAACCCGCAACTCATCCAAAAAGGGAATTAGTACGATGGGGACCCTCTCTTTTGCCCGTAACGATTATCCGACCCTGGGTGTGGAACTGGAACTGCAGCTCGTCGATGCGGAGACGTTTGCCCTTTCGAATTCGGTTTCGGAACTGTTAAGTGGTCTGCCCGAGGGCATGGGCCAGTCGATCAAACCGGAGCTGATGCAGAGCTACCTGGAAATCAACACGGGCGTCTGTCGTACGGTGAGTGATGTCCGCAAAGATCTGACACGCAAACTGGAAGCGGTGACCAACGTCGCCGACGAGCTGGGGCTGAAGCTGTTCTGGGCCGCGACGCACCCCTTCTCTTCCTGGCGGGATCAGAAGATCACAGTCAACGATCGTTATTACGAACTCGTCGAACTGATGCAGGACGTAGCCCGTCGACTGGTGACCTTCGGACTGCATGTGCATGTGGGCGTTGATTCGGGTGACAAAGCGGTGATGGTCTGCGACCGGATGCTGCGTTACCTGCCTCTGCTGCTGGCACTCTCGTCGAACTCGCCGTTCTGGGAGAACCGCAACACGGGCCTGCATTCGAACCGTTCCAAGATCATGGAAGGCCTGCCGACTGCGGGGCTGCCGCCGAACATGCGGAACTACAGCGAATACACGTGGCTGATCAACCACCTGATCAGCACGGGATTCATCAACACGATCCGCGAGATCTGGTGGGACATCCGCCCGCATCATAATTTCGGCACCGTGGAAATCCGCGTGTGCGACATGCCAGCCAACCTGGAGCAGGTGCTGTCGATCGCCGCGTTCGTGCAGTGCCTGGTGAAATGCATTTCGGACGAAATCGATGAAGGCGCCTACCAGTTACAGCATCACCCGATGATGGTGCAGCAGAACAAGTGGCGGGCGACCCGCTACGGCATCGATGCGAGCCTGGTCAACAGCGACAGCTACCAGCTGTATTCGGTGATCGATTCGACGACACACCTGGTCGACCTCGTCTCTCCAATGTCGGAACGCCTGGAGTGTACGGACGAATTACAGCGGATCTACGATCTGGTTCATAACTCCGGTGCCAAGCGGCAGTTGGCCATCATGGAAGAGACCAACGATAAACGGGAAGTCGTGAAGCGGATGATCGAGGAAAATAGCCTCTTCTGATTTCATGACGCCGCTTCTATAATCATTTAGTCCGCGATCCATTCGAACTGTCACCCCGCGTTTGCAGGAATCTGTTTTCGTGTCTGATTCAGACCCTCAGTCTCCAGAAGAAACTCCCACCGTCGAAACGACGTCCGCGTCGAGCGGGGAGATTCCGCAGACACCCCACGAGAAAGTACGTACGTTTCCGACCACGCCCGGCGTGTACCTGATGAAGGACGCGCAGGGCCGCGTGATTTACGTGGGGAAAGCGGTGAACCTCAAAAGCCGCGCGTCGAGTTATTTCACCCAGGCAGCCGCGGTCGAACGCAGGACGGCGGAACTGGTAACCGAAATCGCGGACATCGATTATCTGGAGACCGAGACCGAGGTCGACGCCCTGCTGCTCGAAGCGCGGCTGATCAAGGATATTCGGCCCCGCTTCAATTCCGAACTCAAAGACGACAAGACCTTCCCCTACCTGGAGATCACCACCCGCGAAGATTTTCCCCGCGTCGAGTTCACCCGCACCCCCAACAGCAAAGGGACGAAGCTCTACGGCCCCTTCACCAACGCGAAACAGCTGCGGGGGGCGATCACGGTGCTGCAGAAGATCTTCCGGTTCCGCAACTGTTCGCTGGACATCGATGAGGGGGACGAGAAGTGGCGCTGGTTCCGTCCCTGCCTGCTGCACAGCATCAACCAGTGCACGGCGCCCTGCAATCTGCGGATCAGCAAAGAGGACTACCGCAAGGACATCAACAAGCTGAAGCTGTTCCTGGACGGCAAGAAGGACCGGCTGCTGAAAGAGATGCGGAAGGAGATGCTGGCGGCGTCCGAACAGCGACTCTACGAAAAAGCGGCCCGGCTGCGGAATGAAATCGAGCTGCTGGACAACATCAACCTGCGGGGCAACCTGGAAGACCATGCGCAACCCGAGGTGTTTTACATCGACCCGAAGAAAGGCATGCAGGGGTTGAAGAAAGTCTTCGGCCTGGCCGAACTGCCGCGACGGATCGAGGGGGTCGACATCGCGCATCTGCAGGGGGGCGAAACGGTGGCCAGCCTGGTGCAGTTCATCGACGGTCTGCCCTTTAAGCATGGTTACAAGCGGTTCAAGATTCGCACCGTCAAAGGGATCGATGACTTTGCCTCGATCCGCGAAGTGGTCAGCCGACGCATCCGGCGCCTGCACCAGGAGGGGGAATCGTTTCCCGACATCCTGCTGATTGACGGCGGCAAAGGTCAGCTCAACGCCGCGATGACCGCGATGCGCGAACTGGGGGTCGAGCCCCCGTTCACAATCTCCCTGGCCAAACGCGAAGAAGAGGTCTACGTCCCGGGTGAAGTCGAACCCCGCCGCCTGAGCCGGCATTCCTATGGCTTAAGACTGCTGCAATACGTCCGCGACGAATCGCACCGCTTCGCCCAGCATTATCATCACCTGCTGCGGAAGAAATCGCACTTTGATGAGTGAGGAGTGAATCCCATCCCCAAGTATTTCCAAGAGTTTGAAAATGAGAGCTTCTTATTTTATTACTGACTGCGATGTTACACTGGAGCTAATTTTTGAATCTGTCAAAGCCGTCCCGGATCGTTTTGATATTCATTTCGATGACAAGATTATTGCACTAGAGGTCATCAAACCATATGGTCAGTATGAGTTCCTCAAAATAGAAGAAGAGACACGCGCAGCATTACTCGAAGAATGGTATGAAGAGAATGAGATATTCGAACTCCTTTTCAATAACCCGCTGATCCCGGGAAAGACTCGTGCATTCTATTTGACATTCAGTCAACTCATCCCGGCCAGCAAACTACTCAAGTATGTGACTCAAAGTTTAATTGCTAATCCGAGTGTGAAATTTGTGATTTACGACTGTATGAATCAGCCCGTCCAGCCCACGGAATTCCTCGAAAGTTTGCTGGAAGATTAAACTAGCTCAAGCTATTTGAGCACACGCAAGAAGCGTACATCCCAGTCGTCAGTCAGTTTGTTCGGTTTCTATGTTCCAGAAACTCCTTTTACGACATTTCGGGAGCCCGATTCCGATGTTCTTCAAAATCATCCCCATCGTCTTCGAATAGTTCGAAGTGTTCCTCGATAACTTTCAGTTGTTCGAGGATATCAGTAATTAAAGCCATCAGTCTCCCGCTTGCATTTCATGAGCTGTCAGTTCTGCTTCGAGGAACTCTCTGAATGAATTGAACACTTTTAAAAACTGCTCCGGCTCTTCATCGCTCCACTTATAAACTGCTCCCTTCCGTTTTTCAGCCAGTCGAAAGAAGAGGATCTGTTCGCCATACCGGTCGGCAAAGACGAAGGCATCTTCAGGGAGTGAAATTGATTCGGCAATCAGTTCTCTTGTCCGCTCGGTTAAAGAGAGCATGGCTGGATAGAAAAAGTCCAGATCACTCATGAAATGTCCTGCAGCGCAGCCGATGAGCGACAGAGTTTCCAGATAATCTGCAGGGAGTGGTGCCGCCGCACATTTTTCTATTTGCCTGAGCTGCTTCTGCGTGCATCCTCTAATTTCATCAGGAGGGCAGAGTTCTGCTCGAATCAGGCGTTCCAGTAATTGTTCCGGCTTCGACATTTGGGTTCTTTCGCGATTGGGGGCTCGGTGTAATATTACTTAGTAGTATCCAGCACACGCAAGAAGCGTGCATCCCAGTCGTCAGTCAGTTTCTGTCTCCCTTCCGCGTAGCCAGCACAATACTCCACAAAACAGTCCGGCTGATTAAACTCCGGGTCCAACTGACTGAGTTGCAGCCAGGTTGCTCCGACCGCTAAAGGAGTACTCCCTTTGCCGACGGAGTAGCCGGCTCCCCAGGCAAAACACTGTCGCTTAAACTGGTGTTTGAAGATGATTTGGGCTGATTTCTCTCCCAGACGAGTACGGCCGGTCGTCGCCCAGAGCACACCGGCTTCATAAATTCCGGAACCAAATTCTTCCACTTCTTCCTGCAGCATTACGGTATATTCCCAAAGCCAGTCCGAAGCAGGATCACGCTTGTGGAACAGATACAACCAATCCTGCTTCTGAATGTGTCGCTCATCCAGAATATTAAAGAAAGACTCACCAACCCGGGGATAGAGCAGGACCATTCGAGACAGGAGCTCGTGCTGGAGTTTTTGATTATTGACCTGTTGAGCCGCACGAAATGCGGAATAGTAGAGGCAGTTCAGATCGTTGATCATATTAAAAGCCTCTTCTTGCTGGGGATCATAAAGTCGCCCGCTCTGTTCCAGCAGTTTCTTTGAAGCCAGCTGCAACAGTTGTCGATCTTGACGAAGCCGGGCCGTTTCCAGCGTGAGGAATAGACAGAACCGCCAGAGCTCGCTGTCTTCGTGCTCCAGCAGAGCCGACAGGTCAGCTTGATTTGAAGGGTCGGGCGTTTTGCGTAACAACTCCAGTAATGACTTCGTCCCTGAGACAAAACGTGCGAATTCTGGAAAAGCTGGCCGGTTCTCCGGCGAGAGCAGCCGGGAAACGCTGGTCAGCACTTCCGGATTTTCAAGAAAATCTGACTGCCAGACCCGGAGTGCCAGTCCTGCATCTTGCCTGGCCAACAGTTCGACTCCCCTTTCGTAAGCAGCGTACCAGCCACGATGGGCACACCCCAGACCGAACGCTTTGTCAATCTGACCGGAAAGTTGGCGTAACTCAGGCGAACGTTGTTCTGCAGGAACGATTGTCAGCATGGCAAACAGACATTGGGCTACTTCCGCTTTGACGGGGTGCCAGGTGAAATGATAGTACCCCTTGGCTGGATACTTTTTTTCCAGAAGCTGTAAGGCGTGCGGTACCAGTGCCTGCACATCCGGTTCCAGTTTTTGCAATTCCGCCTGGGGATCTTTGCTCTGGAGTGCCTGATCATAACGGGCGGAAAATCGCAGGAGGGCCACCATCGACTGGTCCAGTGACGCAATTGGTTTCTGTTCCTGTGCCAGTAGCTGCGTAATGACTTTTTCGGGTGGTACTTTGTTATGTCCGACCAGACTGGTCAGTTTTCGGGAGAGGGGGAGTTCCGAGCGGGGCGCATACTGGAGCCCCGCCCAGTAAAGCCTGTTCCGCCAGCAATGAGACAAGCGGATTTCAGCCTCGGTCAGACTATCGGCCGGCCAGATTTCCAGTAATGACGCAGTCTCCTTTTCATCGCGCTGTTTCGCCACAAATTTCAAATACTGCGACCGGGCAACAGAGAGTGAATCGTCAGCTGGATCACTCTCATTTTTGAGTATCGAACGCGCCATTTGGAACAGAACGTCTTCACCTGCCTGGCAGACAATGGGAACCGTCTGTATGAGGAAGATGACGAGAATCAGGTAACATCTGCTGCTGGCTAATGGGATCTTCATCTCAATTCATCCACTTAGTGGGAAAGCGATTTCGAGCTGTTATTGCTGACGGATCATCAACGAACAGAAATGATTCCCCTCGCCGGTAGACCAGAAGATATCAGCAGACTCGTGTGTTCAGATACTCATTCCGTTACGATAGGATACCTGTTTGCCGGTCTTGCACCCAACACTTTTTTCCATTTCCTGATTCTAATTCAACGGTCAAGTGTGTCATGAACCAGAGTGAGTGCCTCGATTTTCTGACTCGACATCAACCCATGCCTGCGGATGATGACTGGGATGCCGAATGCGAAGCGCTCGATGAAGTGGTTCGGTATTTAACTGAGCACCCCGGCATTGAGGCGCTGCCACTGCTGTTGACTGTGTTCGGACCCGGTGATGGCTATGGTGTGTACCAGACAATTGAAGTGGCGGTGATACAATATCGGGCGGAGGATGTGGTACCACTCTTGTTGGAAAATCTCGGTTCTCCCGCTAGAGATATCGTCTATTGGAATGCCCAGATCGCGGCGAATTTTCCGGATGAAAGGCTGATCGACCCACTGTCTATTCTGGTGCGTTCTGCAGATGAAGATATCCAGGCGGCCAGCCTGATCGCTGTAGGACAGATCAAATCACCGCGTGTGCTTGCGCTGCTGGAGGAGGTGTCCCGTTCGCCACTGACGGAAGAGATTCGGGAATTAGTCGGAAATCTCATCGACGATCAGCGACAGGCTGATATTTCCTGACCGCCCCTGAGGGATTATTCAAGACCATAATCGGTCCTTCAATTCCGTGGAATAGACTGGTGCCTGTTCCAGCGTAACAGGCATTAATTCCCGTCATAAATCTTTCACTTCTCCCGCTCACCTGTCGGAATCCTGTTTCTATCTTTCAGAGCGAATCGCGAAACAGGTAGGACAGATTCTCGGTCAGGAAGAGTTCGACTTTTTCGTCGGAATCGTTGATTCCCGGATAGACGCCGCAGGCCTGGTAGCGTTCGTAGAAATCGGCGGCCAGGGGATCGGGGATTTCTTTGACGGTGCCTTCCCCGGGTGTGAAGCAGTAGCCGGGTCGATGCGCTCCGATGGCGTCATCGCGTGGCTGCTTGAACGAAATCAGGCCCGTTAAGCGGGTCCAGAGTGTTTCGTCTGGTCGACGGGCGACGATCCAGCTGTTCGTGTTATACCGCAACCGATTGTGGTGCTCCAGGTAATACTGGCTGAGTGCTTCATCTTCGATCCGCAGCAGCAGTTCCGTGTTGATGTACAGCGAACGGGGATCCAGATTGGGTGAGCCGAGTAGTGTCGTTGTGCCATCAATGATGAAATACTTGCAGTGCAGGGTCGTATGCAATTGCTCACACTCAAAGGGATTCGCCCCAAAGCCGGAGGCCGGCTGTTCGTCCGTTTTCTGATTCTCATCAGCAAGCCTTGGAAAGCTGGGAATGACATCGGCCGCATCTTCGGGGACTGCGCGAATTTCATGCAGACAGGCGTGGAACCGGTTGAGCAGCTTTTTTCGTTGTTTGAGTCCCGCCGCATAGGTGTAAAGGTTGTCTGTGGAAACCAGGCTGTTTGTAACAATCGAGAGCAGAAAGCCGTCGTTTTGCGCACGCAGTTTTTCCAGTCGCTCGAACCACGAAACCGGAAAGATGGTGATGGGTGAAGTGAGATGAATGCTTTTCCGGGCTGAGGCCAGAGCCTCTTCCAGCCAGTTCCCCGTCTCGTCCGGTAACCGGGTGTCGACACGAGGCTGATCATAACAGAATTCGATCGAGCGGGGCTCAAAAATGCGCGCGGTATAGTCGGGGCAACACTCTGCTGCGATGGTTGAAAAAGGTTCCGGCAGATTAGAAGCGGCATCAGAATCAGACGGTGCCGTGGCATCCTCTTGCTCCGTTGCGAAATCCAGCAGGTTCACACTCAGATCGTGATCCCAGAAGCGGGCAAATGCGTCGTGTGCTTCGGTAACGACGGGACCGCTGACCAGAATTTCGGTGTCGGTGAAACAACGAAAACGGTGCATGTCGAAATACTCATCACCCAGATTGCGGCCTCCCAGGATGACGCAGGCATCGTCAAACAAGGCGATTTTACCGTGCATCCGGCGGTTCAACGTTTCGCCGGAAAGCGCCGCCGCCCACATGACTTCCACATCCCCGGGTTCCATCTTCTCTACAACGGGGTTAAACAGCCGTACTTCAATCTCACTCGCAGCTGCGAGCTGACGCAGGCGTGGTAAAATTGAGTCTTCTGATTGCAGCGTGACCCAATGGTCGAGCAGGATCCGTACTTCCACACCTTCCCGGGCACGGCGTTCGAGTTCGTTGACCAGGAAGTTTCCCGCCCGGTCATTCCGCCAGAGAAAGGTACTGAACCAAATGCGATGCTGCGCGTGGCGGATCAGTCGTTTGCGGCAGTCAAATGCGGAAAGACCTTCGCTCAGCGGTATGCATCGATGCTCGCTGGCGGGAACCAGAAAAGAGGAAAGCACGGAAGAGGCCGAACTGCTTCGACTCATATTAGAGTTTTAATTCCACTTTAACAGGAAAATGATCAGAGGCTTGACGCGCGCCTGGAGAGGCGAGTACCTGGCTGGGCTGAGGCTCCAGAGCCCCACCCGTGAAAATACGATCTAATTGTAGCAATGGAAAACGGCTGGGGAAAGTGGCACGCGGCTTTCCTGTCGGAATGCACTCTGACAGCAGGGTACGAAGCCTTCTGATCGCCCGCGACTGTCCGGTTGTATTAAAGTCTCCCAGCAGGATCGATGCCTCGTGTTCGGTACCGGTCTGCTGAATCAACTCACACAAAGCTTGCATCTGGAGCAGATTTTCCCGGCGGTGCACGCTCAAATGTGTGTTCAGGATCGAGATCGATTTCCCCTGCCACTCTGCCTGGATTTGAAAGACACCCCGCGGCTCGCTTAACGGGCTCAGCAGGGGCAGGTGAAACTCCCGGGAATCGATCAGCAGTAAGTCTTTACGCGACAGAAAAGCCAACCCGTAGCGCCCCTGATTTTCGTGTCGACTTTGAAACTGAGTCCAGTCCACCAGACTGAAAAAGTGTGGTGTCATCTCCAGCCTCCGACCGATCTCTTCCGCCTGATGGATTTGATCTGTGCGGGGGCAGTCTACATCAACTTCCTGCAGAGCGACCACGTCCGGCTGAGCGTCACCAAGCACATTCACCACATCATCCAGAGACGGCTCCAGCCTGGCCGAGCGGCACGAATGAATATTGTACGACACAAAGCGGAGTGAGTCTCTCTGCACATTGTCCCTTTCAAGAGAGGACACCCTGATCTTCCGCCTGCGCTATTGAGCTACCGCAACGGGAGACCAGCAGGTGTCTCCGGAAGTTCCTGTTAAACTTCCTCGTCAATTTCATTCTCAGCATTGTCGTAGGAATTCTTAAGATTGTCCCAGGCGGTATCCAGATCCTGTTTGAGACCTTCCCAGGCATCCGCGGAGGCGTCATTAAACTCTTCGAGTTTCTCACTTACGTGGTCGCGCTGCACTTTCAGCTCGTCCAACTGTTCGTTCCATTTGACCTTCGCGTCATCTTTCAGATCGCTGCCTTTTTCCTGCAGTTGATCGATTTTGACGTTCAGTTCTCTGAGCTGTTCATCCAGCTTGGCCGCGTATTCATCGTGCTTCTGCTGCGTGAACTTTTTAGTGGTGTCGTAAGCTTCGCCGAATTCCTTAGAAACGTCCTCTTCGGTTACCGGGTCAGTGATCGGTTTTTTCACGACGACCGTTTCAGAAGTATCCTCGTTCGCACAAGCGACCAGGAACAGACTGAGACACAGACAACAGGGGGTTACAAATTTCATGGCGTTCTCCTTTTTGTTGGTGAGGGATTCTGCTTAAAGCGGCTACAGCCGCAATCGCCTCTGTGTGACAGACTGTCGCAAAACACATGCCAGTCCCCAATCGGCCCGATCTGGTGGAAATACTGGTTTCTGACCGCGCAGCCTGCTTGCTGATCTGTCACCAAATGAATTGTCAGAGAGCGGGCGATCGTTGTGATTTCATTCGCTCCCCACACCACATTCAGTTAGAATTCAGATTTCTGCTGAATTGACTTTCTTTTCAACGAGTTCTGTAAACGACAGAGGAGTCCCCGATGCAGCGCTTCGCCGGGAGAGTGTTCTGGTTTGTGGTGTTACTGCTGAGCATACCGATGGTTGTGACCGCGGCACCGTTGAATGTGGTCTACATCATTGTCGATGATCTCGGCGCCCACGACCTGGCCTGTTACGGGAATACGTTGCATCAGACGCCGCACATTGATCGACTGGCGCAAGAGAGCATGAAGTTCACGCAGGCGTATGCGGCTTCGCCGGTCTGCAGTCCGACACGGGCTTCGTTGATGACCGGCAAGAACCCGGCCCGATTGAAGATGACCGTCTGGCATGAACAGGCCAAGTCGCACCGCAAAACAAAGCGGCCGCTGATCGAAGGGAAGTCGCTGCCCAACCTGACGCATGCTGAAACCACCATCGCCGAACGGCTGCACCAGGCAGGTTACCGGACGCTGCACGTCGGCAAATGGCATCTGGGTGAAGCGGGCTTTTATCCTGAGAGTCACGGCTTTGAAGTCAACATCGGCGGCACACTGTGGGGCGCACCGCAGACGTTCTTTTATCCCTTTGCCGGGGACAGACATTACGGACACGAGTTTCGCTATGTGCCGGGTGTGCTGGAGCGGAGTGACAAAGACGACTACCTGACCGATCGGCTGACGGACGAAGCGATCCGCCTGCTGAAGTCGTCGGCTAGCGGTAAGCGTCCCTTTTTTCTGAACATGGCTTATCACACGGTGCACACACCCATCGAGGGGAAGCCGGATGTGGTGAAAGCGTACGAGAAAAAAATCCAGCCGTACTCTCCCTGGCAGAACGCCGAGTATGCGGCGATGGTGGCCAGCCTGGATGAGAACGTGGGCCGGATTCTGAAAACGCTGGAAGAGTTGAAACTGGACGACAGGACCGCGGTGCTTCTGATGTCGGACAACGGCGGTTTCATCAACAAGTACGAGGGTAAGACGGTCACGAACAATCACCCGCTCCGTTCGGGGAAAGGGTCGCTGTACGAAGGGGGGATCCGCATTCCCCTGCTCGTCCGCTGGCCGGGCGTGACGACTGCGGACAGCGTCTGTGGAGAGCCGGTAGTGACGTCTGACCTGTATCCGACCCTGATCGATCTGCTGGAACTGCAAGCAGACCAGGAGCAGCGGGACGGGGTTTCGCTGAAGCCGCTGCTCACCGGTGTAACTCAGAAACTGAAACGCGACCGACTGCACTTTCATTACCCGCATTACTATCCCACGACCACGCCCGCCAGCGCAATGCGGGCCGGGAACTGGAAGCTGATTCATTACTACGAAGACGATCGCAATGAGCTGTATGACCTCAGCCGGGATCCGTCAGAGACGACCGATCTGTCAGAGCAGAAACCAGAGCAGGCACAACAGTTGTGGAATCAGTTGCACGCCTGGCTGAAAGAGGTCGGTGCGAGTTTTCCGCAGGAGAATCCGGAGCGGCGGAGGTGATGAGTCATCCTCCCCCATCTCAAGACGACGAAGCATGGAAACCAGCGGCTGCCGGCTGTTTATGGGGGATTGGCACATGGATGTTTCTGATTGGTATCGCAATCCTGATTGAGTTCTTGCTCAACTCAGGCAGCGGTCCGGGAGCGGGAAGCCCGGGGATGGCTCCCATTCCAGCAGTGTTCCTGGTCGCCCTGTTTCTGGGCTGGATTCCGGCCGGCATCGCTGGTTTCTGGAAGTATCGGAAACAGAAATCCAAATGACAGAACCGGATTACCGTTCCCCCGGATTTCGTGGGGAGATGCGTATTTTCTCGCCGGTAAAGGGGTTGGTGATTTCTACCGCTTCGGTTGCCGACGGGCCAAAGTCCAGCAGATCAATGCCGTTGAGCCAGAGCTCAAAGAACTCCGTGAGCGAATAGTTCTGCGGCGTGAGTGTGCCAGCATCAAAGGTCGTGATGAGATAACGGGGATCGTGGCACTCCACGCAGGAAAAAATATTGTCGCTCCATTCGCAGAAGGGGAGCAGACCGGGCGGCCAGATTTCCCCCTCCGATTCGTGATCGGTCTTCAGCTGCTGATATGTTTCCAGTAGATCACCAAAGTCGGACGTGGCTCCCCCGGCAAGGCCCATCACACCATACCCGGGCCCGAAACCGCCGTTTGCGAATTGCAGGTAACACTCGCTGAGTAAGGTGGGAAGCGAAAAACCCAGCTGCTGTTCGGCGTGTTCGAGCATAACCGGTGAGACGGGAGGGAGCAGTTCTACGGAAGACTTTACCTTTGTGAAAGTTTTGATTCGCTCAATTAGCTGTTCGTGCATATGAAATATTTTCCATCCATATTTCTGATTTGGATTAAAACCACATCCTATGTATCAATGAATTGAACGCATCACATTTCATCGAGCCACTCGGTCAGTTCTGCCTGCAGAAATTCGCTGAAACTCGCGTTCAGAGTCTGTGCGATTTCGCCAACCATGTTATCCCAGATGACGACGGGGCACTCGTTGTCCCCCCTTGTCTGGGAGGTATCGAGACAAAAATACTCCTCATCGTTTTCGTTGCGGAAGATGACCAGTGATGCCGGCAGCCCGATCTGCTCCCGTTTGCGTAAGGTAAACCAGACACAGTTGGGAATGCCGGAGTGATCGAAATCAGCATTCGGCGTCAGACCGTAGTATTCGTAGCCGTTAAAACTCAGATTCCCCCACTGCGACAGGTACGCGCGGAAGGAAGCGGGAAAGGTGACTCCCAGCCGGTCCTCAGCGGCTGCGATCATTTCGTCCGACTGTCCGCCGGCGATGCAGGCGTCCGCCTGTTTCAACAGTTGCTCGATATCGTCATTGCGGGTCATGCAGTCATCCTGTGCGCTGTTGCTGGACTGGGGGAACAGAGATCGCAATCATAATAGCAGATCTCTGCCGATTTATAACACAAGCTTCATTATTCCCGTCTCCCGATCTGTTACACTCGACTGATTCTGAACGATTCAGCATCGGTTGACTGGTTTTCAATCCTGGATCGTTTCCCGCCCGGAATTCAAATCGTACCTGCATAAGCGAACCCGTTGATTCGAAATCAGAAAGATGCGTCCCGTGTTGAAATTGACTTCCTGCCTGTGTCTGTTGACAGTCTGCTGCAGTCTGACTCTTCCCGTCCTGGGTGAAGAGAAATCCCGCTGGGAACATAAGAAAAACTACGAGAAGATGATTGTCGAGCCGACGCTGCCGGTCGCCACCGATGTACCGGACCGGATTCTGCTTTCGTGGAAGCAGGACCCTGCCCGTTCCTTTTCCGTCACCTGGCGGAGTAAAGCGGGAGCCGATGCGGTTGCTGAAATTGCGCCAGCCGAAACGGGGCCGCAGTTCGTCAAGCAGGCCCGTCTCATCCCGGGTGAAACGTCGCCTCTCAAAACGAACCTGGGAACCGTGCACATGCATGCGGCGACTTTTGAGGATTTAAAGCCGAACACGTTATACGTCTATCGCGTGGGTAGCCGCAGAACGGTTCCGCTTTCCAAAGCAGATCAGGAAGACGTGGAGCCGCTGACTGCGGAGTACGCCTGGAGTGAATGGATTCAGTATCGCACCGCGCAGGAATCCGAGGGAGACGTAGTCGCACCGGTCAGTTTCGTGTATGTCGGTGATGCTCAAAATGACGTAAAAAGCCACTGGTCGCGACTGATTCGGGAATCGTACCGCGATGCCCCGCGGATGACTTTCATGCTGCATGCCGGCGATCTGGTAAATCATGGCAATCACGACCAGGAATGGGGCGAATGGTTTTACGCCGGTAGTGGCATCTTTTCTGCGATCCCCCAACTGGCGGTCCCCGGCAATCACGAATATGCGCGCGATCCGTTTGCGGAGAAACCTGAGGGGGAGGAATCGCTGCCCAAAACACTCAGCCGTCGCTGGGGACAACGCTTTGAGTTTCCCGACAACGGGCCCAAGGGTTCTACAGAAAATATTTTCTACGTCGACGTACAGGGCGTGCGGATCATCGGCCTGGATTCGAACCGGGAGATTGAAGCCCAGACCGAGTGGCTGAAGAAAGTCTTAAGCAACAACCCGAATCGCTGGACGATTCTGACGCATCATCACCCGATCTATTCCTCCAGCGTGAAACGCGATAATCCCGAACTCCGCAAGACGTGGCAGCGTCTGTATGAAAAGTACCACGTGGACCTCGTGCTGCAGGGACACGATCACAGCTACGGACGGACCGGACCGATATCGCTGCAACTGAGTCGTCAACTCGAAACCGAAGAGAACGTGGCGACCGGCCTGCGGGTGGCGGATCAGTCGGGCGGCCCGGTGTATGTGGTCTCCGTCAGTGGCCCGAAGATGTATGAATTAAAGCAGTACCCCGCCGAAGCGATTCAGACAGATCCCTTCCGCCGCCGCACCCAGGGCAAGCAGTTGTACCAGGTGATTACCGTCGAGCAGGATCGCCTGGTCTATCAGGCCAAAACGGTGACTGGCAAGTTGTACGATCAATTCACGATTACCAAAGATAAAGCGGGGAAAAACGTGTTCGAGGATCAGGCACCGCCGGTGGAGGAGTAGGTAGAGCAACGGAATTGAAGTATGCACGAAAACTCTTCATTCCCTACTGACGTTGATGACTGCAGGCTTTATAATTTCAGAGACTGCTTCTTCCGTCTTCTGTCTCTGCTGAAATCAAGTCTGTCCCAATATGACCGAGACTACGCACCAATCCGATTCCCGCCCTGACAGCAGGTTGGATCGGGTTGTCGCGCGGATCACCGCTGCCATCACGGTACTGTTGTGGATCGGACTCAGTGTCTGTTATGCGTGGCAGCCGGATGCGTGTGCTGCGGTGACGGTTTATCCGAGCTGGTGCTGGTTTGGCTGTGGTGTGGGACTGGCGCTGATATTGTTACGGGCGAATCGCAGACGTTTCGCCCTGGCTTCGATCGGGCTCTGGTTGCTGTTCCTGGTGGTGTTTGCGGATACGCCGCTCAGTCTCTGGCGGGGGCTGTGGAAGAGTGCTGATCCGGCCTGGCGCACACAGGCGGGAGAGCGGGTTCCATTGCGGGTTATCTCACTCAATGCACATGGCAGCAGTCGCGCGGTGGCGGCACTCGAACAATATGAGGCGGACCTGATTCTGATCCAGGAAACGCCGAGTGTGATTCAACTCCGCGACATCAGCCAGCCACTCCTGGGAGAGGATGCAGGCCTGCTGGCGGGGGTTGATTCTTCGATTTTGAGTCGCACGCCAATTCAGCCGCTGGCGTCGACGGTCAGCTTTGTGATCGGCAAAGTGCGCCTGCAGACCGGTCGCGAGATCGCCGTGGTTTCGCTGCGACTGACACCGCCTCCATTCCGGTCGGATCTGTGGAACCCGGAATGCTGGCGTGCGTATCGTGATCAACGGATTCTGCAGCGGGACGAACTGCGTACACTCAGTCGCCGACTAACAGAGCTGCCTGCAGACCTGCCATTGATCGTGGGTGGGGACTTCAACGTCAACCCGCGGGATCCGATCTTCAGGGAACTGCCTCCACGGCTGCGTGATGCTTTTATGAGCGCAGGAGCGGGCTGGGGCTGCACGATTACCAACGCGGTTCCCTTCCTGCGGATTGACCAGATCCGGTGCGACACTCACTATCAGCCGGTCCGCGTCGAAGCCCAGCGAGCCGAAGATACGGACCACCGGGCCGTGATCGCAGACCTGCTACCGAACTGAATTGACATACGAACACTTACTGCATGGCCAAGCACTCTGCCTTTTTTCCGTGCATGATTTGCGCGCATTCTCGGCACATGCTCTCCAGACTGGCATAGCTTGCTGGTTGTCTTTCCAGCAGCAGACAATTTTCTCCAGATTGGGCGTCCGCCGGGTGCAAGGTCGGAAGGGCTCTATTTCGGGGGGAATAAGTGGTGAAAATCCCGTCCCTCTGCTTCCGGGAGTCGACAACATCCTTTGCGGGGTCAGCGGGGAGCCGATTGTGACAGTAAATCGGGTTATCAGCTGCGGTTTGGCACACCTTCTGCTATTGTTAAGAATCATTCTTCTTCACAGGAAGTTCTGAGCCAATCTGGTGTAAGCTCGCGGGCGAATCACCCGCCGATCGACTCCAGTTTCGAAATCAATCACATAAATACAATTAGATATAACCTCACTCAGAATCTCCGGATGCGGGTTCCCTGGAGCGGCACGTGGCAATGACTGCCCGGCGACGTGAACGGATCAGGCCGCCAGGCCCGCACTCTTGATTATCCTGGATGAATCTCCGTTTCACCGGTGATGCGCTTCACGTATGAGTGGTATCGGCCGGTTGTTTTGTCAGTCGTATTAATCGCCCTATGAAAAGGTCAAAACAGTGAACACAGCAACTTCGAGTGCGTCCACTTCGTATTCCGGTGGCAGCAATGGCACCAAAACCACCGTTGGTTCAACCCGTTCCGCCGCCATCGCCGCAGTCACCAGCTACAAGCCAAGTTATCCTCCGATGAACTACAAAGAAGAACCCACCGCACAGCTTTTCAATGCCAACGTCTTCTCCAAGTCAGTTATGAAAAAACGACTGCCGAAAGAAGTCTACAAGAAGCTGGTCAAAACCATCGAAGCTGGTGAGAAACTGGACTGCTCAACTGCAGACGTTGTTGCTTCCGCAATCAAAGACTGGGCCATCGAAAAAGGTGCCACTCACTACGCACACGTTTTCTACCCCCTGACCGGTTCCACCGCAGAAAAGCACGACAGTTTCCTCTCTCCCGATGGAGACGGCGGTGCGATTGCTGAATTCAGCGGTTCACAGCTGATCCAGGGTGAGCCCGATGGTTCGAGCTTCCCGACCGGTGGTATCCGCGTGACATTCGAAGCCCGCGGTTACACCATCTGGGACGTCACCAGCCCCGCTTACATTCTGGAAAACACCAACGGAACCACTCTGTGCATTCCGACCGCATTCGTTTCCTGGACCGGAGAAGCTCTCGACAAGAAAACTCCCGTGCTGCGTTCGATGCAGGCTCTGAACACCCAGGCACAGCGAATTCTGAAGTTGTTCGGTCACACTGACGGCAGCTTGGTTTCTTCAACCGCCGGTCCCGAACAGGAATACTTCCTGGTCGACAAGAACTTCTACTATGCCCGTCCCGACCTGCTCAACGCCGGTCGTACCCTGTTTGGCGCCAAGCCTCCCAAGGGACAGGAATTTGACGATCACTACTTCGGTGCCATCCCCGACCGTGTTCTGTCTTTCATGTTTGAAGCAGAACGCGAACTCTTCAAACTGGGGATTCCCGTTAAAACCCGTCACAACGAAGTGGCTCCGGGTCAGTTCGAAATTGCTCCGCTGTTTGAATCTGCGAACATCGCAACCGACCATCAGCAGTTGCTGATGACCACGCTGCGACGCACTGCAGAAAAACATGGCATGGTCTGTCTGACACACGAAAAGCCTTTCGCTGGCGTGAACGGTTCAGGGAAACACGTCAACTGGTCAATGGGTAGTTCCTCTCAGGGCAACCTGCTTGATCCTGGCGATACGCCTCATGAAAACGCCCAGTTCCTGCTGTTCTGTGGTGCCGTCATCCGTGCGGTTCACAAGTTCCAGGGTCTGCTGCGATCCGTCGTCGCATCTGCCAGTAACGACCATCGTCTGGGTGCCAACGAAGCACCTCCAGCGATCATCTCGGTCTTCCTGGGTGATCAGTTGACTGACGTCTTCGAACAGATTAAAGCCGGTGGTGCTAACTCTTCGATTCCAAAGGGCACACTGACCGTCGGTGTCGACGTACTGCCTCCGCTGCCGAAAGATGCGGGCGACCGTAACCGAACCAGCCCGTTCGCTTTCACCGGTAACCGGTTTGAATTCCGAGCTGTCGGTTCTAACCAGTCTATCGCCGGTCCGCTGGTTGCGATGAACACCATCGTCGCTGAATCACTGGATTACTGTGCGACCAAACTGGAAGAAGCCACCGGTGGCGACCCTGCCAAACTGAACTCTGCCCTGCAAACTCTGCTGACCGAGATCATCAATGAGCATGGTGCCGTCATCTTCAACGGCGACGGTTACAGTGACGAATGGCACGCTGAAGCGGAAAAACGGGGTCTGTTGAACCTCAAAACCACCGCAGATGCTCTGCCGATTCTGCAGACAGAAGAAGTCAAAGAACTGTTTACCAAGTACAGCGTCCTGTCGGAACGCGAACTGGAAAGCCGTCTGGAAATTTACCTTGAGCAGTACGTCATGTCGATCAAGGTCGAGTATAACCTGACACTGAAGATGGCCAAGACCATGATCTTCCCGGCCGTCATCCGTTACCAGGGCGAACTGGTTTCCAACTGTGCCAGCCTGAAAATGCTGGACTACGAGTTCGACACCAAGACCCTCGACAAGGTAACTGCACTGGTGAAAGCCCTGCAGGACAGTATTGGCGAACTGGAAGCCGCTGGTGCCGAAAACGGATCGGAAGATCTGCTGGCCGAAGCGAACTACTACTGCCATACGATTCTGCCGCTGATGAACAAAGTCCGCGAATATGCAGACGAACTGGAAGGTATTGTGGCCGACGATCTGTGGCCGCTGCCAACCTACCAGGAAATGCTGTTCATCAAATAATCGTCTTGATGAATAAGCTGGATTTTTCGGAACAGGAGCCGACCGGCACAGTGCTGGTGCGGCTCCGTTCCTATTTGAGCCACCGCCTTCGATTCCTTCCCGCGCGTTGACGAGCAGACGAGCCATGACGGAACCTGAATCACATATCTCGACCGCAGGGAATCAGCGCCGACCTCGACACTCGGGTCCGTTCCGCAAAATCATCACGGGGATCTCGCTGTTCTTCGCAATCTGTCTGATTGCTGTCATCGGCTATGTTGCTGCAGGCTGGAAACTCGAAGACTCAATCTACATGGTGATCATCACGATCTTCGGCGTCGGCTACGGCGAAGTACAACCGGTGGAATCGTCGGCACTGCGCGCGTTGACCATCATGGTGATCATTGCCGGCTATGGCGCGGTGATCTATACGATCGGCGGTTTCATGCAGATGCTGATTGACGGTGAAATCAACCGGGCACTGGGAGCGAGAAAAATGGCGAAAGAAATTGAGCGTATGCAGGGCCATACGATCATCTGCGGCATCGGTCGCATGGGTTCGATTCTGGCCAGAAACCTGTTCGCCGCGGGAAAACCATTTGTGGTGATCGACTGTGACGAACGTCGTCTCAAGGCGGCTGAGGAACAGGGTTACTGGGTCATCTACGGCGACGCTTCGGAAGAAACGACTCTGGAACAGGCGGGCATCGCTCGGGCTGCGGTGCTGGCGACGGTGCTCTCAGAAGATGCGACCAACGTATTCGTGACGATCACCGCCCGCGAGATGAATGCGGACCTGATGATTATCGCGCGGGGAGAAAATCCCAAAACGGAAAAGAAACTGCTGGGCTGTGGTGCCAACCGGGTCGTACTGCCCACCGCGATCGGGGCGAGCAAGGTTGCGCAACTGATCATGCGACCCACCGCGGAAAACATGCTGGAAGAACTGACCAGCGAAGGCGCCATCAAAGATGAACTGGGGCACTTCGGTCTCCAGTTTGAAGAACTCCAGGTCACCGCCGGTTCCGCGTTTGTGAATAAGACGCTGGAAAAGATTGAGGTCCGCAGCGAACGGGGCTACCTGGTGGTCGCGATCCGCCGGGCCAACGGCGATGTAGAAAAAGATCTCACGCCGGATACAACCCTGCTGGAAGGGGATACCGTGATCGTTTTAGTCCACGATACCGACGTGCCTCGCATGACGGAGAAGTTCGCTTCGAAGGGAATCAAGATCCGCTATCGAGGTGCGACCGCGGAGATTTAAGTTTATTACAAAAGTTCCCTCTTGGCAGAGATTCTACTGTCTGGTGTTATTCTCTAAGTAATCTGACCTGATCGTAGAATCTACCATCTTTGAACAGGTATATTTCATGCGCGTACCTTCCAGAATAAAAACTGTCTTTCCAGTACATATCATCGGGCTGTTGCTCATCCGACATGCTGTGTGCCGCTTCCACAAATTCCACAGCATCTTTCAGATGTACCTCTCCAAACCGCCACTTTAAATATGCATCAGTATCTTGAAACGTACCTTGAATGCAGAAGTTGGAGGTATATGGATGCGGCTGCGTCAGTCGGATGGTTCCTGCGCAGGGTAAATTTATCAGTCGGTCTCCCAGATCGCGATGCTTGTATAACTCAGGGAGCGAGGAAAAATCAGCCGAGGTCGGATTTTCAAAATATTGATAAATCAGTAGGAGCAGGATCGGCGTCAGCAGCAGATATTTGAGTCTATTTTTTCTGAAATGGGACATCGTTTGGTCAACCATCATTCTTCAAAGCCCCCCTCAACCATGCGCGACTGCCCCATTTTCAGGCAGGTCTGTCGCTGGCGCATGACCTTCGAGTGCTTCCAGCCGGGTGCGGAGTTCGTCGTTTTCTTTCTGCAGTTGTGAGAGACTGAACGAGACAAACATAAAGATCCAGGGTACGTTGGCAAAAAAGAAGAAATACAACTTATTACCCTCGGTGAAACTTTCAAAGACTGCAAGTGCTGAGAATAACAGCGCGAAAATAGTAGGCATCCAGGGGTTCATTCTTTGCATGGGTCAAACCTTTCGAATTGCAGCAGTTTACTTCCGGACGGGCTACTCAATCAGAAACAGCCAATTGAACGCATGTTACATACCAGCTATGATAACAGCCTGACGCAGTGTGATACAGCCGAAACTGTGATCCGCCTGCCCGTGAAACATGAATATGGAGATTCTGTTCGATGGCAATCAAGCGATGTCTTTTTCCAGAGCGAAATACCTTCCGTGGCTTGCATTTTCCATGCGCGGTTCTAATTCTGTTAACGTGTGTCTTCACAGCTGGCCTGCAGACTGCCCGGACCGATGAGGCTGAGCCGAAGAAGACACGACCCGAGCAAGAATGCTTTATTAAACCGCTGACGTTTTTTAATGAGGTTTCCTGGAAAGAGGCTGTGGATATTTCAAGTGAGTATCATCGAGCCCTGAATCAGTTCGATTCAACAAACTGGAGTATGCTCAGAAAATATCAGGCCCCGGGGTTTTCTGGTCTGGGTTCCGGGCCGTTAAATCCCCCGGTCAAAAATGAAGATGCGATGATTATGCTTCTCGGGTATATGCATTCAGGAAATAGAATCGGAGAATTGATCGAAGCACTGCTGGATAAAATCAACCAGAAACAAAAAACCTATTATTTTCCTTCAAAGAGATACAAACTGTTCTGTCGTGAACAACGCCCGGCCTATCATGCCCTCTGCTATATGGGGCCCAATGTAGTCCATGCCACTTTAAGAAAAATTGGCCAGGAACAGGAGAAAGAAAACCGCTACTACATGGCCAAGTTACTATTCCAGGTTTTGCGCAAAAAGTTTGCGTTACTCTATCTGGAAGACCAACAGGAACAGGTGGCTGCGAATGATAAGCTCACGGCCGCACAGAAAACGGAAGCACTGGCCCGCTACAGCGAAGCGATTGCGGCGGTGAAAGAGATGGAAGACAGAGTACGCCACTGATGTTTCTGTTGCACTGAAAAATAAATAACTAATTTCCAGGGATATAGATCAATGGACCCTTTCACACAATTCATGTCGGCGACGCTCAATGTTTTCGAGGCTCAGAAGCAGATGGCATCGTGGCCGATTATCAGCGGTGAGCGTGCCTGCTTTCAAAGCTGCTTGATCTGCTTTATTTCTGAGTGACACTTCGATCGGCATCAATGGTCATACAGCCACAGCACCAGTTATCTTCAATGCGACACTGGGGAATGAATCGATGCAGTTCTACAGCGGTGTCCATGTCAATTTTGCTGCCATAAAAACTGAGCTTCTTCAGGTGAGACAAATGGCGTAACTGCAGCAGTCCCGCATTCGTAATCGGCGCATTATTCAGCTCCAGTCTTTCGAGAGTTCGACATTGACCGAGGTAACCCAGTCCCTCATCGGTCACAGGAAAACCATTCAGGTCCAGCCCCTTGAGATGCGGTAAGTTCTGGAGCCGTTTCAGGCTGGTCATGGAAAACTGTGGCTTTTCGGTTTGTGGCGGCCACCCCCTGTTAAACGAAATTTCTTCGAGTGATGTCACGTTCCCCAGTGCAGCCCAGAGATCATCCGAAACGAGATCCACCTGCAGAGTGATTTTCTTGAGGCTGCTCATATTTTTCAGACATGCCAGGTCGGCTGGCTGAAGCTGACTGGGATCTCCACTGAGATACAGCTGATCGACCTGGGCACAATGGCTGATTGCTTCCAGAGCTGGCGCATTGATGGGCCCCACCCTCAATTCGTTCAGAGTGGGAACCTTTGCCAGGGCAAGCAACCCCGATCGGTCGAGCGGAGCTTCAGAGTTTTTCCCGATACCGATCGCGAGAATCTCCAGTTCAGGCAGCGCCTGCAGGTGTTTCAGTTGCGAGGTATCGCTGATTCCGCGTGTGAGAGTCACATCCACTTCCCGGATCTTTTTAAAATGAGTCAGATAAATCAGGTGACGATCTTCAATCCACCGGTAATCTGGAAACGGTGGTTTCTGCAGCGATTTCAAGCGTGGCAATAAGCGGAGGTCGGCATCATCAATCTGAACTCCCTTTAGTTCCTGCAGGGGAAGCTTTTCAAATTCACCAATCGTATTATCATCCAGCACCATCCGTTCAGCCGACAGGCTCTTCAATCGTGATAACCGACTCAAGTCGGGCAGGAGGGCGGCGGTCAAAGATGTCTGACTCAGGTTGAGCCTCTGCAGGCTGGTCAACTGCGCCAGCGACTCTCCGCAGGCATCGGTAAATTTAAAATTGCCGCTCAGATCGAGATGTTCTAATTTTTTCAAAGGCTCCAGGTGACGCAGCCCTGCATCGGTCAGCTGGTAATTCACACTCAGGTCGAGATAACGCAGTTTTTTCAAATGCACCAGATGACGCAGGCCGTCATCGGTGAAGCGGTTTCCCTTAATCGTATGCACGCCCCGCAGCGTCAGCGTCTGCACTTCGGGCAGTTCTTTCAGAACGGTCAGATCTTCATCGGCCAGGGGGAGCCGCTTCAGGAACAGCCAGTAGACCTGCCCCTGCTGATTCTGCTTCCAGCCAGCTCCCAGCTGTTTCAGTTTGTCCAGAGTTGCCTGAGACGTCGGCGCTGGAGGCGGTTCCTGCTGCTGTACCACGGGGGTTTTGACTTCGGGAGCGCGGTGCCAGACATAGGCAGCGCAGACGGCTGTCATACAGAGGGTCAGCAGCACGAGAAATTTTCGGGCGGGTTTACGCATCACTCTATCATAATTGATCAACCAGAGCAGAAGACAGCCTGCTTACCAGAATTTCCTCCAGGCCGGTCGCTTGCGAAAAGCCGATTTAATCTTCAGACTGAGACTGATACAGACAACTCACGCGGAAAGGGATTTTAGATGGAACATTTCTCTCAATTCATGTCGGCGACACTCAATGTTTTCGAGGCTCAGAAGCAGATGGCGGAACGGGCGGTGGCACAGGTGTCTGATGAGGGGCTCCGCACGGCTCTCGACGCGCATACGAACTCGATTGCGGTGATCATGAAACATGTCGCCGGGAACCTGATTTCGCGATGGACCGATTTCCTGACGACCGACGGCGAGAAGCCGGACCGGAACCGGGACGACGAATTTGTGGATACGTTCTCAACCCGGGAAGAACTGCTGGCCTACTGGGAGCGGGGCTGGAGTGTGCTGTTTGAATCCCTCAACAGTCTGGGGCCCGAGGACCTGAAGACGACCGTCTATATTCGCGGCGATGCCCACACCGTGCCGCTGGCGATCCAGCGTTCCCTGGGGCATACCTGTTATCACGTGGGGCAGATCGTGCAGGTGGCCCGGATTCAGGCCGATGATGAATGGAACACACTGACGATTCCCCGGGGACAGTCGGAACAGTTTAATCGGGAACGCTGGGGAGAGGGAAAGCCGGGGAAATAATCTGCATGGGCTTGCGCTCCTCGTACTGCTCAGATTTTAGAGAGCAACAAACCACGAAGAAGAATGGGTGGGCTCGAATGTAATTCGGGCCGAGCGCAGCGAGCAGGAGGTCGCAGTTTCCGCGTCGAACCTCAAAACCGATTTTCCATGTTGAACGGAAACAGATTCAGGCGCAATACAGAACCGGTCTTCGCTCACTACGCAACCTCCTGTTGTCTGCGACAACCACGAATTTCATTCGCGGCCACCCGCTGCTGGTTCTGGAAACCGCGTTTTACATTTTACCGGTGGCGAGTGCCATTCCGCTCACTTGGTTGGGGCGTCTGTTCCCTGTTCGATTTCCAGCAGGCGTTTTTTGCGCCAGAGGCCGCCGCCGTAACCGGTGAGCGTGCCGTCGGCTCCGATGACGCGGTGGCAGGGGATCAGAATCGCGATGCGGTTGTCGCCGTTGGCGCGGGCGACGGCTCTGACTGCGGTGGGCTGTCCGATGATCTCGGCCTGTTCGGAATAGGAACGGGTGGTGCCACACGGAATGGTCCGCAGGGCGTTCCAGACTCGTTCCTGAAACTCGGTGCCCGCCAGGACCAGGGGGAGATCGAAGTCGGTCCGTTTCCCGGCGAAGTAAGCCTGAAGCTGGCCGTCGAGTTGCGGGAACCAGGGGCTGTCGCCGGGGAGTGCGCGGGCGTTGAGCCGTTTCTGCAGGCGGTTGAGCTGCGTTTCGAGCATCCGGCGATCGGTGAATTCGAGCAGGCAGATCCCCTGCTCTGTCGCGCCGGCCAGCATCGGTCCCAGGGGGGTCAGTAGGCGACTGACGTTGATCACCTGCTGGTCATTACTTCTGGCGGGCGCGTTGCCCATCGCTTTCTTGAAGCTCTCGCCGAACCCGCTCAGCGATTCGTAGCCGCTGTCGAGGGCAGCGGCGGTTACCGTGGATTTGTGTTGCAGCTGGCTGAAGGCCTGATTGATCCGCCGCATCCGCAGGTAGGAGGCGAAGCTCATACCGTGCAGCTTCTGAAACCAGCGACGGACGCGGACCGGGTCGAGGCCCCGTTCCCGCAGGTCGTCAGCGGTCAGGCGGAGGGTGGCATCCTGATCGACTTCTTCAATCAACGGCTGCAGCCAGTCGGGGGTGGAGCCGAGTGAGACCAGCGGGCGACAGACCTTGCATTCCCGGTAGCCGTGCGCGAGGGCGGTTTTCGCATCGGCGAAGTATTCGACATTCTCCGGCCTGGGTTTGCGGGCCGAACAGGAGGGCCGGCAGAAAATTCCGGTGGTGCGGATGGCAGCAACGAAGACGCCTTCAAAGCTGCTGTCCCGCTGGACCAGGGCGGCGTACATCGTCTCCCGGTCCGGCAGCGATTCGGTTTCGGTAACTGGTTGCTCTGTCTGTTTCATCTCGGGAAGTCCTGCAATATCTGGTGACTGTGCTATCATGGTATCGGTTCACCAGAGCGTGACAACCGGGAAATGAACAGGGAATTGGGATTTGTGGGGGAATAGAGAGATGAATGGAAAGCGATCTATTCCCCTTTCCAGCGTCGCTTATTTTATCCTGCCAGAGACTGTCTGATCGACTCTCTCTGTCCTTCAGGGTTGCTGTAGATACTTTTTCATGTCAACCAGTACCCAGCCTTTTTGCCCGTCGTTTAATAACCAGATTCCCGTGAGTCCCGATTTGTCCCCATCGGTTATGAGATCGGGATGATGGTTCCGATTCGATCTCCAATAGCTGCTGGCGACGGCCGAACAGTTGCGGGCAACATTAATCGTTCCATCAAAGACTTCAATTTCACCCAGCCCGCCACCAAACCCACGATACTTTGTGATATCTACCCGGATCTGATCGAAACGGACGCGGGGTGGATACACAATTTGCCCCGCGGGTGCTTTGGCTTTCCAGGGAACCACTACTTTCTGACGCCAGACGGCTTTCCCTTTCAAGAAAAGTGTGAGCACACATTCGTCTGTGCCATGATCCAAAGTCGAACCATGCATATTCCAGACCACAATCTTATCTGCTTCCAAAACGATCTGTTCTAATTGTTTATCTCGCTCGAAACGTTCCAATTCTGTTAATCCGGGACGTGCTGACAAGTACCAGTAACGTCCACGTAACAAGAAAGCCTTGCGAATCTGATCTTTTTCTTTCTCTGCCTGTTCCCACCAGGCATCTGCCAGTTTCATCCGATGGGCAGGCGTCTCGGGCTGTTTGAGATCATCGAGGGCTGCCTGCCGAAGACCGGAATCCCCTGATTTGGAAAGCATGTTCAATCCGGCAATCCAATCCCCTTTCTCAGCACAATAGAACAGGCCCACTTTTTCGTTTGCCTCGGGATCGCCCGGTTTCGTTTTCAGAGTCTCCGCTTTTTCACGGACTTTGGAAAACTCCCGTTTAAGACGATTCACCTCTTTGATTTCCGCCAGAATCTCCTGGAGTAAGAACTGGTTTTTCACCTTCACTGCAATAACACGTTTTTCCGTAAGCAGTCTCAACGCCTGCTCGTAGTCATCCTCGTCGATCGCCTCTCTAATTTCCGAAAACTGTGGAGATACTTCAGATTCAAATGGATCTGACTGAGGGAGAGGAGCAGCGAAAACTTCTGGAGGAAAGCGCACAGTCATCAATGCAATTGCGACTAAGAACGGAACACACCGAAAATAAACTTGTCGCCTCTCGTGTCGGGAGTCAGCAGGAACGATCATTCTAAATCAGCTCTCTGAATACGATGAAGACTGGAAATCTATTGAGTGCTTGAAAGAGCACCGACTCTAGAAGAAGATGGGGTAACATGGATCATCGATTAAGTATCAACATGCAACACAACCAGTAAGCGCACAGAAGTTAATCATACCGGTCTTTACTTAAAATAAAAGTCTGAAAGCAAGGTTAATTCATGGATCCCACTCTCACACGCCGTCAGTTTCTGCAAGCTACAGCTGTAGCCACTGCCCTGCCTGCAGTGGTGAGGGCTGCGGATTCGGAAATTTCCTCTGTCGGTTCTGAATGGCAGCTGTTTCTGGATGATCTGCTCGTGGATACCGGGCGGACCCGCGGCGTGACGCGGCGGTTGAATTCGCCGACTGCGTTTGAGCGGGTTTTGAAACCGGAGCAGCCTTCTGAAGCGCTGGGGTTTATCTTTTACTGCAGCGTCGTGGATGATAACGGGACTGCGAAACTGTTTCATGGGAGTTATGACGCGGAGAAGAAGAAACATTTCGCCCTGGCGACCAGCGAAGACGGCATTCACTGGGAACGTCCACAACTGGGGCTGAAGGAATATCAGGGGAGCCGGGAGAATAACCTGCTGCCGGTCGAGGCGGTGGAAGCGAGTGTGTTCCTCGATCCGCGTGCCCCGGCGGAGAAGCGGTATCGGCTGCTGTATTCCCGGTACTGGCCCGATCCCCAGAAGGCGGGCGTGTATGTGGCTTCGTCGCCGGACGGGGTGCACTGGAGTGAATCGGAAACGCGGATGCTCCCCTTCGTGCCCGACAGTCAGCATTGCGGCCTGTGGGACGAAGCGTTACAGAAGTATGTGATCTATACCCGCTGCTGGAATCCGGTGCGGGCCGTGGCGCGGGTGGCGGTGAAGGACCTCGAAACGCCCTGGCCTTATGACGCGTCCGTTCCGCCGCTGCATGTCTGGGGCAAACAGAAGGTTCCCACGTTGAGTCGTGAACTGGCAACGGTGATGGCCCGCGACGATGACGATCCGCCGGGCGTGCAGCTGTATACGAGTGCGGCGGTGAAGTATCCCTTCGCCCCGCACGTGTATCTCGCCTTTCCCGCCGCCTACCAGACATTCAAAGGGCCGGACTGGCAGGACCGCGCGCTGAACGGCAATGACGGGACGTTTGATGTGCAGTTTGCCGCGAGCCGCGACGGCGTCAACTGGCACCGCTGGCGTACGCCTTATATGCCCGCGGGCTTTTACGACGGACTGGACCTGCGGCTGGTGAGCATGGGACAGGGGCTGATCCGCCGGGGCCGGGAACTGCATCAGTATTTTGTCGGCTGGCCGCACACGCATGGCCGGCCCGTAGTCTGGGATCGCGATCTCAAAGACCGGGCCGCGTGGCTGAAGAAGGATCTGGGAGGCATCTATCGGGCGACGCAGCGCGTGGACGGTTTTGTCTCGCTGGACGCTGGTTATCCCGGCGGCGTGGTCACGACAAAGCCGCTACGATTTACCGGCGATTCCCTGCGGGTCAATCTGAGCACCGCCGGCGCGGGAGGTGTGCGGGTGGCGCTGCTGGATCTTGAAGGGACTCCCCTGCCCGGTTTTGGCCGCGAGGATTGTGCGTGGATCAATGCGGACGAGATCGATCACCGGGTGGAATGGAAGTCCGGCAGTGATCTGAGCGTACTGGCGGGGCAGCCGGTACGTGTGGAATTTACCATGCGGAACGCGCGGCTGTTTGCGTTTGAGTTTGGTGAAGCGGGGTGACGCGTGGACTGGTCAGGGTGTTCTCTTGTAGATCTGTGGCTGATATAATAGCTAAAGTCGGTTTGACGATCTGTTGGTCCTTTCTTTCCTGTCTCGTGGGTTTTCAACGCCTATGATTACGATCCGCCTGGAAACGCCCGATCAGCGTCATCTGCTGGATCCCGACAGCATCATTGCTGATCTGACCGAGCGGTTTCCCGGCACCCGCGTGACGGTGGAAGATTTTCATGCGCAGCGGCGAAAAGTGATTCGGGACTTCGCAGCCGCTGAAGCTGCCGCAGGCAGGCCCTGGATTATCAAGGATCGCGTGGAAGCCGATATAGACCGAAACGAACGCAGACTCGGTCTTGCCCGGAATATTTCGATTCCCCTGAATGATCGGGGGGATGAAATCGAAGGACTGGTGTCTGCTTCCCGGGTCCACCTGAAAATAAAGGTACCGATCGATTTTGAGACCGTGCGCACGATCGCGGACTACCTGAATTCACTGGCCTTGGGACAACTGTCTGTGCAAGATGATGAGGACCCGGAGAATCAGCGACGTCTCAGAACACTCACTGCCCGGCAACACATGCTGTTGGATGGGGCGATTGATTTCGATGATCTCCTCCTGCCTCCCCGGCTGCGGGAAGCCGTGGAGTGGTTGTGCAAGGCAGGGGTGCGGATTTCTGCGGGCATCAAACAGGGCGCGCTGAATTTCCACCTTTGTATCCTTGATATGGATGAGACTGATCATCTGTGGGAAAGCATGCGTGAATTGATTCCGCTCGCGAATCTTTCGATCCAGAACGCGCCACTGACGAAACGGGGGCTGGCAACTCTGGCGGGGCTACCGCGACTGCAGGATTTGCATCTGCGAAATACATCGACGCCCGGTTCGGCGTTTCAGTACCTGACTTTCATTCCCCAGCTGACGAAGCTCTGGATAGATGATATGGAGTTGGACGATACTGCGCTGGCGGCGATGGGTGAGCTGCACGGACTGCGATACCTCAGATTCCGGGATACACCACTGAGCGACGCCGGCTTTCGACAGCTGGCGTACCTGCAGAACCTGACGACGCTGAACCTGCATTGTGTTCCCGTGAATGAGGGGCTGCAGGAACTCGCGGCACTGGAACAGTTGACGTTCCTGGGGCTGTCAGCGATGCCCCAGGTGACCGGTGATCTTCTGGCAATTGTGGGACAGCTATTCCGGCTGGAGGGACTGGCCCTGGAGGTCGCTACGCTGCGAGATCAGGATCTCGCTCACCTGCGTGGATTGAAGCAACTGTGGCAGATGAGCCTGCGTCACACAGGTGAGGATTCGCCCCCGCGAGTAACGGCAACAGGAATTCGCGTCTTCGCAGATCTGCCGGAACTGAAGCAACTAACACTGATTGAGGTGCCGGTCGATGCAGCGGGAGTTCGAGAATTGGGGCGGCTGACACAACTCCGCTACCTGGGTCTTAATCTCCCCGGGGTCCCCATGGAACTACTTGAGGAGTTGAAAGCTCAGCTGCCGGAATGTCATGTGTCCTGGGTCAAACCAGAGAAGCAGGTTTGAGAACGCTCTACCGCCTCTATTTGAGTTAAGCATCTACCGGAGAACGAAAGTCTGAATTTCGAGCTGGAATGGTTGCAAAAGATTCGTCTCCCGGATTGTTCCCTGTTATGCTGTTGCTGATGCCATTGATTCGGAAACCTCTGGATGAATATAACAGGTGTGCCATGTCTTTGCGAAAGATTCTGACGACGACACTTCCCCTGGTCACGGCCCTGTTGCTGTCTGTGACGGCTGATGCCCAGTCGCGGAGCCTGCCTGCTGAGCCGGTGGAGATTGGCTCTGAGCCCCAATTCGTGTACGACGGCTTTATTGTCGACAACCATTATGCCTTGAAATACAAGCAGCAGGCGGTGGAGCGGGTATTTCATCCGCCCAAGAAGCATGCCCGCAATCCGCTGATCTCCGGTGAGGGTGGCTACGTCACAGTGAAGCGTAATCCTGAAACTGGTCTGTTCCAGATGTGGTATCAGACGCATACACCCCGGCTGGATGCCCAGGGAAAGCACAAGGGGTCGAATTATGCGATTGCCTATGCCGAATCCACGGACGGACTGAACTGGGAGCGTCCCGAACTGGGACTGCTGGAGTGGAAGGGAACAAAAGAAAATAACATCGTCTATAAAGGGATCACGGACCAGCGTGCCAGCGGCCCGTGTCTGATTGAGGCCCCTGAAGCGGATCGGCGGGGATATCGTTATATCATGTCCTACCACACGGGGGGCGTGAAAAAAGGGATGAACGGCATCCGCGTGGTTGGGTCGCAGGATGGCATTCACTGGGACAAAGCGAGCGACTCCCTGCTGGCAGAACTGCACAGCGATACCTTGAACAGCATGGTGTATGATCCGGTTGAGAAACAGTATGTGATGTACTGCCGGGCCAAACATATCTATCGTACATTTCGTGGTGATATTCTGGATACGGGTGCCTCGCGGCGGGTGGCCCGCATGACGGGGCCTTCGCTCTGGGAAGAATGGACGAGTGAGCCACAGAACATTCTGATTCCGGATGAGCTGGACAGTGCAAAGCAGTTCAACTTCTTTTATGGCATGCCCGTGCGTTACCACGCGGGAATCTTCTGGGGAAGTTTGTGGCCGTTCAAGATGAATACCGACGTGGTGACCGAACTGGCTTTCAGCAGAGACGGCGTGCGGTTCGAGCGGCTTCCTGCACGGCCCCGGCTGCTGGATCTGGGAGAGGATGGCCAGTGGGATGACGGCATGGTGTTCGGCAACAACTGGACCGAAGTGGGCGATGAGTGGTGGTTTTATTACTCCGGCTTTGATGGCCCACACGGCGATCCGACGGCGCGGCAGCCGGGCATCGGCGTGGCGACGATCAAAAAAGAACGCCTGATTTCCCTGCATGGCCCGCGCGGCGGGGGTGTGGTGATCACGCGACAGATCCAGTGGCCGGGTGGCAAGCTGCTGTTGAATGCGGATGCGAGCGGAGGTGAAATCAAGGTGCGTCTCTCGGATACGAAACGCCGGGTACTGGAGGGCTTTGATTATGACGACTGCGTTCCCCTGGATTCTGACAGTGTGCGACATCAAGTGCGCTGGAAAGGCAAGTCGATCGAGTCGCTCACCGGCCAGAAGATCCGGCTGGAAATCTTTTTCAAAGAGGCCGACCTGTTTACGTTTCGTGCGGGTGGTTAAACCCATTCGTTCTGTGACTGTGCGATTCTGAAATCAATCCTCGACTATTCACACTTGACCACTTAAGATCAGGGTGTTCCCCTTCTCCGAATTTGAATCGATTCCGATTCAGGACCTGCGTCTCGTCATTCAGAAAGGAAGTCCATCATGCGACTGTTCGCCTCGCTGCTGTCAGTGTTTCTGTTGTGTGTCAGCCTGTCTCCTGTCAAGGGAGCAGAGAAGACGCCTCGGGCGAAACCGATTGTGCTCCAAACCCGTGAATTCATACTGATCGTTCCTCAGTCTCGGGACAAACTATTGGCCTTCAGCATGGAATCCGGTGACTGGTCGCAGACGAAAGTCGCAGGCAAACCTTCTGCAGAGGCACTGGCGAAACTTCAACCCACGGTCTCGTCTGCAATGGGGATCTGCCCGGTTGGACGTGATCTCTATGCGTATTCGTCTGCATCCGGGAACTGGAGCCGACTGCGTGTGCCGGAAGAAGCCAAATTCAGCTACAGTGTCGGCGATAATTTCGTATTCGCCCAGATTGAAAACGAAACAGGCACGACTGAGTATTACCTGTTCAGCAAAAATTCGCTTGAATGGTCGGGCGTTGATCTGGCAACCGGGAAGCTGTTGACAACCACCTCGGAAAAAGATGAATAGCCAGCCCCCAAAATGGAATTCCCCCCACCGGATCATCCTTCTGGTTCGGAGAGGAGTAATTCGCCTGTAATCTGACTTTTTTGCTCAATCCGAAATTCGAATTCGAGGTTCTGGTACGCACAATTGCCGGGACTGAAAGAACTTTTCGCTTGCAAGCACACTCACCACATGTATTCTATCAGAGGTAGAATCTGTGATTGTTTCCGTCCGGAACAGTTTTGTCTGCCTGAAGTTGCGAAGCTGCGTCTGAGCACCGCATTGAATGGCTGCCTGTTTCTCGTTTTGGTTAAACGGAGTTTCAACGTAGATGCCGCAATCAAAAACGAACAGCCTGTTTACAGCACTGTTAAGCAAAGATCGAATGCGGATTTTCAGTTTTATTCGGTCATTGATTCCTCATAATTCTGATGCTGAAGATGTTTATCAACGCGTCTGCCTGACTCTCTGGAAGAAGTTTGAAGAGTTCGATCGGGATCGAGACTTCTTTCCCTGGGCTTGTGGGATTGCATTTTATACCGCACGGAATCACCATAGAAGCCTGCGCCACGATCGACATTATTTCGATCAGGACCTGATGGAAACCATGTCTCGAAAACGGGAGCAGCATTTAGCTAACTACAACTGTCGGATCGATTATCTCCATGAATGTTTAAGCTCCCTGACCTCGTCCGATCAGAAGTTGCTGCAGGACGCGGTTTATGAAAAACAGTCCATCCCGGAGATCGCCAAAACAACTGAGAAATCAATCCAGACGCTTTATAATCGCATGTCATTTCTCCGACGGGAACTGGCAGCGTGTATTTCACGTAAACTGCAGAATGAGCAGTAGGCAGAATGTCAATCCAGGATCTCCCCCCCGAATTTGAACCGTTGCTGAACCGGCTGCTGGACAGTCCGGCCGAAGAGATTTCGCAATCCGAGTTCGACCAGTTCCAGGCTTATCTGTCGAACAATCCCGAGGCAATGCAGTACTACTTTGATTACCTGGACATCAACCTGGGACTGCAGAGTGATATGCAGGCCCGCCTGGAGGCGCTGGAACAGACATTCAAGACGCACCACGCACAGCAACCGCAGGCTGCCCCGCAGCCGGTGGTCCCCAGGCGGGCGGCGTTTCTGCGTTATTCTGTCGTGGCCAGTTGCTCGCTGCTGTTGGGACTGCTGCTGGCCTGGAGTTTCGCGGGATATTTCCCGGGGAACCGTGCCCCCGATCCGCAGTCCGTGAAAGAGGATCGGACTTATTTAGCCACACTCACGCGTTCTACGGATTGCGTCTGGGGCAGCGAGTCTCCGCCTGAGTTCTCCGGTCAGAGGCTGATGTCGGAGGATCTGGTCCTGGAACGGGGAGTCGCTGAATTTCGCTTTGATACAGGCGTGCGTTTGATTATCGAAGGGCCAACCAAAATCAACCTGGTGACATCCAGCCGCGCGAAACTGGATTACGGCAAAATCGTTCTGCACGGCTATGAACCGGCGCCGGAATTTTCGCTGATCACTCCCCTGCTCACCTTGCATGATATCGGCACCGAATACGGCGCGCAGATTCATCAGGACGGTGAAGTCGATTTGCACGTGTTTGAAGGAGCCGTGCGGGTCGACCCCAATCAGAAGAACGACCAGTTTTCAGAATCGGTGATCATCGAAGAAGGCCAGGCCCGGCATCTGAATGACAGGCAGATTGAAGATATTCAACTGGAGCCGAAACTCTTCAAAAGAGAAGTTCCGGGAACCCCAGAGAATTTACAGGCACAGCGCCAGGAACTGCGGGCCTATGACAGTTTTCATCCGCCGGAAATTCTGGATCCCGAGCAGTCTTCCCCGTGGCAGAACTCCGGAATCGGCTGGGTGAATCCCTGGCGAACCTCGAAAGCCGGCGGCAGAGTGAACCAGTCATTCAGCCATCCCCGTGAATCACTGGCTCGAACCGAGGTGGCCCCCAGCCAGTTGGGGCTGCTCGAACTCCGGGGAGGAATTTCTTTCTTTCGCAAATTGAAGCAGCCAGTTCGCCTGGATATCAACGCGATCTATTACGTCAGTTTCTACATGCAGAAAGTCAAAACGGATCAAAAAAGTCAATCTAACCAGTATGGAAATTTCGCCCTGTTTCCTTCCGGCCAGCAGGAAGATCCCCCCAAAATCCGCATGGGAATGAGTATAAACGATTATGCGATCCTGCAGGCCGATCTGCAGATCATTGAAAGAGCGCCCCCTCTGCAAAGCGGGGAGACATATCTGTTTGTCGCGAAAATAGTCGCCAGTGAAAAAGCCCTGGACCAGGTCTTTATGCGTGCGTTTGCGGAAGCAGAAACCATTCCGGATCAGGAACCGGCTGTCTGGACCTGCGTCACCACTCCCTTCGAATCCTCACACGAGTTTGACGTAGCCCGTTTCCATGTCGGCAAAAACAGTACTTACCTGTTCGATGAATTACGCATCGGCAGTACCTGGTCATCGGTCGTCGATCCCAATCTGCCCCGACTGGTACTCGAACAGGAGTGACCCCGGGAAGCAATCATGTTGCCCGGCAGCCCCAGACAAAAGCGTATCAGATGCTTTCGATATCGCCGGTGAACTCCGCCGGGTTCTCAAAGCACTCCTGGTAACTTTGGAAATTCTCAGCGATCGAATCGGCCATCTCCTGGACGACTTTCAGTGTATCACCGTAGTCGTTCTCAGTTTCGATGACGAAGTACTCGATGAAGAACTTCAGGGTTCGGCCCAACTGGATTTCGTAGCCTTGGGGAGGCAAGGCCATGGGCCGCATCTGGATTTCGCGACCGCTGCGTCCCCAGTCCCGCACCCACCAGGCCAGGAATTCGAGGCTGAGCCAGGCACCGGGAGAACGATCGAAAATCACTTCGGTCTGGATCAGCACTTCATCTCCGCGTCCCCCCTGCGTGCGGATCAGGGCGGCCTGAGGCAGACTGCCGAAATCGCCGGGGAGTGAGAGCATATCGACGTCGATCTCATCCAGGGGCTGGGGAGTGCAGAAACAGCCGGCCACCCCGGGCAGGGCCGAGACGGCGTCTATCAGATTCTGAACTTGTGGGGGCAGATCCATGGAACTCTCCTTTTGATACCAGACCGGAAACAGTCGAGATGGGCAGGATACAGATTGAGAATACCCTCCCTGGTTCCCATGTCAATACACTCTGCTGCGCGAGGCAGTTTCATTGAGTCGATGATGAAAGTGCCATGAAGGTTGATCGCCCCGCGATTCTCCTGCTGTTCCCCTGCCTCCAGGATGCGTATAATTCCCGCTGTGCAGGACTGGTAATTTATCAATTTAGCAGTCGGGGAGATGATTTGATGAAATGGTCTGCGTTTGTGAGTGGTCTCGGTGGTCTGGCAGTCGTGCTGGGGAGCTTCAGCAGTACACTGGCTGCGAAGCCTGAGGGGGAACGGTTCGTGCAGTATGGCAAGATGCACGAAGTGATCGGCCAGCAGCAGCACCAGGGACGCGTTAAATTTGCGGAGCTGGTAAAGCAGCCGCACTTTTATGGGGTCGGCGCACTGGAATCGCTGGGAGGTGAGGCGACGATCCTTGACGGCAAAGTGACACTCACGCAGGTGAAGTCGGATGGGAAACTGCAGACGCTCAAGCTGACGCCCCGGACCCAGGCTGCCCTATTGGTTGGCGGGTATGTGACCGACTGGTCGAAACATCCACTTTCACAGGCGGTCTCTTCGGACGAGTTGAACTCTCTGTTTGAACAGGATGCCCGCCAGTCAGGTCTGAATATCAAAGGGCCGTTCGTGTTTGTGATTGAGGGCGATTTTCAAAATGTCGAGTTCCATGTGATTAACGGCGCCTGTCCGATTCGAGCCCGGATGCGAAAAGAGGCGCTGCCCGTCGGCAAGCGGCCTTATGAGGCGGATCTGCCTAAAGTCAGTGGCAAGCTGGTTGGGGTGTTCGCCAAAGATGCAGCCGGCAACATAACCCACCCGGGCACTTCGGTGCACATGCACCTGCTGTTTCAGGATACGAAGTCCGGAGAAATGCACACGGGACATGTGGAGAAGTTGACCGTTGCTCCCGGCGCGACATTGCTGTTGCCTGAAAAGTGAGAATCCGCGAGACTGGAGTCGTCCTGAAATCGGGCGGGAGGAACGTGATCCCGCCTGTGTCTCGTCGATTTACTTAGCTGGAAATGTTACTGCATGGATTCCCCCTTCTCCGCTGATCAAAGGCGTTACTTGCCGTGGTCTGAATATCGCAAGCTCGAACAGGAGATCGGACAGGAATCGCTGATTGGTAAAAGTAATTTGTCGTCGGATAAAGTCAACAGTCGGATCCGGGAACTGATCGGTTTTGAGAAACGGTACGGCATAGTCTTCCTGGGGGAACGAAAGTGGCTGGAGTTACTATGCACGGTCAATACCCCAAGGAATTATGCGCTCTGGGTCCTGTATCAACTCAACACTCTGTTTGACATGGGACTGACAGAGTCGGCCGGCGATCTGGAAGGCGACTGGTGGTATGGATACACCGAAAACCTGGCTCCTATCTGGCGTCCGCCGGAGTTAGCCGATGCGTGGATTCAGGTCGATGATATTGACCTCGTGCTGCCGGGAGGTGAGACTGGCGTCGATGATGAAGCGCTCTGCGTCGCCTTTCGCATTCTACACAACCTGGCTTACTACCTGCATAACGTCCCCCACCAGGATTCGCGTCCGGTCACCTTGGATAAAATAACGGTCGAACCCGAGACGGGATACTGGTTTATAGATGTGATCAGCGAGTATGGCAGCGTGTGGTCGGTGGAATTTTTCGGGAATGAGGTGCGGCACACCGGTTAATGTGTCGACGCTGGATCAACTTCACTCTGTTACCCGACGTGGTGCGTCAGCTCGGCGCCTCGTTTGCCGGCGAAAAATTCATCGATGTTGGCGTAGGTGGTTTCAGCGATGTTATCCAGGGCCTCATTCGTCAGGAATGCCTGATGCGAAGTGATAACGACATTGTTGAATGTCATCAGTCGGGCCAGTACGTCGTCGTCGAGAACCTGATTTGAGATATCGTGGAAGAAAATGCCCGCCTCTTCTTCATAGACATCCAGGCCGGCGTAGCCGATCTGGCCGGTCTTTAAGCCGTCGATCAGCGAGACCGTTTCGACCAGGCCGCCCCGCGAGGTGTTGATCAGCATGACCCCCGGTTTCATGCGGGCGATGGTTTCCTGGTTAATCAGGTGATAGGTCTCTTCGAAGAGTGGCACGTGCAGTGTGATGACATCGGACTGAGAGAGCAGTTCATCCAGGTCGACATACTTTGTCTGTGGCAGGCTGGCGACTTCAGGATTTTCTTGTACGTCATAGGCCAGCACGCGACAGCCGAAGCCGGTGAGAATCTCGACGACGCACTGGCCGATCTTCCCGGTGCCGATGACGCCGACGGTTTTACCGTGCATGTCGAAGCCGGTCAGTCCATCCAGAATGAACGCCCCAGCCCGGTTCCGCAGGTACGCCTGGTGCAGATGTCGGTTGAGCATGAGCATCAACGCCACGGTATGTTCGGCGACCGCATGCGGCGAATAGGCGGGCACCCGCACGACACTGATGCCGTATTTCCGGCAGGCTTCGAGATCGACATTATTGAAGCCGGCACAGCGGAGGGCGATCAGTTCCACGCCCAGTTCCGCGAGCCGCGCGATGACCGACTCGTGCGCTTCATCATTGACGAAGATGCAGACCACCTTGCAGCCGGCAGCAGCGGAGGCGGTCTGTTCATTGAGGGGCGATTCGATGGCGATCAGCTGGAAGCTGTCGTCGTTTCTAGCGGAAAATGAATGGAGGTCATACTGCTTCGCATCGAAAAAAGCAATCTGTCGGCGGCCCTCTGCGTCGTGCCCGTCCAACGGCTGAGTTGCGTGCAACTCAGCCAGCATGCGTTCGTACTTCAGCGGATTGAGGCCCGACTGCGACTGTAACTGTGCGATGAAATCCTCAAGCCGTTCCCGATCATTCCTGTCTGTCACTGCTGACATCCTTTCCCTTACTCTGACTACTGCGTGAACTCTGCGCGCCAGATACGATTATAGAACAATGCGGCAGTTCTGAACATTGACCGCTGGACTGCTGGAATTCAGATCGCGTCCTCTGCCCGGATGGCTTCGATCATGATGGCCGGGGGCTGGTTGATCATGTCGGCCCAGTAATCTGCTTCGTCGGCTGCTTCCGGTGAAAGGCTGAGCGGATAAAAGGTAATGTCTTGAAAGCCGGCCGATTCCAGGGCGGAGGCATACGCTTCCTCGGGGAGGTAGTAGTTAATGACTTCGAGCTGGGAGCCATCTTTGAGACGGCCCGTCCAGCGGATCAGGGCGCCTTCGCGGGCCTGATCTTCGAGATGAATCTGGAAGCCGTACTTCTGGTAATCGAACTCTGGGAAGAAATAGAGCTGCGGATTGGTGGTCAGCGTGACGAGCCGCCCTCCGGGCCTGAGCTGACGCGCGAGGCCCCGGCACATGGCAGCCAGTTCCTCCCGATCGTGAGCGTAGACGAGTAACCAGGCAGCGACTGCGAGATCATGGTCGAGCCGGGGGCCCTCTGCCCGCACGTCTTCGACGAGGTAGTCGATGCCCAGCGGTTCAGCTTGTTCCCGCTCGGTCGCCAGTTTGATCATCTCCTGGGAGACATCGGTACCGACGATTGAGGCGGCGCCCAGTTGCCTGAGTTTGCGGGTGAAGAAGCCTTCGCCACAGGCGAGGTCGACGACCTTCAGGCCGGCCACGGAGCCGATCAGTTGGAGCATCGAATACTCTTCGACCAGCGACCGCCAGGGGCGTCCTTTGACTTCGCGGTACTGCTCGGCGATTTTGTTATAGTCGGTGGTCATCGACGGGGTTCATTATGATGCGGAGCGACTGCCAGTAGGATAAAAAGTTCTTTTTTCTACCATGTAATAGAAACGGGCGCCACTCTGTACCTGAATTCTTTTATTGGTCGAACCTTATTAGTCATAAAATAGTCTAATATAGTGCCTACTAGCCCTAGAGCACATAAAATTATTGTGAACTTAAGAATGACTTATCGAAGATACATTGAAATAATGAACCACATATCCACTTAAAGAATATACGTATCACCTATCATAAATCAGAATCTCACCTCTTGAGGCAGATAATAGATAGGTCTGAAAGTTGAGTTCACCAATCACTAAGACAGGTAATAAATTACTATAAGTTGGTAAAAAAGGTTCATCAATGGCTAAAAAGAGAAAGAAGAAGTCAAAACCATTCTCCGCATTTAAGAGAGACAAGAAGACGCTAAAAGCACCGATGACAACTATCTCGGAGAGCTCATCAATCCCATTCGAAAAATCTAGTTGGCAAGATATCCAGTTACCCGAATATCTGTGGGTTGCATTAGTTTTCTCTTCGATCGAAGAGGATGAGGCTTTAGTACGTCTACGCCGTATTGTCTCTGCATGGCCAAGTCATTCGTGTCTTGAGAATCATGAAGTTCAACCGGGCTCGCACTCTGCAATTGCTGCACTGCCTCAAATTGAACGAAAAAACCTACTTAATTCTTTATCAAATGAATTCGAGAAAGATATTTTTGCCCCCCTCTGTAATCTATCGAATCTTCCTGCCTTAAAATCATGGTCAAATGAATTTCTTTCTGAAGAGACACTTGAACAATGGTTTGCTTTAGGACATGCCATCCAAAGGTGCAACGATTTCCAATCGAAATATGCAACACATATTTGCTGGTTTATCAGTCAAGTCGGTTCGGCCACGGGGCAAATGACAGTCCCGCCAGACTTTGACAGAATGCATGATGAATATCCGACAAATCTTGAAATGGCTGGAGGATTCTTTCGATGCACCGCCGGAAGTAATCGAATCATTTCAACAAATTGGCCTGAACAGTTTTGGAATGATGTTTTTCGTAAATTACACCCTGCCCCCGCTCCACCAGAAGATCAATATCTTAGCGACAACGATTTAGGTATCGCATATCAATTGACGACATTGACTGGAGTACTCAACGAGCATTTTTGGGAAACCCGACAAGGTAGTGCAGATCGAATTCATGAAACTGCATTTGGGCTAGTATTCGCCGCGACAGCATTGGCCTACGAAGTTGTTGAGTTACGGTCCCATAATCGATTCAGTGGGCTTGCTGTGCTTAGATCTGTTACCGAATGTGCAATTAACATGTCATTCTTAACAAAGAAAAATGAACCAGCCCTGTGGTACAAATTTCGACAGTACGGCAGTGGACAAGCACACCTAATTTCAGAGAAGTTAGAGCATGAATTAGCAAATACGCATTGTGTGGATAGTGATTGGATTAACGCTTATTTACAGGAAGAACAAGCAAAGTATTTCACAGATATCGAATTAGGTGATTGGTCGGGAGAGAATATTCGATCCCGAGCTGAAAAAGGTGGCACAAAGGATCTCTATGATTCATATTATGATTATTCGTCTAGCATTCTTCACGGAGACTGGCTGGGAGTTGCATCAGTGGGTACTACGTGGGATTTGAATCCATTTCATCGATTACAACGAGTTCCGCGAGTTTATCCACGAAACTTCCCTTCTGTAGTTCCGGATTTGTTTCGAGTACTAAACCGAATTCTCGATTCTCTTGATGTGATTTATCCGAAATTTGAATTTCGACTTCCAAATCTCCTCGAAAAATGAAGTGGAATAAAAAACACGTTGAACGCTTGGCAAATCAAGAATCATTTATTGAAGCTGTATGTAGAAAATCATTCTCAATTTAGTAGGTTAAGCGGTTTATAATTCAGAGTAACAATTCCTCAAAGCCGTCCAGGGGTACTTCCACACCGACGCCGAACGGGGCGGCATTAATCGAGGTCAGGTTGAGTTCGCCGTTCGTGATGTTGACGCGGGCGAAGCCGTTGTCCATTTCGGTGTAGAGGTCGCCGTGCTGGGCGAGCATCAGCTGGCTGATCTGTTGGGGGAATGGGGTCAGACCATGGAAGTAGTGGTGGCCGTTGCGTTCGACGGAGGTAATGCCCAGGGCTGCCTGGGCGGCGAGGTCCTGCAGCAGGGCGACGGGGCCGATATTCACCAGGTCTTCGCCGCTCATCTGGTAGCGGTTTGTGTTTTCGGTGGTGTTGCGATGGTTGATCAGGCAGCGATGGGCGGTCGCCTTCATAATGCCTTTGCAGTTCTTGTGGCTCGTCCCCGCGTAGCCGAGCTGGAGTGCCTGTTCGAGTGCGCTGAGTTCGGCGTCGGATTCGTCGATGATCACCGGCGGCCCGTTTTCCCAGTCGGCAATGTGCGCGATGGCCGGGTCGAGAGCCACACTGCGATGCAGGGGCTGCTCGATGAAGATCAGGTTTTCGAAGAAAGCAGACAGAGCCGCGTCGGCCTGGATGCCGTCCCAGAGTTCGACGAAGCGGGGGAACTCGCGGTACTGCTCGTTGCCGTCCAGCGTGAAGGCGTAATTGTTGCCGCAATGCGCGATGATGACCTGAGCGACGGCGCGGAGCCGGTCCAGATCGAGGTCGACATCCCCCTGGGCCTTGAGTTTGAAGTGCCTGAGTCCGTAGGCGCGGATGCAGTCTTCCAGCGTTTGTGGCAGGCCGTCGTCGATGCGGTTTTCGGGAGTGAGGTCAGCGGCAGTCAGGGGATCGGAAAGTCCGACAGTGTGGCGGGCGATGATTTTCGTGAGTGGCTGTGCGGGGAGGAACTCACCCGGCATGCGGCCTTTCAGTTCGGGATGGATGGTAGCCAGATCGAGGCCGACGCGATTCTCCCGCAGCAGCGTGGCCAGGTTACATTGTTCGGCCCGGGCGAGTGCGTCGAGCAGCGTTCGTTCGACCATCGTGACGCCGAACTGGGCCAATAATGAAGGGAAGCCCTGCTCCGCGGCCCAGGCGACCTGTGACTGGTAGACCTGTCGCCAGAAGTCAAACGTGGGCGCGGGTGCCGCCTGGCGGGCGAACGCGACGGCCTGCCGGATGACCTGCAGCATTTCGTCGATTTCCTGATCGGCCTGTTTTTCGGGCGACTTGTCGAACCAGCGGGGCAACAGTCCCTCGGCGGCGATGCCGGTGACGACCTGCCCGCCGATTTCATAGCGGCACTTGAGGAAGACGTGCGGGGCCGCGGTCATGACGGCGATGCCGAACCGAAAGGGCATGCGGGTCTGCGTGTCCGTGCGATAGAGTGTGGCGTCGAGGAGTTTGAGTTCGGAGAGCATGGGCGCGTTTTCGTTGATGGTTGCGAGGGCCGTTGTGAGTTTGTTGATGCATTATGAATGATTTGCCCGGAAATGCAAAAGAGCGCGGCTTTGGTGGTCCTCAAGCGAACTGAAGGTTCTCGAAATAACTGTATTTTCCGCTGGATGACCGAGTACAATACAGGAATGAACCTCAAGAAACAGAAATCTATTTTCACGCTGGTCGAAGTTGCGGTAATTTTCTTTATCGCCGCGTTCCTGTCATCCCTTCTGTTTCCGGTCATCAATCAGATCCGATCCGATGCTGGTAAGGAAGCGGAAATGATTCTCCCTGAATTCCCACCCTTTAATCCCTCCAACGGCTGGCCTCAGTGGGCGAGAATTGGCTTTGTTCCTCTTTCAGGTTTGATTGCTGCCAGTGCAGGTGCATTCTCTTTCTGGCTGGTCCGCAGGTAAATTCATGCAAACAGAAAATTTTGAGATCCAGTTGCATGAGCTTCTGTTTTCTGACGAGGGAAGATCACTTGAGTCAGATATTACTCTGTCTGTAAGAAAACATTGTACTCGATGGAGTAATCCAGGCATTTGTGCAAATCGGCTCGCACGTTTTCTTCTCGGTACTCTAGAGTCCTTTTCGTGGGACAAGCCATATAGGGAGTATGATCTCTCGACTAATGGCCAGCCTCTTACTGTCAACTGGAAATCGACTGAAGAGAACGGCGTGATCTTCTGCCTGTTGCAGACGGAAGCGGGGCTTCAACAACCGGTTCCTGTCCGGACAGGGCATATTCTAGAAGCACTTTCGAAGTTGCAAACAAAAATCCTGATTCACTGCTGCCATCATTTCTCCCAATCGATAACAGCTTTCTGGGCTCAATCACTGGGTATGAAATCCAACGAATATGCGAAGTTCAAAACAGGAGAATATGTCAGAACGGTTCTCGGCGAGAACGTTAACACGGAACGAACAGGCTGGGTCTGGTCCAGTTGGCACCACCACGAACGGAACTGCACGGTTTACCAATTACTGATAAATCAATCGGTGTCTCGGAAATGGTATTTTGAGGATGATTTAGAGCGAAGCTAGAAATCTTCTTCCCAGTGACTTTGACACAGCAGCTCTCTCGGGAATTGAAGAAGGTTGTTGATTGCACAGGAAGACGAGTTTTCAGACAGCCAGAAACTCCGATGTCTTCTGAAATGCTGCTTGCTTAATTCGGACGACTACCCCTGTCGCGGATGATCATGTCGATCGATTCTGACAATTCCGGTTCGCCCCAGCTTTCTGTGTCGAGATCCGGAAATTCGCTTAGTATTCGATGGCGCAATACCTGACGTCGCTGCATACACAATTCCTCGTAGGGATCTTCCTCATCAGCATCTTCTTCGTCATCCCAATCCGGCCTGGGAACCAGTAGTGCTGCGTTGATTCTGCCATATTCCAGAATTTGCTCTGCATCATGCGGGTCCAGTTCCGGTCTTGTGGTCCATTTGAAAATATTGAGGTTCATATCTCTCACAAAGAAAGCTACGTCACCATATTCTCCACCATCCCAGGCCCAGACCGGCATCGGACGGGGATGAACCTGCGAAATCAGCTGGATCACCGCAGCGGCATCAAAATGCTGCCAGAGATGTGAGGAAAGATAAAACAACTGCGCGATGGTACCCCGGGCAGAATTCAGACAGTTAAAAGCGAGAAACTCAAGCGGATCAACTTGTTGTGTGCGGTTCTCAACCAGTTCAGCGAGTTCCAGACTGGATGAAGTCCAGAAGGACTGATTAATCAGCTCTCTGATTTCTTGTGAGATTTCTGGAATATCCATTAAAAGTTCTTTCAGCCGGATGTTGAATCAGAATCAGGTGGGGAGGCAGAGGCTTCTAATCCGGCAATGAACGGGATTGTGTTGGTTTCCCAGTCGGGATTGTGAGCCATAAATCCCTGCAGTTGAGGTAAATATCGAAAGTCCAGGAAATCAACACACTCGGCCAGTTCCTGATCTGGTACTTCGCGCATGATGAGTTTCGAGAACAGCTCGCCCAACATTTGCTGATACGTGGAACCGAGCACATCGTAATCGTCGGGGCCATCTTCCAGGTAGTTGCGGATAAATATTCCCGTGACAGACAGATAGCCCACGATCGATTCGCCATTGGTCTGCCAGAGAATGACGAGTTCATCCGGCGAGGGAATTCCTTCAGGGTGCATCAGGAAAGCTTCAAAGAAAGAAGAGGGATCCTGTAAGGTGTAACGCAATTGTGCCGGCACGTCTCCGTCCCAGATTCTCAGTAAATTTTGTGGCAGTCCTGCCGCCTTGATTGCGTCAGCCAGTTGCCGTTTATTTTGAATCATGTGATTTCCAGGTTTTCCCTCAGTCAGGCTCTGTAAACAGACTCCTCGAAATTTCTAATGCTTCATTCTGTTCTATCATACCACCCCGTGATCCGGTCAATTCCGGTTCTGGAGGTAAGTCGCATTAAAAGAATCCAGCACGTGTGTCAGATCATCGTCCAGGTGTGCGAGGGCCTGCGTGGCGATTGTTGCGGGAACGCCGTGGTACAGGGCTTCCGCGATGGCACCGGCGATTGAGGCCAGCGTGTCACAGTCTCCGCCGAGAGAGACGGCGAGGCGGACCGCGTTTTCGAAGTCGGTTGATTCCAGGGCAGCGAGGATCGCCTGGGGGACGGAGCCCTGGCAGGACGAATCGAAGGTGTAGGTCCAGCGGATGCGTTCGATGGTGTCGTCCAGATGGTAGTTGAACCGCCCGGAGATAAAGTGCGCGATCTCCTGTTTTGTCGAACCGGTGCGTGCGAGGAAGATACTGGCGGCCACGGCCTGGGCTCCCTTGATGCCCTCGGGATGATTGTGTGTGACGGCTGCCGTCTCTCGGGCATAGTGCAGCACTTCGTCCAGTGAAGAGTACGCCCAGGCGACCGGGCTGACGCGCATCGCGGAACCGTTGCCGAAGCTGTTGTAGGGCAATTCATCCTCGCCGAAGGCCCATTCCAGATAGGCTTTCCCGTAGCCGGCACGGGGATAGGTCTGCGTGTAAGACTTGAGCGTTTTCACGAGGTTGCCGCCGTTGAGCAGATAATCTGCGACCGCGACCGTCAGCACGGTATCGTCCGTAAAGCGGGCCTTCCGTGCGAACAGCGGTTCAAAGTCAGTATGCCGCTCGAGCATCCACTGTTTCCGTCCTTCGTAAACGGAACCGATGATGTCACCCGCGATCGCACCCAGCATGTTTTCTCCGATGATAAGATTAGTATCTCTGACTGTAACCGTAATCTTAGAAGCTAGCAGCAACGGGCATTTCAATCCTGCACCGTCCGTGGCTATTTCATAATGAGATAGATACCCACGCCGATCACAAACAGCCCGCACAGAATGCGGATCCAGCCCATTTGGACGGCTGAGGTGCCTTCGTAGTCGGTCTTGATTCCCAGCATCTTGCCGCCGATTGTTTTTTTGCCCTGAGCTGTCCGATTGACAATATTATGGCGGCCCATCAGGATTAAAACGGTCCCCACCACAAATGGAACGATCGCGTGAATGGCAACACTCTCGGTTTTCTCTTCCTGGGCCAGGATCAACAGGGACAGTAACTCATGCATCATGGGAATTCCTCATGCTGGTGCGATAGTCATGCGAGCGGACAGAGGCGCACTTCCCTCAAAGCGCAACGTGAGCCCCGTCATTGATCATTACTGTGCCTGCGATTCCATGAGACTCGAAATCAGTGCGGAGGGCAACTGTGACAACAAAAGAACCAGAGAATTCAAATCTTTTATTGAAAGCGCTTTCTTCCCCCCTTTTATTCTTCAGCGGAAACTTTCAATGGCGGGCGGTAGATCCGGAAGGCTTTGACGGGGAGTTTGCCTGGGGTCTGTGGGTTGAGGGTCAGGCTGTGGTCGCCGTTTTTCATGCCTTGGGCGAGGACCGTGGGATATTCTTTGGATGAGTCTGTGACCGCCGGGGATTGCCAGACGTCTACGAAGAGCGGTCTGGTTTCCCAGGTGACTTTGTAGTCTTTCGGCAGACTCTGTTTGCGATACCGCAGGGACCAGTTGACCATCCACATCCGGGGTTCGATCACCACGCGACCGGAGTGGGAAACGAAACGCTGTTTGTGATCGCCGGTGCCGTCGGGGCCCGTTTTGGAACCGCTGATTTCATACCGCAGCACATCCTTTTCCAGATCGCATTCGAGGATGCGGGCGGTCCAGGTTTCCACCTGCAGCGGACTCTGATGATCGATGCGATTGAAGGCCGGGCGTCCTGCGACGGGCGTGGGGCTGGGACGCGTGTGATAGTAGAGCTCCGGGAATTGGGAGGGGGATTTCCCGTCCAGGAGCACGTCGGCTTTGGCTGCGTCTCCAGAAGCTGCGATCACGTCGATGCGGTTGCCCTTGAAGTTCAGCGTCAGGGAGCCGTCGTCTTTGTGCTGAACCCGCGGGTCATTCACGGGGACATCGGTAACGAGGTCTTTCCATTTGTCATCGGGGAAGCTGGGATCATAGCGCAGATGCGGTTTGACCAGTTCGGCGATGAGGAAGTTCCCTAATTTGTTTGGGTGCACCGTGTCGCGGAGGGTGTCTTTCACGACAAGGTTATTTTCTTTCAGATAACGTTGCATACCGGTGCGGACGTCGGCCACTTCACAATTGAGTTCGCGGCCCAGGCGAAAGTAGAGATCGGAAATCGCCTGATCCTGCGCGTCTTTGGCCAGCACGTCGGGGTGTTGCGGGTCGCCGTCCGGCGGGACGGTACTCGGCCAGCGGAGGTTACTGGTCCAGAGCAGGACCTCGGCGGTGGTCCGCTCACGGATGCGGCGGATGATATTTTCCTGGTGGCCGGTTTCCGCCCCGGACCAGACGTGAAAGATTACCAGATCCGGGTAGAAGGGGTAGAGATCAAATTCGGCGGTGTTGATCAGGACCGGTCCGCCATAGCCGCCGATGGCACGATTTTCGATTTCGAGGTCGGCGTGCGGAAACCGTTGGCGGAGGTCATTCGCCACGTCTTCCCACCACGGATTGCGGGTAACGGACTGGCCGTAGAACAGGATGCGGACCCGATTGCGTTTTTCCGGCGTGCTGGTGGCCAGCAGCGTCATGGTCCGCTGAATGTTCGCACCGCAGGTCGCCGGATCGCCGGCGGGTTTCACCGGAGCGAAGTTCGGGGCTTTCTGTGCGAAGAGGTTTGAACTGCAGGCGACCAGGGTCAGAGACAGAATCAACGTGGACCGTAACAGCTGCATCAGAATGTTCCTCAAGGCGCGTCGATTAACAGGGGCAGACAGAGACGCAAGAAGCAGGAAGTCGCCACATGGTCTCTGGCTGGGGAAATCACTGTGTCTGTGGTTCTATGAGAATCGAATTTGAGACTGGTGGCAACTGTGGGGAGGGAAATCGTGGGGGAATTAATGAACCAGGGCGGGTGGTGTGGTGACAGCGCGGGCCGGCGAATGAACGACGGCCCGCGCGTTTCAAAAGCGATCACGCGAAACCTAGTCGCTCGGATGACCGGAGTTGTGAATTGCCCGCTTCTGGGCTTGGATCTGCTCCATGACCTGGGTCAGGTTATAAGAAGGAGGTGCCTGCATCGGCGGAAACTCCTCAAATGTCTCCAGGTGACGCAGCGCAATCAGCTGGCCGATCGGGAGCATATTCCAGTCGTATTGGTACGCGGTCATCGGCGCGGCAATCGCACCGCCCATGTTCATGGCGGTCTTCACATCGGACCCGACTGCCTGCTCGAATGGATCACGCTTGATGTTCTGAACCTGGGTCCAGGCGTAATTAATCAGGGGATAGAGCCAGCCCTCCGCGCCGGGGCCCGCCATCGAATAGTACATCTTCCAGTTCTTGTAGCGCACTGCAGAGAGTGTCGCGCCGGAATAGTAGATGAAGTACTCCCGTGCCGACTTGTCGGTCTTGCCCGTGAGGTAGTCGATCTGGTTGATGCCATCGAGGTGGGTCTTGACGAAGCCGGGGTACTTGCCGGCCATAATCTGCCGCTTCAGGCCGTCCCCCTTCGGGCCCCCGGCAATCTCGGTCAACGTCGGCATCCAGTCGAACGACGCGAACATCTCCCTATAGATCGTACCCGGTTTGATGTGACCCGGCCAGCGAATAACGCAAGGAGCGCGGTAACCGCCTTCCCAGGCTTGACCCTTCTGGCCCTTGAACGGAGTGACGCCGCCGTCGGGGAACGTAATCGCTTCGGCGCCGTTGTCGGTGGTGAAAACGATGATCGTGTTGTCCAACTCGCCCATTTCTTCGAGCTTCTGGAACACGTAGCCAATGTTGTCGTCCATCTGCTTCATGCCGGCCTCGTTGACGCCCCAGTCCTTGCCGCCCTTCGTGCCCAGCATGGCTTCGTACTTGGGCGAGAGGACCGTCGTGATGTGCATCCGCGCCGGGTTGTACCAGCAAAAGAACGGTTTGTCGGTCTTGTCGGGATCGTTGCGGTCGAGCCAGTCGATGACTTTGGCGGAAATTTCCTCGTCGATCGTCTTGGAACGTTCCAGCGTCAAAGGACCGGCGCTGGTGACTTTTTGATTCGCTTGCGTACCGTCGATGGAACTGCATGAGAGAATCGGTCGCGGCGGGATCATACTGATTGTAGTCTTCATATCAACCGAGCCTGGGGGGTCCGTCAGCCCCGGGATCGGTGAGTTCTTGGCTGGAGGCGCGATGGCCTGCGTTTCCGGCGAGCTGTTAATGTCAGGGAAGCTTACCTGTTGCATCGCATCGAGGTGATACAAGTAACCCCAGTATTCCTGGAAGCCCTGCGCCGTTGGTAGTGACTCAGCGTGGTCGCCCAAGTGGTTCTTTCCGAACTGGCCCGTCGTGTAACCAAGGTTGAGCAAGGTTTTCGCCAGCGTCGGAGTGCCAGGACGCAACCAGGCAGGGCTGCCCGGAAGCTGTGGCACGGTCAGTCCACAGCGGACCGGATAAATCCCGGTAAAGAACGCACAGCGACCGGATGTGCAACTCTGCATGGCGTAATAATCCATGAACTGTCCGCCCTCTCGAGCGAGGCGATCAATGTTTGGCGTTTCACCAACCATCAGACCCCGGTGGTAACAACCTGGCTGCATAAAGCCGATGTCGTCCCCCATGATGAACAGAATGTTGGGCTTCTTGTCTTGTCCTTGTGCCATGCCGGTTATGGCGATGGCAGCAAAGACTGCCAAAACTCGTACGATTGATTTCATATTGTTTTTCCTGTGAAGTTAATAGAGGCTGGTTGGTTCAGCATATTAGTCCTTAAAACGCATAACGTCGATGTTCACCAGATCACGGCGAATAGCATTGATTTCAGGAAGCCGCGCGAGCCACGGTTCCATGATGAGAAGATCAGTCAGTGTCGAAACATGTTATAAGTGTTATCTTGCCCGCACCATTCTTTAGTACGGGGTTGTACTAGTCCTGGTCGATCACGATCAGAGACTGGCACGATCAGAGACTGGCACGATCAGAGACTGGCACGATCAGAGACTGGCACGATCAGAGACTGGAACCGGTCTGGTGCTGCTGGCTTGATGACCGTCACGGGGCTGGCCAAATCGTACACGCCAAATGAGTACAATATATCCCGATTGCCGTGGATGGTCGTCTGGTTCTTGACCGAGTACACTTCGCGAACATTCAAAAGCTTACCGACGCCGCCCGCCAAGGCGGCATAGTCCTTGAACTGCAGGTCGGTCTCAGCGCTAATGTAGTTCAGAACATTGACCGTTTCGCCACCTTTCAGGGCGGTCGGCATGAGGCAGATGAGCAGGACCATTGCGAATCGAGTCAAAGCAACAACAGACTCCTTAGAGAACTGGCTCGAGTACCGAAAGAAGAGAACCTCGTTATAATAACATGTCAGTGAAGAATAAAGTAGTCTCAGCGAGTCTGAACTCCGGCTTTTCGGCAAACGCTGTCGTGTTGCTGTGTTTTCCGGGACAGAAACTGCGGAAAATCCGTTATCCCGAGATTGAGCAGGGGAGCCCGACTCAATGATTAAAAATTTGTCTTAACAATTCTGCCTGAAACGTACATCAGACTGAACATGCAGAACTGCTGAACAATGTCAGATGATTGGGCCGTTACTTCGCCCGAGCGGACTCGTGCAATTGTATCTTTTCGGACATTTTAGTACGATTGCTCTAAATCTTCCCCGCGTAGCCTTATGGGACTGCGTACACAGTCATCTCCAAGAAAACGTTGAGAGTTTTCGGGGGCTTTCTTTTCTCACCAGTCTGTGAGCGAGATCATCGCCTGCTTCAGATCGCGCCCTCTCTTTTTCTCAACTGCAGATGAAGTTGTTCATGAGCAAAATTGCCAAACAATACACTGACTTTATCCTTTCCTGTCCTGGATTATCCCGGGCTCTGAAATTCCTACTGACAGGTTTCGCACTGCTGTTTCCTGCCCCGCTCGCGTGGGCGCAGGAGCCGACATCGGCAACACAAGAGAATCTAACAACTCCCGCAGCGCCCCTCGCCAATCCTCAGCAGGCTGCACCGATCAATCAGCCGATTCCGCTGGATCAAGTCTCGAATCGCGCTGAAACCATCGGTATCGAGCTGGATCTACTCCTGCCTCGCGAGAATTCCCGAAAGCTTCTCGAGCAGATCAGTTCTGAAACTGATCGTACGCTGAAAGAAATCAAGACTTATCTGGCAAAGACACCGAATACGCTCGTCGGTCAGCCGAATATCCGCGTCCTGCAAAGGTTTCAGTCCAAATTAAATGAAATGCTGAAGGACTTGCAGTCCCTCGCAGAGGATCTGGAAGACCAGCTCGAGGACTTGAGTGATTCACTCTCCCAGGTGGACCGAATCTCGGCAGTCTGGCAGGCGACGGACGACCTTGCAAAAACTCAAGAGGGCGCCGAAGTAACGACGATCACCCGTATCAAAGCTGTGCGTGCTGAGATTGCAGAAGCGAGATCGGTCATCGTCAAGCGGCGCAACGATGTATTGGCATTACGAGACAAACTGGTGAATCCGAGCGTCGCGCTCAGCGAAGGTGCCGATAAGTTGCAAAGTGAAGTGGATGCCAGGGTTGAGGGAATCTTCCAGGCTGACCACCCGCCGTTATGGAGCCCGCTCGTGCGAGAGTCAATCCGCAAGGAGTGGCGCACCCTTGGGCCACAGCAGTTGTTGCAGCGTTTTAATGAGAACAGGCAAGACACGCGGACGCTTGGGTTCCAGGTAATCTTGTTTGTGGCGCTCGGTCTGAGTCTGCGATGGCTCCGCAACCGCACCCGAGCAAGGATTGTCGATGCCCAACACCGACGACAGGCCCATGCCCAGTTGGTATTTGAGCACCCCTGGGCAATGTCGGTCTTAATAACGGCTACTCTGACGATCCCACTCCACGTAACATCTCCGCGTACTACAGGCCTCATCGCCGCCGCAATAATGGCGATAGCGGCAATACGAATTATTCTGCGTTTCATCCCCTCCGCCATGGCCCCGTTAGTCTGGGGATTCGCGATCCTGTTTACAATCGATCGGGGGCGCGACCTGCTGGACACAACGCCTACTCTGGAACGCCTCGTTTTCCTGGGCGAGTTGGTGGGTGGGCTCAGCTTGCTGGTCTGGTTACTGCGTCCCAGCCAGATCGCCAGGCTGCCAGAAGACTGGCGGAATCATCCCTTTGTCCGACTGATCCACATTGCGATGCGCGCGGGCGCTGGCCTCGTGATGTTAGCGATTCTGGCTGATCTGGCCGGCTGGAGTGACCTGGCGGTCCTGCTGGGAGGCATCGCTTTGCGGAGTGGCTATCTGGGCCTGCTGGTCTTCGTACTGCTCAAAGTGTTCTATGGCCTGGTAACTTTTGCGATTGTGATCCGGCCTCTGCGGTTCATCCGGGCGATCTCAAATCATCGAGAGTTCGTGGATCACACGCTTGAACGAATATTGAGCGTGCTGGCTGTGTGCCTGTGGGCCGCAGTTGTGTGTGGGCAAGTCGGCCTGCTGGCACCTTTAACAGATCTCTTCAAGCTGATACTCAACGCCAGTATTACCACGGGTGCGCTCTCAGTCTCTGTGGCCGATGTACTGGTATTTGTCCTGACCATCTGGTTCTCATTCCTGCTTGCCCGGTTTGTACAAGTCATTCTGCAGGAAGACGTGTTCACGCGGGTCCGGATGGCACGCGGTTTACCGAACGCGATCTCGAACCTCGCGCGATACACGGTGATCTTTATCGGCTTCATGTTCGGCCTGTCGGCGGCTGGTGTCGAAATCACGAAGCTGGCCGTCATTGCAGGCGGGCTGGGCGTGGGCATCGGATTCGGCCTGCAGAACGTCGTTAATAATTTCGTATCAGGTCTGATCCTGTTGTTTGAGCGGCCGATCGACGTCGGGGATACGATCGATTTGACCGACACTTCGGGAATCATGAAACGCATCGGTATCCGCGCCAGTATCATCCGCACGTTTGACGGAGCCGAAGTCATTGTCCCCAACGGGATGCTCATTTCTGACAGAGTGATCAACTGGACGCTCTCGGACCGGCGACGACGCATTACCATGTCGGTGGGTGTCGAATACGGAACACCTGCCCAACGCGTCATCGATTTATTAGTCGAAGTGGCGCAGGCCAATCCGAAAGTACTGTCCGATCCTGCGCCACATGCCTTCTTCGATAACTTCGGCGACAGCTCCCTCGACTTCAAGCTCCGGGCCTGGATCAATGTTTCCGACGGTAGTTTTTCAAATACCCACCTCGCCATGCGCAGCGAGCTTGCGGTGGCCATCCAGCAGGCACTGGAAGACGCAAAGATTGGTGTGCCCTTCCCGCAACGTGATTTGCATCTGATCAACGTCCCCTCGAACCTCGTTTTGGAACCGGATGAAGCAAAGCCGAAGTCAGATCCGGAAACAGAGCAGTAACACGGATCTGGCTCAGACAGAGCCTGAGAATCTGATTCCACTTACCAGCTTTTCTCGCTACGTGGCAGTGCCGTCCTGGTAAATGGGTGAAGTTTCTGGTGTGGCTGCCATTTACCGGCGGCTGATGGGCAGAGGCGGACTGGTAGATGACTGCAAACCATCTCAGTCGTACTCATCGCCGGAATAGACAATCTCGATTCCGCTGGGTCGACCTGCCTGATCAAAGTCCTAACAGAGACGGGGACCATCGTCGTCTGCGATCAGACTGTGAATATCAATCGAATTTGCAATGGCGATCTCACCGGGATCCCGCTGTTCGGGAAAGTCCGGCAATTTCAGACAGGCGGCACCTGGATACTGTTGCAGGTGGAACTTTTTGTTGGTCATGCTGATTGCCTTTTTCGCTGACGACACGCGAAGCTGGTTTCCGAAAAGGAGCCTGTCATATCATGCGGTGCTGGTGGCCAGCAGTGTCATGGTTCGCTGAATGTTCGCCCCGAAGGTGGCCGGATCGCCGGCGGGTTTCACCGGGGAAATTTTTGCGGCTTGTTGTGCAGACAGGTCAGAACTGCAGGCGACCAGGGCCAGAGACAGAATCAACGTGGACCGTAACAGTTGCATCAGATTGTTCCTCAAGGCGCGTCGATTAACAGGGGTGCAGAGACGCACGGAGCAGGAAGTCGCCACGTGGTCTCTGGCTGGGGGAATTACTGTGTCTGTGGTTCTATGAGAATCGAATTTGGTGTTGGGGGCAACTGTGGGGTTGAAAAACAGTGGGAACCAGAATGCTTTGGTGGGATAATTAAATCGAGCTTCAGGAGGAGAGAAAGAAGTGAGCATCAGTGAGTAAAGAACCAGGCACGAATTTTATCCTCGTAACGTCGATTGAAAACAGATAGAAACACTGATAAATTAGACAGAATGAACTTTTGAACAACATCTGTCAGTCTAAATATACAATAAGGGAAACATGAAATACCTGCCCGTCGTACTCTGCCTGTTATTCGTGGGATGTGAACAAAAACCAAAAACCCCAGAGGAAATTGCTTTTGATGCTGCCAATAAGAAAATTGCTTCATCCAGAGGTGGAATCGCCTACGGAGCAACTAAAGAGGAAAAAGAATTAGCTCAAACATTTTCGACCAGCATGAAATCACTGCAAAAAGAGTTTTTCACGGGCGGGAAAGAGGATCGTATCATATCTTTAACAAAAGAAGAATTCCTGACTTATTGCAAGATCAACGATGACTCTATTTTATTCCTGGTCCATGTACCTCAGTTAAAGGGGTATAAAGGTGAAGTCAGAGATGCTCTGAATCAATTATCCTGGTATGTCGCAAACGAGGTCACTAAAGACATTAAGCCAGACGACACAGAGTTAGAATTGGCTGTCGGTCTGAGAGGCGCCATTTTTTATGGAGGCTCCTCAGTAGGACTGAGAGGGGAAGAAGCAGAATATGAGAACGCACGCAGTATTAGTGATAAACAGTTTTTCAAGTACTTAAAGTCGTTAAAGACTGACGAACCGATCAATTAAATCCTTCATTTTCCGAAGGTAATAACTGCGATCGTTTCCAGGAAAGCTTCGACAGTGAGTCTGTTTGTAATTCTATCTCTCGAAGGTTAACCGGCACCATGTGGTTTGACACAGAAACACCATTTTATGGTCAGGACGGTCCTGACTACGACCTTGTCTGCCCGTCATGCGGAGGTCGTTGCGTCGGGAAAACGTACTCGCGCGGTGTGCGTGGCACCTACCTTAACCCGTACATCGGGTATTGTGTCAAACGCATCCTGTGCTCCCAATGTGGCGTTGTGGGTGAACTCAAATCGGGCGCATCACTTGAGCATCGGTTCTGGTACCGAATCCGCATTGGTGAGCACGTGCTGTGGGCCGAGAATGAAAGCCGGCTGCGACGGATCCAGGATGTCCTGACAGGCAACACAGACCGAAACCAGGCGGCGCTGTATGCACTCCCTCAATGGCTGATCAAAGGCTCAAACCGCTCTAAGGCGATTACTCAGATTGAGAAAATGCTCGCAGATCAATCGCTGCCCGGGTCGGTAAACAGTTAGACGGACGAGAGGAATCATAGTCCGGAACCCGTTGTCAATTCCGCGTGGCAGAGCCGTTCTGGGAAATGGCTGGTGCTCTTTTTTTACCGGCGGGTAGAGCCTGACACATCACGCGGTGCTGGTGGCCAGCAGTGTCATGGTCCGCTGAATGTTCGCACCGCAGGTGGCCGGATCGCCGGCGGGTTTCACCGGGGCGAACTTTGCGGTTTGCTGTGCGAAGAGGTTTGAACTGCAGGCGACCAGGGCCAGACAGGATCAACGTGGACCGTAACAGCTGTATCAGGAGGTTCCTCTAGGCGCATCGATTAACAGGGGGGCAGACAGAGGCGCACGGAGCAGGAAGTCGCCACGTGGTTTCTGACTGGGGGGAATTACTGTGCCTGTGATTCTATGAGAATCGAATTTGGTGTTGGGGGCAACTGTGTGGTGGGAAATCGTGGGGGAATTAATGAACCAGGGTGGCTGGTAAGATATTTGAATCGGGTTTGTGGAGTGGATAAAGATCTGAGGATCAATAAATAATGTAACTGACAACTTTTATGTACATGCGGAGAATAAATCTTTTCAGAGCAATCTGCCATTTGACTAAATGTACGGCCGACGATAATAATGACTAAATGAACACACACCAGTCGCCACTCTTTGATCTACTAGTATCAACTCCACCACGCGAGATAGACGGGGCTCGAGCAAGCAACCGTTTTGCATTCCAGCACTCATGGGGAATATGCTTGATGTTGCGGGTTCATCAGGAATCGAAAGATGATTACTGCATATTATTTGAAGTGCATGATGATGTGGTTTTATTGAATCACTCCACTAATCCAACAGAAGCATACTTCTACCAAGTAAAAACAAAGACCCCAGGAAAAAAGAGCTCAGGAACATGGAGTTTGACCAACTTGCTTAGTCGCAAAACAGATGCGAAGGAGCAAAAGTTATCATCTATTTTAGGAAAACTTTACGCACAATATTTAAGGTTTGAGTCATACGCAAAAAAAATGGTGTTTGTATCTGATGCTGCTTTCAAAATAGAGCTGAAATCTGAAATAACGAGTACTGATTTGGAATTGATTTCTCTTAAAGAATTGGATGATAGTTCATTATTAAAAATAAAAGATATTCTTATGGATGAACACCAATTGAAATCGGAACCCGAAGGGCTCGAACTATTTCAATTAGAAAGAACTCCTCTTAGTGTGCCTGATCACCAAAGACACACTGAAGGAATTATATCTGAATTTCTTGAAAAAGAGACAGATGGTTCAATTCTGCCACGGCCTTTCCATCAAGCATTAAGATCTGAAGTTCAAATAAGAAACAATCGTGAGTCTATTGCTGCTTCACCTCAAGATATGATTCGGCACAGAGGAATTTCTAGGGCAGATTTAAAGGGAATGATTAATAGCGCACAATCTATAATTAAACAAAATGACTTATATGACACAATACGAAGTCAGCTTGAAGCAGAAAAGATGAATTTCTTTGAAAGAAATTCTTTGATGCAGTCTGTAAGAGAATTCTTTCGGGAACGTCTTGATCAGACAAACCTTCTAATCGTAGATGCTTCCCAAAAAGCAGTGCAACTAATACAGCAAATGGACAACCAGATATTCGATGGTGATACCCCTCTAGATTCCGCAATCTTATATCTTGCCACTCTAGATGAAAAAGAATTTGATTTCATTCGTACTAATTACTCTCAAGATTTCCTTAACGCTATGTTTTTGGTGCTAATTTATGAGCAGAAACCTTCGAAGACTGATTCGGAACATGAGGAAAAAAGTTCATGAAAAAGTTACTATTTCACGAACTCTTACTTCTGTCCGAGACGGAGAGGAGCGCGAGGAGCGTCAAGTTTTTCGAAGACGTGACCGTGATAAAAGCGGAGAATGATTATGGCAAATCGTGCCTCCTCAAATCTCTATACATGGCTTTTGGAGCTACTCCTTACAATGTCCACCCTAGTTGGAAAGAACTAGATGTAACCTTGCTCCTGTTTTTCAGCGTGGATGACTCAAGATACAGTATTCTAAAAGCAGGAGATCAATATAGTTTATTTGATTCTGAAGACAATCATATCCATTCATTTGCTAATGTTACTCGAGAGCTTGGACCTGCATTAGCCGATTTATTTGATTTTCATCTTCAGTTGATAAATTCAAGCAACAATGAAACCCAACAGGCTACTCCGGCATTTCTTTTCCTTCCCTACTACATTGATCAAGATCGAGGATGGATTGAAAACTGGTCATCCTTTGAATCTCTTAGACAATTCAAAAAAAGCAGAGCTGAGATTGCAGCTTATCACTCAGGGTTAAAACCGAATGAATGGTATCTTGCCAAGGCTGAAAAGCAACAATATGAAGACACTCGAAAGGGATTGAGAGATGAGCGTGCAGTCCTCACTCGGGTATTGGATAAATTAGAAATTTTGATGAAAGAGGCTCAATTTGATTTCGACATTGAAAACTACCAAAAGGAAATCAAATTATTATTAAGCGAATGTAATCGTCTAAAACAAAAAGAGGAGAATATTCGTGACGAGCTTCGGCAAATTGAAAGTCAACGAGCTTTAATTCGACGTCAAATTGAGGTTACTGAAGCAGCTGCGGGTGAATTAAATTTAGATTTTAAATTTTTAGCTGAAAATTTTGATGATGAAGTAGAATGCCCACTTTGTGGTGCTGAGTACCACAACTCGTTCGGAGAACGCTTTGGGATTGCTGCTGACGAGGATGGTCTTAGATCCCTTTTGATAGATTTGAGAGACGAACTTACTAAGTGGGACTCAAAACTAGATAACACCATATTATCTAAAGACAAAGTCTCCGATAAAATCATGAATATCTCTGAAATACTTGAGATCAAACAAGGTGAAGTACGATTGAAGGATATTCTTCAGAGTGAGGGTAAGAAAGAAGTCAGAAAGGTTTTAAGAGAAGAAAAAGACGAGTTGAACCTAAAAATTGGTGAGGCAGATGAAAAAATAGAAGATGCTGAATTGGAAATGAAAAAATTTACAAACCGTAAAAGAATGAAGGAAATCAGAGAGTTTTATTGTGATCGCATGAAGCATTTTCTTCAACTTTTAAATGTTACAGCTCTAAAGGAAAAAGATTTCAAAAAAATCGATTCAAAGATCAAAGAAACTGGCAGTGATCTCCCACGTGCATTATTGGCTTATTATTTTGCTATCCTTAAGACCATTGAAAAATATTCCTCTGCGGCCTTTTGTCCAATTATTCTTGATTCCCCCAAACAACAAGATCAAGACCCTGATAATTGGAAGATAATGCTGGAATTCATTCGCGATCACCGACCTCCATCCAGTCAACTGATTATTGGATTAGTTGATGACTCTGACATAGACCTTGGGGGAGGCATAATCACTCTCTCAGACCATCGGCAATTACTTCAAAAGGATTCTTATGATCAAATTGCCAAGCGTATCCGACCATTTATTGATGCCAGTTTCACAAATTGAAAGGTTTAGTTTTCGAAGTAAAGAGGTCCGCTTTTGATTAAGGTTTCCTGGCTTGTATTGACTCTAATTGACTTTTGGAGCCACTACTTTGACTAGCTCCAGAATTAGTACCCATACTTTGGCTAAGAGGAATACCATTTTCATTTCTTGGAAGTGAAAAATCACGGTAAATCAACGAGTCTTCATCTACAATCAGCGATGTGACTTCTGCCATCTCTTTATTCGCCCTAAGTTCATCATTTCTATCATCAACACTAAATTCCTCTCCACGTGAAAATACTCGATGGACAAAGTGAAGAACTCCCCCTGGGAGAAGCACTTTATCGGCTAAATTATACGCCGCATTTTCCATATATAGACGGTAATTTCTTGCCCCGTTTGTTGAATGCAATCTCTTTACATATGTTCCTATGCACCAACATGTAACTGCATTAAATAGATTAGCTGTCATTAGCCAGTGAAGTAGAACATCGTCATTGAGAATATCTCCTTCTATAATAAGTACCTCACCAGGTAATGGTTGTGCTATAGAACCTACAGGTGAATAAGAAACCTTCGTTATACCTTCTTTCAACGATACTTCCCCACGTAAGACGGTATTTACCTTTATGTTACTTTTGATACAGTTCTGCCTTGCCTGTTCGATACAATATGGATTTTCTTCGATCGAAATTACCGAATGACCACGTTCAGCAAGTTCAATAATTCCACTCCCATCACCACATCCAATATCGAGCACATTTTTCTGACTTTCGATAAAGCTAGCCATCCAAGAATAACTATCTTGATTCACCAAATTTGGTGCATTTTCTGCCCCCCACCGATTTGAATAATCACGACGTTCCTCATTAAATCTTTCGATCTCCTCTCTTGGGTTAGACATAATTGTTTACCTGCTAGATAAATCTGATTTAAAAATAATTCAAAGTCTCAGAAGGAAAATGATCAGGGGCTAATATATCAATCTATTTCGCTGGCAATAATCGATCCATCATGTTACCAGTTTTCCTATCCTTGTGTCAGAGCAGTTGCACGCCTACGTGCTGTGGTTCATCTTGTCATACTCAGTGCTCCGTCTTCCGTTCCAGCAACAAACCCTGATACCCGGCGGGGATCAGGAGTTGGCTGTTCCAGAAGCGGCAGGCGCCGGGGTGTCCCTTAAGATCATATTCGCGGATCGGTTTGGGGTGCTGGATGTCGGTGATGTCATAGAGTTCTACACGTTGATCGGGGCGGCGGGAGAGGGCCAGTTGTTTGCCGTCGGTGGTCGGGCGGCCGCGGAGACGATGGCCGGGGACTGTGATGGCGGGGAGTTGGCTGACTTCGCGCTGGTCGCCGGGGTTTAACAGTTGCAGCTTGCCGTGTTTGATGAGCAGCAGTTTGTCATCCAGTAGACAGACGCCGTCGGTAAAGCTGTAGCGCCGCTCGTCGGGTGTGTTGCCCTGGTAAACGGGTTTCTCGCCGGTGACGTCGTACCAGGCCGGTCCGCTGCGGTGCCAGTAGGCGACCAGGTATCGGCCTCCCAGCAGTTCGGGGACCAGCTGATCGCCGTAGAACAGGCCGACCTGGGAATCTTTCAAGACCACTTTAGGGTGCGCGGGATCCTGGACGTCGGCGATCTCCACGGCGGAGCTGCCCCAGTGGTATAAGGCGAACCGACCGGGGGCGGGACAGGCGACCTGTTTCACATTGCGGTTCTTCAACTGGAGGCGACCGATTTCGGTCAGTTTCCATTCGGGGCCGATGTCGTAGATGGCGAGACCGGCGTCGTTCTCGGCGGCGTAGAGTCGCGAACCGGAGACGGCCAAGTGCATGACCTCGCCTTTCCCTTTGGTCACGCTGACCGGCTCCAGGGTTTTGCCGAGCTGCACCGCATGAATTCCGGCACTGCCGCAGGCGGCCCAGGCGATGTCGCCCACGACGGTGGCAGAGCGGACCTGACCGCCGGGCTGGTAGCTGAGGAAACGGGGATCGCCGGTTTTGCCTTGAGCGGGTTTCAGTTCGGGTGCCCGGTCCTGTTCGGGAACGTCCGGAGTGGCGAGGCCGGGCGCGGGGACGACGTAGAGTCCGGTGAAGATGCCGGCGGCGTAGATCACTCCCTTGCCGAGGGCGATGCCGCCGACGGGGTCGGGGGTGTGGTCACTCTTTGATTTGGGTGGCAGGACAGCGTGGGCGACGATTCGCGGTTGCTTCATATCGTGAATGTTGACGACGAAGAGTCCGTTCCAGGTGTCGGCGACGACACAGTGATCGCCGGCGACGCGGGCGGTCCACATGTCGTTCGAGATGTGATAGGAGGCCGGGAACTTGACGCGGGAGACGAACGTCGGCTTTTCGGGATCGGTGACATTGAAGATTTCGAGTCCGTGCCCTTTGCCGTCATCGCGGCTCCCCCGTGAATGGTGTCCGGTGGCGGCGAAGCAATAGTTGCCGCGGAGGCAGCCGCCGTCACCAAAACCGTCGAGGGGGGCTTCGCTGATGATCGTGGGCTGGCGCGGGTTGCGGACGTCGGCGATGACGAGTTTCCGGGGCGCCCAGTCGCCGATATAGAGGATGCCGTCGCGGGACCAGCAGGACTGGGCTTCGCCCGTTTTCAGCATGCTGACATGTTGCGGGGCGCGGGGGTTGGAGACGTCGATGATCTCGACGCCGTACTGTCGCGTGGCGACGAAGGCCAGGGAGCCGGAGACACTGATGCCGGTGGCCATTTCGACGGTGTCGTAGTGGCTCAGCAGTTGTGGTTTGTTCGCAGCGGAGATATCGACGAGCCAGAGTCCATCCTGGCGGGCGGTGATATAGGCGATGTTGTCTTTGATAAAGAGCTGGCGGGTGTTGCCCAGGCCGGAGAGTTCGCCGAGCGGGACCGGTTTTTCGGGTTGGGTGATGTCGAGCACGTGGAACTTGCCGCGACCGGTGGCATAGAGCCGGTTGCCGACCACGGCGACGGCCTGGCAGGCGTCGATGCCGTTGACCTTCCGGGGAGTTAATGCGGGGCCGTAGGTTTCTGTTGGTGCAGCGGGGAGGGAGTTGGGGGCGGTGATGACCAGGAGGCAGATGAGGAGTGCGAGGCGTGTGGGCATGAGTGTGTGCTCTGCGGGAGGGTTTTCAAAGTGACTGGTCACAGGAATCAACTTTCGATTATGTTTCGCTGTGCAGGGTTTGTCAATTTGGCTGGAGGTGGGGACTTTCAAGGGAGCGTTCGGATGAGTGCCCTGTCAGTTTCCTGTTCGCTGCGCTCACCCCGAATTGCATTCGGGGCTACCCTTGATTGATGTGAGAGAGCTGGATCTGATCGGATTGCTGTTTCTGTTATGCGAACCACCATCCGATCTGATTCGAACGCATATCCTGGTCCCCTACCTGAATCAGGTATTCCGTTCCGTGCTGTAATTCATATTCATACCAGGGAAACACCAATTTGTTCCCATCGATAAATGCCACCAGATCGAAACACAATTGTTCGTCTGATTGTAATTCATTAATCACCGGATCGGCACGTTTATATTTTCCCCAAAAGAATTGCCAGCTCTCGATCCGTTTCCCGTTGAGATCGGAAATGATTGGATCGATCCTGTCAACTCGAAACGGACCATATGGAAAGTTTAACTTTTGTGCCCGGTCACTTTGGTTCACAAAACAGATCCGCAATACCGAAAGTTGCGTCGATGCGAGGATTTCTTTTTTCTCCATCATGGAAATCTCTCGCCCCGACCGGAGCTGCTTTTGACCAGACTGAAAATTTCCGAAACGAAAGTCATACCTGGCAAAAAAGGAATCATTGGGGAAATAATCTCGAAGCTGATCTCCCCCGAGCATTTCGATTTTGAGCTTAATTTCCTCATACATCGCTGTATTTCCTGCTTTCAACTGTGGGAGCGATAACCTGCCAGGCATCCGCTTTTGATCACGGAAGTGATTCTCCTGGTTCGACATATGGTTCTTTGAATTTAAGTGCCTGTTCATTGATCAGCTTACCAGTTTTCATCTCTGTGGGGCAGAGGCGATCGGGTAGAATGGCTGGTTTTGTGATCGGGGGTGTTTTCCCTGGCGGGCGGACACATGGGTCCGCGCTACATGGTTCTGTGAGCACTGTGGGGATGGGGCTTTTCAGGGCGTTTGGGAGTTTGCTCTGTCGGTTTCCTGTTCGCTGCGCTCACCCCGAATTGCATTCGGGGCTACCCGGTACTTTTTCCTTCACTGAGTTATCCTTCCACTTTTTCCAGGTAATGTATGGCTTCAGCTTTTCAGGCAACAGGTAACGGATTAGTGACAATAAACTGATACAGGTTAGAGCAGCAATGATGCTGACGAGCGCGGGGAAACCAAGGGCCATCCCCTGTGTCCATCCTTTTGCAGGGTTAAGGGGAGTGAATTCTGGCAGGAGTATTTCTTCATTGGCGGTATATCTCGCCTGGTTCACTGCCGCGAACAGGATCGTGAAGAAGAAACCCAGGATTAAGAAGATCGCAGTAAACTCAACGATTGAAAGGTTGAATAATGGTCTCTGTTTTTGATCCTTGCCCCGAAATAACCGGACAAGCAGAGACCATGCTGTTTCTACCAATATGCCAAAAACCAGAACCAGGATTACAAAGAGAAATATGACTCCCAGTGCCCATAGGTAAATCACGGTGCTACCTCACTCAGTTGTTTTTAATATTCAGTCAATCGAATCAACACGTTTGGGATCATCATTAAAGTATCCTGCTCATTGATCAGCTTACCAGTTTTCATCTCTGTGGGGCAGAGGCGATCGGGTAGAATGGCTGGTTTTGTGGTGGGAGTGTTTTCCCTGGCGGGCGGACACATGGGGCCGCCCCTACATGGTTCTGTGAGCACTGAGGGGGGGGGTGGGACTTTTCAGGACGTTTGGGAGTTTGCTCTGACGGTTTCCTGTTCGCTGTGCTCACCCCGAATTGCATTCGGGGCTACCCTTGATTGCTGGTGAAGATTAGAACGGTTCATAAAAGTGACTTAGTTTTGTGAGTGCGTTGTCCAGGGCGAGTTGTTCGCTGTCGAAGAATTCTGCTTCCGTCTCTACCAGTTCTTCGACCGAGCGGATCATCTCGGTGGCAGTCGTGTTGGCCGAGAGGACATGCAGATCGCAATAAAAGGATCGTTCGACTGTGGCAAAGTATTGTGAAGTCCCCTGCTCTTTCCAGATTTCGATGCGGAACCGGTATTCCTGATCGAGGTTATTGATGGGGTGCATGCGGGGGGTGCTTATCGTTTGTATGAGGATGTTTAAGTTCATCTTTGTTTTCCTGGGTTGGTGGTGTTTTTACCGGCGGGCGGACACATGGGTCCGCCCCTACATGGTTGAAAGTACCAGGCGTTTTGAATGTGAGGCGGTTGCTGATGAAGGAGATCATCGTGAATGGCGGGGGGAGGTCAAGGGGTTTCTGCTTCGATTTTGCTGTGAGTGGTGGTGAGTTTGCAGTGAGTGGGTGGCGAGTCTGGTTGAAAGTGCTGCGAAATGATTTGAAATCATACGGGACAGCGGGAACCGGTTCATTTTGTTCTGGTGAAAAACGGGAAAAATCGACGGCGATTCAGGTGGATCTGAGTCACTTAAGCGTCGTGTTCCAGTGCACGCATCGTCCGCCTCGCGCGCGAAGCACAATTGCAATAAAATATTCAACGGGGAGAGGGGATCAAGGTCAGTTTGAGCACTTAGAGGTGGGGGAGGTTCAGTGGTTTGATGTGGGAATGGTGGATTCGATCGTCACTGTCGGGCGAGCCGACAGATGGCACCCGGTGGTGGTTGGGGTGGGTGGTTGGCAGGGGCGTTTGGGTGTTTGCTCTGACAGTTTCCTGTTCGCTGCGCTCACCCCGAATTGCATTCGGGGCTACCCGTTTGATGTGAGCGGAATGGCGCTAGCCACCGGTAATTGGGATCCGCGCTGGAGAACTTTACCGGCGGCTAGCGCCTTGCCGCTCAGGGTTGGTGGGCGGTTGCTGAGCACAGTTGGGCAAGCCAACTGTGGCACCCGGTGTTCGGTGATAGTCAGGAGGTTTTTAATGATTCCATGCGCGCGAAAACAGGGAGCACGACTGACGCACTCCCTGTTTTGCTTGAGCAGATCTAACCGAAGCTCTGTTCTGGTATCAGTCTCCGAAGGCGCCGTCGAAGGCGATGTCGGAGGGGGCGAAGTCGACGTTCTTGGTGAACTGGCAGGCTTCGCGGGCGCCCATTTCGCGGTTCATGCCCATGTCTTCCCATTCGATGGAGAGGGGGCCGGCGTAACCGATGTCGTTGAGGGCGCGGATGATTTCTTCAAAGCGGACGCCACCGCGGCCGACGCTGCGGAAGTCCCAGCCGCGACGCTGATCGCCGAACGGGAGGTGACTGGTCAGGATGCCGGTGCGACCGTTGAGGGTAACCGAGGCGTCTTTCATGTGAGCGTGATAGATGCGATCGGGGAAGTAGCGGATGAACTCAACCGGATCGACGCCCTGCCAGATGAGGTGGCTGGGGTCGAAGTTGAAGCCGAACTCTTCGCGGTTGTCGAGCGCCTTGAGGGTGGCTTCAGCGGAGTAGATGTCGAAGGCGATTTCCGTGGGATGGACTTCGAGGGCGAACTTGATGCCGCATTCCTGGAAGACGTCGAGAATCGGGTTCCAGCGGTCCGCGAGGAGCTGGTAACCGGCGTCGATCATTTCCCGTGGTGTGGGCGGAAAGTCGTAGAGCAGATGCCAGATGCTGGAACCGGTGAAGCCGTTGACCACGCTGACGCCGAGCTTCTGAGCGGCGCGGGCGGTGTTCTTCATTTCCTCGATGGCGCGTTCGTTGACGCCGGCGGGATCGCCGTCACCCCAGACGTATTCGGGGAGGATGGCCTGGTGCCTTTGATCGATGTTATCGAGGACGGCCTGTCCGACGAGGTGGTTGGAGATGGAGAAGAGCTGCAGGTCGTATTTTTCAAGCAGTTCCCGTTTGCGGTTGCAGTATGTGTCGTCGGAGAGCGCTTTGTCGACTTCGAAATGGTCTCCCCAGCAGGCCAGTTCCAGGCCGTCATAGCCGAAATCCTGGGCTTTCTTACACATCTCTTCCAGCGGGAGGTCGGCCCATTGTCCGGTGAATAGCGTTACAGGGCGTGCCATAAGAAGATCCTTTCAAAATGTCACATCTGGGAATGGATTAATCGCTCTTCACACTAGACCAGCGGGGTCAGAAAGTCAAACGAACACGCACTTGTCGGAAAGAGGGGGTAAAAAAAGGGGATGGCAGACTCCAACCGGGTGAGAAAATTGATTATTATCGGGACCACTTCCAAGCTGAATAACACAAGCTTACTTAGAAATTCGCTGCCCTGTGGGTGGCGTGCTATCTCGAATACGAAGGTTCCATTATGTCAGAACAGAGTCCCCCGCTGGTGGGCGTGATCATGGGCAGTCAATCCGACTGGGATACGATGAGGGAAGGGGCCGCGCTGCTGGAGCAGTTCGGCGTGGCGCATGAGTGCCGCGTGGTCTCGGCTCATCGAACGCCCGACTGGATGAACGAATACGCCAAGACCGCGGAGGAGCGTGGGATCGAAGTGATCATCGCGGGTGCCGGGGGTGCAGCGCATCTGCCGGGGATGGTTGCGGCGCAGACCGTACTGCCCGTACTGGGCGTGCCGGTGAAGAGCCGGGCCCTGCAGGGGCTGGATTCGCTGCTGTCGATTGTCCAGATGCCGGGAGGCGTGCCGGTAGGGACGCTGGCGATTGGAGAATCGGGGGCGAAGAACGCGGCGCTGTTGGCGATCCGGATCCTGGGTAACTCGCGGCCTGAGCTGCGGGAGAAGATGAAGGAATTCTGTCAGAATCAGACCGACAGCGTACTGGAAAATTCAGAACTATGAGTGAGCTGATTCCCCCCGGAGCGACCCTGGGCATGCTGGGCAGCGGCCAGCTGGGCCGGATGTTCGCCATCGAAGCCCGCCGACTGGGTTATAACGTGCACGTCTTTTCTCCCGAGCGCCTGACGCCGACCGGCCAGGTGGCCGATAAGGAAGTGGTCGCCGAGTATGACGATCTGGACGCGGTCGCGGAGTTCGCGAAGAACGTGGATGTGATCTCGTTTGAATTCGAGAACGTGCTATCGGTGACGACCGACGCCGCTTCGCAATATGCGCCGGTACGTCCGGGCGCGCATGTGCTGCATGTGGCCCAGAACCGAATCCGGGAAAAGTCGGACCTGCGGGACGCGGGGATTCCGGTGACGCCGTTCAAGGTGGTGAAGTCGGTGGAGGAACTGAAAGCCGCGATCGACGAACTGGGATGTCCGGCGGTGCTGAAGTCGGCGACGTCGGGTTACGACGGCAAGGGGCAAGTCAAGATCGACGCGCCTGAGGAAGCAGAGTCGGCGTGGAAGGAAGTCGGTGCAGACGAGACGATCCTGGAGGCGTTCATCGATTATACGTGCGAGCTGTCAGTGGTGGGCGTGCGCGGACTGGACGGCGAGTTCGCCTGGTATGGTCCGATGAAGAACGATCACGCGAATCACATTCTGGATATCTCGGTGTTTCCGTCGGGGCAGAGTGAGAAGGTGAATCAGGAGGCCGTGGAGATCACGCGGGCCGTCTTTGAGCGGCTGGATGTGGTGGGCGTGTTGTGCGTCGAGTTCTTTCTGACCGCAGACGAGCAGTTGATGATCAACGAGATTGCACCGCGGCCTCATAACTCGGGGCACCTGACGATTGACGGTCACGTGTCGTGTCAGTTCGAGCAGCAGGTGCGGGCGATTTGCGGACTGCCGCTGGGTTCGACTCAGTCACTGGGACCGGCGGCGATGGCGAACCTGCTGGGCGATCACTGGGAGCCGGGTCCGCCCGACTGGAATGCATTAAAACAGTTCCCCGATGTGAAAGTGCATCTGTACGGCAAACAGGAATCGAGGATTGGTCGCAAGATGGGACACCTGACGGTGCTGGGTGAGACGCCCGAGGCAGCCGTCGAACGGGTGAAGCAGGCACGGGCCGCGATCTTTCACGGTTGAAGTTGTGCGTGCGGAAGTTATTTCCCGCGGACGTTGCCCCAGAGTTCGATGTGCATCCGGCGGGTGACCTGACAGCCGAGCTGTTTCGCGATCTCTTCAATCCAGGGCATGCGTTCGGCGAGCATCTCGGCGGTGGTGCCCTGGGGCATCAGGTACACATTTTCGCGGTTGATTTCTGGGTACCGCTTTAGATAATCCTCGATCTCGCTGAGGTCTTCCCGGTGATCGACGACGAACTTGATCTGGTAGGGATGGCGTTTGATCAGTTCGTGAATGACGGTAGGCTGATCGCGGCGGGCGTCGTGACGGTGTGCCCACTCGGGGTTGTCGACAGGTGTTGAGTTCGAGAGCTTGGGACTGATCGACATCAGGTCGGCGTGGACATCGCTGAGGATGGTGCCTGCGGTTTCGATGGTGATGATCTTGCCGTCCGCGTGGAGCCTTTGGGTGAGCGATTCGATTTCGTGGCTCAGCATCGGTTCGCCGCCGGTAACGACGACGTGTTCGCAGTCGTACTGCTTGATGTGTTCCAGGATCTGATCGACGGACATTTTTTCGCCCTCGGGATTCCAGGAGGTGTACGGGGTATCGCAGAACCAGCAGCGGAGATTGCAGCCACTGGTCCGAATGAAAATCGAGGGAACCCCGATCCATTTCCCTTCGCCCTGGGGTGAGTGAAAAATTTCCGAGATCAGCAAGAGAGACGCTTCCTAAAATGAACATGGTTTGAGTATGACGTCTATCTTATCGGAAAGCGTGAGATCTTGCATTGAAATCTGCGGTCAAAGCGTGGTAACTTTAGCGAAAAATTAAGCTGAACACAGATTACAATGACACCTTCAAGCAGACAGGATTCTTCCATGCGCCACGATTCTCGCCAGACCGATCAACTCCGTCCCATCAAAGTCGAACGCCGGTATACGAAAGCGACCCCCGGCAGCATTCTGATCTCGGCGGGAGACACTGTCGTGCTCTGTACAGCGAGCCTGGATAACAGTGTGCCACCGTGGAAGAAGAACGACGAGAACCCGAGCGGCTGGGTGACCGCGGAATACAACATGCTGCCGGGCAGTACGTCACCGCGCAAACAGCGGCGGGCGGACGGACGCTCGAGCGAGATTCAGCGACTGATCGGTCGGAGTCTGCGGGCCGTGGTCGACTTCGCCGCACTGGGGCCGCGGACGATTACCGTGGACTGCGATGTGCTGCAGGCGGACGGGGGAACGCGAACGCTGAGTATCACAGGCGGTTTCCTGGCGCTGCTGGATACGGTGCTGGCGATTCCGGAAACGTGCGAACTGGCCGAGGGGGAAGTCTTTGATCCCAAGAAGGTATTCACCAACAGCGTGGCCGCGGTGAGCGTGGGCGTGGTAGAGGGCGAGCCGGTACTCGACCTGGATTACGTGGAAGACAGCACCGCTGGCGTGGATATGAACGTGGTGATGACGGGCGGCGGCGACTTCGTGGAAGTTCAGGGAACGGCGGAAGGCCTGGTGTTCAATCGGGGAATGCTGGACGCACAGCTGGAACTGGCGACGCTGGGAATTGAGCAGCTGACGGCGATTCAGCGGGAGTGCATTGGAGGCGACTGGCCTCTGTAGTGGGGACCGCGAAATGTATTTACTACCACGAAAGGCACTAAAGACACGAATTTTTATTTCTCAAGTCAGTTCAGTACAGAGGAAGAAACATGCCGTTCTGGTGGATAATTCATTATTTCTTCCGCATTTATGGAGTGATATTGGCGACAGCAGTAGGGGGACTTACGGGTGCTTACGTGTTTGCCAAAACTTCCGAAATATTCTATCGAATATTGGGAGGTACGGCAGACCGAACGGACTCCATCACCTGGTGGCAGTATTGTGGCTGGATTCTGGTAGGGGGCGTTTTTCTGAGTATGCGAATTTATCAGATTCGTAATGAACGTGTCAGTTTGCCTCGCAAAGCCGGTCACCTGCTGGTCAATTTGAAAGAAAAGCATGTTGAGAGAGAAGATGAAGTTCCCGTAGAACGAAATGAGAAAATCCATGCGAAACAGGATGATGATTTTATTCAGTATTGTACGATAGCTTTTCTCGGTGGCTTTCTGGGCTTCCTGATGGGAGTTTCGTTGTTACTGATCTGGTACTCCCTGACCTGGAGTCCGTTTTATCCGACCAGTGATCCTGATACTACTTCCATTAATCTCACAGTGGCTCTGTACCTGTTAGGAATCTCAGCCGTGTTTGGTGCAGTAGTGTATGTTGTGTCGAATGTGATTGAAGAAATGGATATGAAAAAGCGGCTTAAGAGTTATCAAGAAGAACACGAAAATCTTTGATCTCCTGGGATCTCTCCCGCGTTGGTACTGTTGAAAGCAGGGTAGAAAACACTACTCTTGCGTACCCTGCTCTTGTTTCTTGAGGGGAGAAATGCCGATGCTGTTGACGCTGGGGAAACGACTCGCACAGGGCTATGGACTGTTGCTGGCGATGGCTGCTGGGGGGCTGGTTTTTGCGAATCTGTTTGGACTGGGGGCCTTTCTGATTCAGGAAATCGGTTCTGACAATCAGCGTGCTGCCTCTCTGGAGCCGTATCGCTGGTGGATGCATTGCGGCTGGTGGGTAGGCGTAGGCCTCGTGCTGACAGGGGCGGTTACTCGGAAACGGGCGACACAAACAAAGACCGTCGGTGAGCAGACGACCGCCGCTACAGAGTCCGCAGATCTGGCGAGGCCGGAATCGGGGAAATGGAAGACCGTCGGCAAACGGAGCGGTGTGCTTTCTTCGATCGCGTTCTTTGGTTGCGCCGGTGGATTCGCGGGGCTGATGCTGGGAGGCTCTTTGCTGCTGCTCTGGTTCTCGCTCGCTTACAGTCCATTTGCACCCGCGGGCTGGGCTTCCTCTGTGAAGGTGGAACAGCGCGCAGGTTCCCTGTTACCGGAGAATAAAGAGGTCATGACGACTACGCACCCGGTGGCCCTGTATGCGTTTGGCGTGCCGATCGGACTGGGAGCGACCGCGGGGGCGATCATAGGTGGTGTGGGAGCAGCACTGGGTAAGGTCGAAGATGTGGAATGATGCGGCCTATGGATCTAACCGTTGCCAGCGGGCTTTGAGGGAGGAGATCTGGAACGCGTGGCCGGCTTCGTGTTCGATGAGGTGGAAAACGGCCCACTCGGGTGTGGTTTCGTAGGGCTGGTCATTAGCGGGAGGTCGGAGCCGGTGCCATTCGTCGGGGGTCATCTGTTGAAATCGGGAGAGTGCGATTTCGCGTGTGGTCGCGAGCCGGTGCAGGTGTTCTTGCAGAGTGACGCCGGGAACGTGACTGACTTTGCCGGCTTCATCCGCCATCGGAAAGGGGAACAGATTGTTGACCTCAGGCGGAAACTCCTGCTGCAGAAGGTCAAGATAGAGCCAGGACATTTCGACGAGGGCGATGTGATATAGGAGAGAGCCGACGGAATTTTCAGCACCGTCGGAGCCGCGCCAGTCGAGCAGCCGTTGATCGATGTTGGCTACCAGGCGGAGTGTTCGCTGGCGGACTTCAGCGAGAGCCCAGAGCCAGCGGCCGATTTCGGGGGTTTCAGCGGGGAGCGGGTTGATTTTTAGTTCGGTGGTCATGGCGAGCCTCTCTGGTCTGGGTGGAGTTTGTTTGATTCTACCACGAAAGGCGCGAAAGACACGAAACAGGTCGAGATTTGTGCCTTGAACCTGAGAATGTTCGTGGGTGTCATACAATCCTATTTAATGACTTTTTAAATTCCGAGAGACAATTTCCAGCAAAACATCAGTTTCCGGGAGAACACAATGCGGGCGTATGTGCAACAGGGACAAAAGGGGGATCCGAATTATCTGAACCTGGAGCGAATCGCGTATACGTTTTGGGAACGGGGTTACGAAGTCACCCGGTTTGATGCGCCCACATTATTTGATGGCGCCCTGGATCGAGGGTTGCTGTCTTTTCCCGATGAAACCATCATTGCGGGTGGCGTGGGAACAGTGCGTTCTGCGATCAAGCGGGCCCAGCGCCCGTTACCGGACCTGCAGGATCTGCCTGACTGTCTGAAAGAGTGGATCGGTCGCGAATTCTGGATTTCGACACTGGAAGAAGTGCGCCAACCATTCGAGAAGGAAGAGGAAACCCGGGCACTGCACGTGAAACCGCTGTGGGAACATAAACGATTTACGGGGACGGTTTTCAAGGAGTTCAAAGACCTGATTCCCTCCGCAGCGGTTGACGGCGAAATTGAGGTCCTGGTGCAGGAAGTGGTGGAATTCATTTCGGAATGGCGCGCGTATATTTTTCGCGGTGCAATCAAAACGGTTGCAAACTACCAGGGTGATCCGCTGGCTTTCCCGGACAGAACGCGGATGCAGTCTGCACTGCATGCGTTTGAGAGCTGCCCCATCGCCTGCAGCATGGACTGGGGAATCACTTCGACCGGCGAAACGTTGCTGGTGGAAGTGAATGACTGTTATGCGCTGGGTAACTACGGAGCCGACATGTATCTTTATACGGCGATGATCGAAGCCCGCTGGCGGGAAATCATGGGTCTGGAAGATAACGGAATCGGGATCAATCTCTGAACCGGGATCAACTATCGAACGAGAGTCGGTTCCGGTTTTATACTACCACGAAAGTCACTAAAAACACGAAAAGAGAGTGCATTGAATCTTAGTCGGTGTCCTCGTATGTTCCTGCAACCGGTCTGCCCCAGAAGGGGACTTTTGAATGATAGCCGGGACACCAGAAAAAATACTGGCGGACGGGGCCCGGACAGATATCACAATGTCGCATATCGACTTCCAGACTGACGATGCCCGGACAGGGGGCACAGGGATAACCGATCAGATACCAGTTGCTCTCCAGATCTGCGGGACGGCGATCCTTATAAATGCGGGCGCTGGCAGGCAACCCTTTGCTGTTGAACTTCACATAATCCTGTTGCACCTCCGTCGTGCCCCAGAACCAGGTCAGGACCCAGTAAGCAATCAGCAGCAGAAACGGGATCGTGGAGAGCTGCATCAGCCGCCGGCTGTAAGACCGTTCTGTTTTGTTTTCGGAAATCATGAATGCGGTATCCCCTGTACCGTGCCTGCAGTCTCGATTGTAACCTGTTTCAGCCGGATCGCGAGCAGAGATTGGCGAGATTTAACATATGAGTCGCCTGATCAAAGACAACGGTCTGAGCCTGTTTGTTCGAGTGAAAATCGAAGTGTCGAGGGTGGCTGCAACGCGATGCAGACCGCTTGCAGGCGAAGTTGTGCAGGCGGAATTTGATCATCCCGGGTTGCTGGTCTAAGATGCGAGAGTGCTCTCTAGAGAAACGTATTCCGCTGGGATCAATTGTTGACTCATGGATTCCGGGCAGACTGAGATAAATCATTCACAGTGACGGGAGGCTTTGATGGACTTGCAACTTACAGGAAAAACAGCTGTTGTTACCGGATCGACCGCGGGTATTGGAAAAGCCATTGCCCAGGCACTGGTCGATGAAGGGGCTACGGTAGTCGTCAATGGTCGCGATGCCGAACGCACTCAGGCCGCAGCGGAATCGATAAAGGGAGCCGGCCGGGCGATCGCGGTACATGGCGATGTTGGTTCGACGGACGGTGCTGCAGAATTTCTGGAGCGACTCAAGTCCGTTGGTGAGATCGATATCCTCGTAAATAATGCCGGCATCTTTCAGCCACAACCGTTCTTTGAGATTCCCGACGAAGAGTGGCTGCGTTTCTTTGAAGTCAACGTCATGAGCGGCGTTCGACTGAGTCGTGCTCTGGCGACCGGCATGCAGGACCGGGGCTGGGGACGGATCCTGTTTATCAGCAGCGAATCGTCTATCAGTATTCCGGCCGAGATGGTGCATTACGGCATGACCAAAACAGCACAACTCTCAGTCATGCGGGGACTGGCGAAAACGCTGAAAGGGACAGGGGTGAATGTCAACGCCGTTCTACCCGGCCCGACCTGGACGGACGGCGTCGCGGATTTCGTCGCGCAACTGGCAGAGGACGAAGGGATTTCTGCTGAGGAAATGCGCAAGGAGTTCATTCCCCGGTTTCGCCCGAACTCATTGATCGAACGATTCATCGAACCGGAAGAGGTGGCCTCGATGGTCGCCTGGCTCTCATCGCCGTTGTCTTCCGTCACCACCGGAGCAGCGCTCCGCGTCGAAGGGGGACTGGTAGATGATCTGGGCTAAACGCTCACTATCAACGTGTGATCCTGACTGAAGAGAGCGAACTTGATTTCTGTTTCGATTCCGAAGAACATGACATGATATTCATCACCCGAGATCCCATCGTCCCTGGAGAGGAGCCTGAAATATGAAAGCCGTTGGTTTGACCCGTTATCTGCCGATTGAGGATCCCGCATCATTAATGGATGTTGAGTTGGATCAACCGAAGCCAGGCAGGCGGGACCTGCTGGTTGCGGTGAAAGCGATTGCTGTCAACCCGGTGGATACCAAAGTCCGGGCTCCCAAAGAGGGGGAGGAACCTGCTCCCAAAGTGCTCGGCTGGGATGCGGCGGGAGTCGTCGAGGCGGTCGGACCGGAGGTGGAACTGTTCCAGCCGGGTGATGAAGTGTTTTATGCAGGTGACATTACCCGCCCCGGATGCAATGCCGAGTACCAGTTGATCGACGAGCGAATTGTGGGTACGAAGCCGAAATCACTCGACTTTTCTCAGGCAGCAGCCATTCCCCTCACAGCGATCACCGCGTATGAATCATTCTTCGATCGGCTGGGCATTGACGTGGAAGGAGGGAATGCGGGTGAGACGATTCTGATTACCGGCGGAGCCGGGGGCGTCGGTTCGATTGGGATCCAACTCGCGAAGCTGGCAGGACTGACGGTGATCACCACCGCGTCGCGGCCGGAGTCGATCGAGTGGGTCAAGCAACTCGGGGCCGACCATGTCATCAATCATTTTGAGCCGCTGCGTCCGCAGGTGGAAACGCTGGGTTTGACGCAGATCGATCACATCGCGCTGTTCAACAATACCGACCAGCACTGGGATCAGGCCATCGACCTGCTGCGCCCACAGGGCAAGATTGTGCTACTGGTGGATAATAAGCAGCCGCTGGATCAGTCGCTGATGAAACGCAAGTCGGCAACGATGATCTGGGAGTTCATGTATACGCGATCGATGTTCCAGACGCCGGATATGATCGAGCAGCATCACCTGTTGAATCGCGTGTCAGCGTGGCTGGACTCGGGGAAACTGCAATGTACGGCGAACGAGGTCCGCTCGCCGATCAATGCAGAGAACCTGCGGTGGGCGCATCAAACCCTGGAAGCGGGGCACACGATTGGGAAGATTGTTCTGAGTGGCTGGGAGTGAACCACGAACGTGGTATTAAGTACGTTTTTGCTACCACGAAATGCACAAAAGACACGAAATTTTTTCATGAAACGGTTTCTCGTAAAGTGCTTCCCGGCGAACGTCCGATCGCTGATCTGGCTTCAGGCATTCTTTGCAGCTGTGATGTGCCTACAAATTCGCTTTGGTAATATCAGAAGCTACCCCAATTTGTTGAACTCATTTCTGTTCACAGTTTTGAGCTTGTACTCATTATGGGGCTTTCCAGTCGCATTCATTTTCCTGTTTAATAAACACGATCGTTCAACCCTGCAGCATTTTCTGGTACTCATTGCAGGAGTATTGATCTATTTTGCGTCTGTTCAGATTCTCATGGTCGCATTTACCAGATATGGACCTTAATTAAGTACCAGTCTATTGAACGAGATTTCATGGCGACTTCAATTCGTCGATGATTTCCTGTTCGCCGGGGCGGAACTCGCCGGGTGGAGTGCGGTACCAGCCGACCAAGTATGCGGAGAGGGCGAAACAGGCAACAGCGATCACGACGATGACAATTGCAGGCGCGAGAATGATCTGTCGGGCGACGAGTGGCGGGACGACGACGATCAGCAGGATCTCCAGAGGTGAGATACCAACAAAAGCGAGGCCGTAGTCCTGCAGGGTTTTGGATTTGAGTTGCGGGTCGACGATCCGCAGTAGCAGCACACCGATGCCGACGACGCCGGTCATCCAGCCGTAGGCGAAGATGCTGCGTTCGAACCAGAAGTTGTGAAACAGGTGCCGCCCCAGGAACCAGAGCATGCCAATCGCGTAGAGGAAACCGAGCAGCGACATGACGATCAGCGGGGCCATGTATTCAACGACTACGCTGATTTTGATCGAGGCGACCGCGAAGGCAATCAGGTAGTCGGAGACCGAGGAACCGATGCGGGCCATCACCTGCCGATCGACATACTTGCCGATGTGACAGAGTTCGAGTACCAGTTGTAACACCGCACTGACCAGCAGCGCCACTGCGAACAGGGGCAGAATGATTTTGGATTCGAGTACGTGTCGAAACAGGTAATCGATTCCGTGTGCACCGCCGAACGCGGTCATCACGATCGCGAAGTGCCAGGTAAGTGGATCAAGGGACATGGCACTGACAGTGCTGGTGCCCATTGAGGTCTGTTCTTCCGGAGTGAGAAAACCGGAGCGGGTGCTCTCGGGCAGTTCCTGTGCGGAAGAGACCAGGTGCGTCCAGCCCCGTCGGGTAGCGATGTTAATCAACGTCAGACCGCCGAAGATCCCGATCAGCAGACCAATCGTGGCAAACGTGAAGCCCAGGCTTTGTGCGTCATTGAAGCCACCTGCCTGCAGGGATTCGCTGACCGCGGCCGCTGTGCCGTGTCCCCCCGCGAAGCCGGCGGGCATCATCAGGGCAAAGCCGGGATTGAGATCAGGAAACATCAAAGGCAGAATATACAGACCAAACAGGAGGGCGACGCCGAACTGTCCGATGTAGGCAGCGAAATTATAGAACCAGGTATCGCCGACATCGCGGAGCATGGTTCGCAGCGTGGGACGGTGGGGCTGATGTCCGAGAAAAAGGGTTGCGAACAGAATCGCGATCAGTTCATAGGGATAACGCTCCATCGCGATCTTGCCTTCCCCGGTGAGACTGAAGGGAAGCCAGCCCAGCAGTTGCGGGCCGCCGATCAATCCGAGGAAGCCCGCCAGGATGGGTGCGGGAATCAGCAGATTCTGCAGGAGACGCAGTCGGGAACGTAAAAGATGCGAGATGACCAGCAGAACCGAGATGAGAGCGAAGTCGGCGAACATCGTGTGGTGTGGGTTTCCAGATTATTGAGCAGGATAAATTATTCAAACAGCTCCGGTCGGGCGAAGCGTTGCATGAGCATGCCGCCGGTGAGATTGTGGACGTCTTCGAAACCCGACTGCTGCAGGATCCGGGCGGCGATATAAGCCCGCATCCCGGAATGGCAGACGGTGATGATCGGCCGCGACGCATCGAGTTCACCCAGCCTACCGCGGAGTTCGTCGACGGGAATGTGCGTAATCTCGGGGAAGCGGAACGTGTCGACTTCCTGTTGGGAACGGACATCGAGAATCTGATAAGCAGAGAGGTCGGCATCGACTTCGATGATGCGGGTCAGCTCATCCAGATCGTTGCAGGCAACGAACGCCGCTATGTGGACCGGATCCTTGGCCGAACCGAAGGGCGGAGCATAACAGAGATCGACACCGGCCAGATCGCGGACGGTGCCTTTAAACTTCATCGCAGTGGCGATCACATCGATACGTTTATCGACGCCTTCACGACCGACAGACTGGGCGCCCAGAATCCGCTCTGATTCAGGATCGTAGGTCAGCTTGAGAAACAGCTGCTGGGCTCCGGGGAAATAGCCGGCGTGATGTTTGCCGACAACGATGATGGAACGATTTTTACGTTGAGTGAGTTCCGCGAACTTTTTACTGAGTCCCGTCAACGCTGCGGTGATACCAAAGACACGGACAATGGCCGTTCCCATGGGGGCAATCATCGGGTCGGCCGAGGTGCTGGCGGCATGTTGACCGGCGATACGTCCGGCGCGATTCGCGGGACCGGCGAGCGGAATGCGCTGGGGTGTTCCCAGAACGCCGTGCTGATATTCGACGGCGTCGCCGACCGCGTAAACGTCTGGATGCGATGTCTGCATGAAGTCATTCACGGCAATGCCGCCCCGTGCGCCGATTTCAATGCCTGCGGCCTGGGCCAGTTCAATCGCCGGGGAAACGCCGATTCCCAGGATGACCAGGTCTGCAGCGATCTGTGTTCCGTTACCGAGTTCGACTCCGGTGGCTGTGTTGTTTTCAGTCTGGATCGTCACGACGGCTGTTCCCAGATGCACCTTGATGTCGTGATCGATCAGTTCGTTCTGAACGAGGCGGGCCATTTCCGGATCGAGTGGAGGCAGGACCTGGGGCTGCAGTTCGACCAGATCTGTCTCCAGTTTCAGATGATGCAGCTGTTCCACCATCTCCAGTCCGATAAAGCCGGCCCCCACCACGACCGCTTTCTGGCAGCCGTGCTCCGCGATAAAGGCCTTGATGGCATCTGCGTCGTTCAGATTACGGAGTGTGAATACGTTTTCGGATTCGATGCCCGGCAAAGGGGGCGTGATCGGGGCCGCACCGGTAGAGAGAATCAGCCGATCCCAGGGCTCTTCGCTCACCTCACCCGACTCCCGATTGAGAACCGAGACGGTTTTGTTTTCGACGTTGACTGATTGTACCAGGTGCCGGGTGCGGACATCGATGTTAAAGCGGTTTCGAAACAGCTCGGGTGTCGCGACGAGCAGCTTGCTGCGTTCGGTGATTTCCTCGCCGATAAAATAGGGCAGACCACAGTTGGCGAAAGAGACGTATTCGTCTTTCTCAAACAGAATAATTTCCGCGTGTTCATCGCAGCGACGTGCCCGGGCTGCAGCACTGGCGCCCCCTGCGACTCCTCCCACGACGATGATTCTGTTTCCCTGCGACTCTGCCATTGCATCCCTTTCCGGTCATTCACTGTGTGTCATTAGATCACTGCAGCGGCATTATAGACGCCGCGGGCGGATACCTCTACTGACAGGCCATCACGATTGCGATGAAGCCCCCCACAAGCCAGAACGCACAAAGACCCACGCAGAAAAAGATCGAGCCTACGATCCAGCGGATTGAACAGGCACAGGCCAGAAACAGGGCCGGCAGGGCGGTACAGATTCCCAGTGCGTAAATGGGAAACTGAAAGACGAAGAAGCCGAGCATATCGGGAAAGTGCTGGCAGCCGTCAGTCGAGAAAGCCAGCATGAGCAGGATCATCAATCCGGTACCCGCCGCTGTGATGTAAGATGCAGTGAGCAGACAGAAGGCGAGCAGCAGACGCTTGAGCAGGCTCCAACTGCGGAGGCGTTCGTCGAATGTTTTCGGTCGTGCGGGCTCCGTTGGGGGAGAATTCGGTTCGTCGTCCACGTCGATCCTCGATGGGGTGGGAGGTCAGGCTTCCGGTTCGGCGATGAAACTCATGTGCAGTTCGGCGTGTCGACGATGCAGCAGATCCCACTCTTCGCGGGTCAGTTCCTCGAGCACGGGGCTGGGGTGACGCTGCGATTCGTTCTGCAGACGGTAAATCGCCTGCAACAGATGATCGAGCCCCGCCTGGTCTGCGACTGGATCTGGAAGGAGGACTCTGCCGGCATCCCCTTTCAATTTGAAACCGGCGGGCATGCCTTTCTTGAAAATCAGTGGTTTGAAAATCCACTTCGAAATCTTGCGTAACGGCCAGGCAGCGGTGAAGTCGAAGCCGTCCAGAGAGCCATCCATCAATCGTGCCAGATGATCATAGATCTGCCCCTGCGACCAGTTTCCCGTGGTGGGGGCACCAGCAGCATGGAGACGTTGTGCGTCGTCAGCAATTTCCTGTAACGATGCGTAGGATACGGTTCTGCGGGCTTTGGTGGGCGCAGACATGACGGGTTCTCCAAAAGCGATTTGAGTCAGCAGCGCCATTGTGAGGCGCTGAACGAAAAATCACAAGCGTCTCCCATGGAAATTCAGGTCTGTCGGGTCCAGCAATCTCCCAGACGGGGCAGCTGCGAGACATCGGGCAGATAGAAGTAAGCCTGCACTCCCGTGGAAATCAGCGGCGACTCGAGTTCAATGCTTTCCCGGGCATAGAGTTGTTCGGCAACCCCTTCGACTTCATCAAGGACTTCCAGCCCCCGTGCATCCACGCGCCACAGTTCGCCCTGAATGCGGATGCCTGTGATGTTGTCTTTAACCAGTGCGGGGTACGCGCCACAATCATAGAGTGCGTAACGGGGCGCGGTACATGCTTCGTCCAGAAACTGCTGATCAGACAGAAACGGAGCCCGACAGAACCCCCGCTTGAGAGTGCCGTAGACAAAGATCAGAGTCTGTGATTCATCATTCATGAGAGTGCCTTCCCCGGACGCAGCGGGATCTCGTTCAACCGGTGCCGACAGATCCGCATGCTCGACCGGTAGCATTGTTGGCAGGTGGGCGTCTACTGTAAAGTGGCGCCGCACATTCATTTCCTGAATTGGAAGATTTGCAGGAGGCGAGTCGCTTCGCTTCGTCCTCGATTTCACTTAAAATTGGTACCTATCAAGAGTTCGGTCACCTGCGTTCCCGGCTGCTATTCCGCATTTCGTCGAAAGCCCACCATGGATTGGTTCACCTTTCTGATATTACTGCTGACTGCTTCGCTGACGGCGCTGGCTGTCTGGTGGACCATTCAGAAATGGTTTCGCGACGAGTCCGAATCAATCGTCGAAGACTCCGTGTCGTGTGCCGGCCCTTATGAAGCACCACAGCACGCGCTGTACTGGAACTTTACGACCGTATTGATAGCCGTCTGTATTCTGCTGCTGGTACTGGGAATCAGCGTGCAGACAACCTCACTGCGGAACCCGATCACCTGGACTCTGGGAGCGGCCCTGCTCCTGACCTGGGGTATGGCACTCTGGTCGGGCATGCTGACCGCACCGAAAAAGCCGCAGACCGCACCGGTGCCCTCTGCTCCTGAATTGACGATCTATGCGAAACAGGAACCAGCGTCCGCCGATGATTCGAATCCGACGGAGGCCACCTGATGCTGTGGCAGATTCCCCTGTTCCTGATGAGCACGCTCGTGTTTCTGTTTATCTCGCTGCTATTGGCAGAGACGGCCTGGTCTCCCCTGAACGCCTCCGCCAAAACGCGACTGCAACTCGCAGTGAAGCGGGTTGCCCGTTCCCAGGCAGAGATCACTCAACGGAGCGAACGCTGTCTGCTGCTGTTCTCACTGACCTGCGGTCTGCTGACCATTGCTTTTCTCCCCGGTTATATCACCAACATGTGGTCCATACGGAGTGAACCGGTCGAAGCGACCGGGCTCGTGACGTGCCGCTATGCACCGATGATGTATCTGGGATTGTTCGTACTGCTACAGGCAGCGGGGCATATCAGTCTGGCGGTAACCGAGCGACAGAGGCACCCGCTGTCGGGATTGCTACTCAATGGATATTTCTGGCTCCCGCTGCTGCTGTCTTTCGCCTCGGTGGCAGCCTATCTCCCCGTGCATGCGGAACAGGCTACGAGCGGCGCGACCTCCACTGTCTGGTTGCTGCTGATACAACCAGTGGGAATGCTGGCGCTGTTCCTGTCGCTGACCGGCCCTGTGATTCTCGTCAATGCCCAGGCACCCAAACCTGTCCGGCCGGTACAGCACTGGATTCGCGAATTGCATCTTTTTAACACCGTCTTCGTGATGTCTATCATCATCCTCAGCCTGACCTGCTTCAGCCCGCGCGAGGAGATGAGCGTGCTGCAGATTGTCATGCGATTTGGTTTGTTTCCCGCCCTGCCCCTGGTGCTGGTGGGAGTCCATTATCGACTGATCCGTTTTCTGAAACGACGTCCCGGCTATGATCCGGAAGCGCTGTGGAAGCTGTTGCTCTGGCTGTCGCTGGTTGCGGTTTCCGCTTCGTTTCTGGCGTTTCATGTATTGGGCATGTCAGACCATTACATGCATCTGCTGCTCAACTTCAGCCTGCTGGCGATCTGGTGGGGCTTTGTGCTGCCTCGGTTTCCGTTCCCCGCTTCCACGAACGCACACGCGGAAGTACAGCCTGCAGGGGAGGTTCAGCCATGATCGACGAGCTGTTATTCTACCTGCCCGGCACCGCGGATAACCTGCTGTTTTTAACACTGGCGGTCCTGATTCTACTGATGCTGACGGGCGTGTATGGTTATCTGAATTTAACGACACATCAGGCACCGGAGACGGCTCGCCGCTGGGGCTGGCCGTTGCTCTCAATCGGGGCACTGCTGATCCTGCTCTATTGGTTCGGAGCCCCCTTCTCTTTCAAGACCGAAGGCAATGCGGAGTCGTTGCTGGCGTTATTCAGTCCGATTCCCGTAGGTACGCTGGTCATCGTCAGTGGTGCGGCCGCAGTACTCGCTTCGCGAATGAGATGGGCCCTGGGCGCTGCGTCGGTTTCTCTGCTCTCCAGTGGATTATTATTTCTCCAGGCTCACATGCCTCCGCTGATGATTCTCAGCTGGCTGACTCTGGGAGGTCTGATCCTGTTGCTCTGTTATCACAACTGCATCGATGAGGAATCATCCGAAACAGTCTCGGCAGAGCAGGACGAAGAGGGCGCATTCCGCGAACCGCTGCTGGCCTGCCTGGCATGTGGATTTCTGTTATGCGTCTGTCTGTGGGTGGTCCAGCGGGACTGGGGGCCGGGAGCCGAAGTGACACCCGTACCGAAATCAGAATGGACCGGGCTCTCCTTACCGGAACTGCTGCCCCGGTTATTCAGTCAACACTGGCCGACGTTGCTGCTTCTGCTCTGCTTCGTGCTGCTGGTCTTTGAGGGCATGACCTGGCTGGTCTTTTCCCCGCGGGCGTCCCGCGTTTCACAGACAGAGGAACCGGGAGGGAACGCATGATCCTGCTGCAGGCCACCGCCGTCCTCCACCAGAATCTGATGATCGGGATCATCCTGATCGCAGTCGGCTACCTGGGAATGCTACTGCAACGGCATCGCCTGGCGACCGTCTTTTCGCTGCTGATCTGGCTGCAGGGAGCGGGCCTCATGCTGGCGGCGTTTGCAGAGTATCAGGGTTCGCGGGCACAGACGGTGTTTTTTCTGTTCGTCCTGTTTCTGGTGATGCTGCCTGCCGCTGCGCTGGCGGTACTCAGCCTGCGCCGTAAATCACCTGATACTGATACCCCTGCGGAAACGAAGTCCCCCGTGGAAAGGGGGGCCGGGTCTGGTGGATAAAACAATCACGCTGTTACTGCAACTCGGACTGGTCGTGCCCTTCGTCACGGTGGTGATGTCGGCCCTGGTTGCCTGTCGCATTCTCAAAGGGAATCCGCGGTGGCCCGAACTGCTGGGAGTCTCAGTCACGACACTGGTCGCGGTGGCCTCGGCTGGTTACTTCAGTCCCCTGCTGGGAGAACAGTCTTACTCGTTCCCCCTGGTCCGCTGGCTGACGCTTCCCGGGGAAACATCTCTGCCTCTGGAAATCGGTGTACTCTACGATTCACTGAGCCTGACATTCTATACGCTGGTCTCGGCAGGCATGCTCTGCGTGCTGTTGTTGAGTCCGCGCGATTCAGCTGAGTCTGCAGACACCGTTGCGCCGCGCTTTGGGGGTTTGCTGTTACTGATGGGCTTCTGTGCCACAACTGGCATCATCCTGGCGACGAACTTTCTGCAACTCTTTTTCTGCTGGTGCCTGCTCTCGATGAGTCTGAACCTGCTGCATGAAGTGCACCAGCGGACGATACTCGCTCCGGTAACGGCACGCCGACACTGGTGGGGCTGGAATGCGCTGGGGGATGGGATGCTGCTGTTGGGACTATTTCTCGTTCAGACCAATTTCACCAGCCTGGATTTTCTTACGATGCTGCAGCCGGCGGCGTTGACCCAGGTTGCGGAAACCAATCGCACTGCCCTGCCCGGCATCAGCGTGTTGCTCTTCTTTGCCGCCCTGCCTCGCCTGAGCCTGTTTCCTGCTTCGGCCCTGCTGGTGAGTCGGGAGGAGCACTGGGCGGCACGTTCGCTGGCGGGGATCAATCTGCTGGCGATGACCGCGGGACTGTTCCTGTTGCTCCGCTGCGCGCCTCTGATTCAGGCGGTCCCAGCAACCCGCACACTGATGGTGCAACTGGGAACGCTGTCTGCTCTGCTGACTCTCTTTTCCGCCTTGAGCCTGCCACGCGATGTGCATCCGGATCGCAGCCTGAGCTGGTTGACGGCGACGCTCGCGGGACTGGCGGTCGCGTCGGTGGGACTGGGTCAGGTGGGAACGCTGTCCAGCACGCTGGCACTGGTGGTTCTCGAACTGCTGGTCCTGGTGATCCTGATTTTACTGGCAGCCTGGCAAGAGCAGAATGGAATCCCGAGGGCAGCGCTGGCATCGATTAAACTCTGTATGATGTTGTTGATCCTGCTGGCGGTCTGTGGACTGGTGGGGCTGCTGCCGGCGCTGATTCTGGCGTGGGGCTCAACCGACGATTTACGCGTCAGCTTCTTTATCTGGCTCACCGTACCTGTTGCGGCGGGATATGTTGCAGGCCTGATGCGATTTTATTTCTCGCTGGCGGATTCAAACTCATCCTCGAAGACTGGTGCATCCTTCCCGGTGCTCGCCCTGTGGAGTGCGACACTGGGGGTGAGTCTGCTGGCAAGCCTGTTACTGATCCCCTTCCCTTTTATGCCGACTCTCTGGCCGGGACCTCTGCTGGAAATGCTGCCTCCCCTGTTCGAACATGACTGGCTGATGTGCAGCCTGTTCGGTCTGGCTCTGCTGGTCGCGATGATCCTTACCTGGATGACCGTGGGACGTTCCCGTTCTAGCGCGACTACGGAACCGCCGGCCCTGCTGCAGTTGGGACGTTCGCATTATTACCTGATGTCGCTGCTGGACCGTGCGTTGATTCAACCACTGGAGTTGCTGGCTCGCACAGTATCCCTGGCTGAGGAGTGGATCGTTTCCCGCCTGAGTCGGTTCTCGCTGGAGCGACTGCCTCGGGCCTGGGGCGATCTGCTGCTGCACATGCAGAACGGCCAGGTCACCTTTCCGACATTGATTCTGGTGATGACTCTGTCTGTGTTAATTCTGGTGTTGATGGTGTTACAGATTTAGCGGGATGCGGTTCCCCGGTTACGATTATGCCAAGATTGATTTAATTTTTTGATTGAGCCCCGTTCATGGACCTGTTTCTGAATTCCCTGATTTCGTTTTCGCCTGTACTGCTGGTAGTGATGCCAGTCGCCGGGGCCTGCTTTGGCCTGGGCAGCGTGAAACTGGGTCTGGAATTCCATCGCTGGACCGCGTTCTCGAATACGCTCGTCTCCTGTCTGATTCTGGCACTGGTCCTCTTCGCCCCCGAACTGCAGGGAACCGGAGCGACCCGCATCATTTCGATTACGCTCAAGCTGCCGGTACTGAGTACGGCCGGACCCGACGCCGCCACACCCCGGAATTTTCAATGGGGCCTCGATGCGCTGTCCGCCTGGTTTCTGCTGTTGATTACCTGCCTCTGGCCGCTGTTAGTCTTCTTTTCCAATCGCCTGACGAGGGTCTCGCATCGGCATTACTTTCTGTTACTGATTCTGCAGTCTCTGCTGGCGGGACTGTTGATCTCGCATGATGTGATCAGTTTTGTGACGTTCCTGTTTCTGTCGACGGTCTGCACCATCGGTCTGCTCCAGGTCTGGAACGGTTCGCGGGCCCGATCGGTGCTGGAAAGTACCTTGTACCTGCAGCTCCTGGGGGATACTTTGATTCTGGCGGGACTGCTGCTGGCTGCGACATCGTTTTCCTGGATGCAGGGTGTGCTGCTCGAGGCGCCGCAGGCACTCACCTTTCAGTTTGACGCCTTGTTCCGGGAGAGCAGGAGCGACGTCCGACTCTATCCTTTAGCTGAAGCTTACTGGAGCACCAGTGCCCCGTGGATCCTGTTGTTGTTACTGGCCGGCTTTGCCTGCAAAGGTTTTCTGTTCCCCGCTTATTACGGCATGACTCAGTGGCTGAAACAGCAGACAGCACAGACCGCATCCCCCTCGGTGATGACGGGCTGGTCACTGATTCTATTATTGATCCTTACCAAGTTGAGCGTCTACGGCATGCTGCGTTGCCTGGTACCGTTGCAGCAGAGCGTGAGTGAGAGCCTGTATTCCCTGCTGGCATTGTGGGGAATTGTCGGCTTCCTGATCACGGCGTTACTGGCGTGTGCCCGTCGGGAACTGTTGCAGACTGTCGTCTGGTTTCTGGTGGGACAGGCGGCCTTAACGCTGACGATTCTCTCTGCCTCTCAAGAAGTCGTCGCTTATTTGGCTGTGTTGAATGTCGTGCAGGGGCTGGCTGCGGGAGTGTTGCTGCTGGTGATTCCCTGCCTGTCACTGACACAGGGGCATCCCTCAGAACGAGTATTATACTGGCTGGGCTGGCTGTCGCTGCTGACTCTGATCGGTGCTCCGGGCCTGGGTGGTTTCACCGCCTGCTTTGCGTTCCTGTGGAGCCTGACCAGCCAGCAGATGCTGCTGGCCCTGGGCTATCTGCTGGGAACGCTGCTGTTCAACCTCGCACTGATTCGCGGAGGCTGGCAGCTGTTGACCGTTTCGCAATCCGCTCCCGACAAAGCCGACAAAGAAACAGCGCCCGCTGAGAAACGGGCGCTGGTCTGGCTGGCGCTGGCACCAGCCGTGTTACTGATTGTCAGCCTGGGGATCACACCGGCCTATCTGTTGGAGCGGACGCTGTTCCCCCTGATCAGCTATGAGGCCGCCCCGTCTACCGAGGCGGCCGTTGAAGAGTGATCAGTTATCGGCGGCTTCGTAGAGCACGCCTTCCGGGTGACCGGCTTCGGGCAGGAACTCAAAATGCGAACCGGAGGCGAGCGTGAAGACTTGTAGTTGCCCATCGACTTTGCGTCGATAGGTGAGTGGCATCGCCGCATCGAAGGCATGCGACTCGCCGGACTTCAGCTTGTACGGTCCGCCCCAGTCACTGTAGGGACTTTTCAGTTCGTATTCGATGTCCTGTTTCGTACCGTTGGTGATCTTCAATTCGGGTACGGAGAAGGTCGCCAGCAGCTGAGGTGCAGACCACTGGATCTGCTGGATACGATAACGGCCGAAGCCGAGTTCGATGTCGGGGATCTCTGCGACCGAAGCGGGGCCCTGCTTCGTCCAGCCATCCCAGGCCGCCTGGACCAGGGAACGCAGTTTTTCCTGATCGATGTTTTTATCCTGCGGCTTGTATTCCGGCGCGAAGCGGGCGAGACCCCCAATGCGTGAATCACCTTCCCAGTCCAGGCGAATGGCCCGTTTCGAGAAACTCTGATTGATGATCTCGGGATCGACGTCCTGACTCAGTGAAAGTGAGAACTCAGCGTAAGGCGTCCACTGTTTATCGGAGGCCGATTTTTTGATCGCCATTGAAATCGCCGCCCGGGGAACGACGAAGCGAAACGGATCGTCGCTGGCAGACTTGGGCTTGTTGCTGTCTTCTACCTGGATCGGTCGCGTGAGTACCAGTTCAGACCAGATCTGCAGTCCGTCGCCGTACTGCTTCAGATCGGGAAAGACCTGCTGTAATGTTTTACGATCCGCCAATGGATCGAACGAGTGACCGGGAATATCCAGAACGGGAATTCGCGCGACATCGTCTTTGACGAGCATCTCGGTCAGCGGTTTGAGAATCCCGGGCGCGACGCCGACCTGCAGATCGGTGACCTTGGGAATTTCATCCACGGGGGTTCCAAAGGCGTTGACCTGTTGAACGGTGGCCGGTGGATTGGTCGGATCCAGGGCTGCGACGGTCAGACCAAAATTGATTGAGACCCCCTGTTTATCGGTGACGACCTCACGGGGCCAGAGTTTAATTCGCGGTTGATAGACGGGAAGCGGCCAGACGGCATCGACGACCTGGCTGGCTTCGCTGAAGCTGAGCTGCTTTTCGAGCTCATCCACCAGACCGGGGACGATCGCTTTGACTTCATCTTCAATACGGCCCTTGCTCCCGTAAATACCGTCAATCAGTCCGCTGGAGACCTTTTCAGAAGTCATGCCGATCCCGCGGGTCGAAACACCCGCCGGCCCGGAGACGTACCAGTTGTCCTGGGGAATGGTGAACCGCGTGCGGATCAGTTTGAGCTTGAGCTGGTCTCCCTGGATAAAGGGCCGCACATCGAAGCTGAGCCAGACCGGTCTTTGATGACCGATGCTGACCGAGATCGGGCCGGCGACCGCAGAATGTCGATTGCCGGTGACGTAGGTGTTGCTGATATAGAGGTTCACATCCTTGATACCCAGCTGAATGTTCAAGGTGCCGGCAGCGTAGGCTTCTACGGCGGCGCGTTCCAGTGCTCCCTTATAGGAAATCCCGGAAAACTGCACACTGAAGCTGCGTCCCTGGGCGGTGGTCCAGTCCTGAATGTCGGCAATGCGTCCTTCGAGCATATCCGCGGGAACCATGCTGGGAACTGCATCGGCGAGGGACTGCAGAAAACGATTGCCCAGTCGCACCGAGACAGCATCATTGATCATCAGTGCCGGTACGAAGGGAGTTTCGCTGTCGACGGCAGCCGGTTGTTTACGATCCGGCTTGACCAGCAAGGGTGCGGCGGGATCAATCTGTTGAGTGGGATTCTGCATCCAGTCGAACAAAGGTTGAGAGTAGGCGACTTTCCAGACATCGTGTCCGGCATCGGGAACGAGGGTGAAGCGCGGTTCGCCGCCTGCTTTCTTGACTGCATCGATCATCCGCTGTGATTCTTCCGGCAGGACTACCCGATCTTTGGCACCATGAAATGCCCAGAGGGGAACGTCTTTGAGTTGCGCCGCCCATTCGGTTTTACCGCCGCCGGAGAGAGGTACCACGGCCGACCAGCGGTTGGGAAAAGCGGCCGCCATGCTCCACGCGCCGTAGCCCCCCATGGACCAGCCGGTCAGGATCTGCTGGTTTGAATTGGTTGAGTATTTCTGCAGTACCTGGTTGAGGATCTGTAGAGCCCGTTTGCCATCTGAGGAGTCAGCCAGCCAGCCCTCGAGCAGACGTTCTTTCATATTCTCCGCCTGCGGGAAGACAGCGATGAATGGAAATGTTTTTTCCTGCTGTTTGATGATCGGTCCCAAGCCGACCTGGGTCTGTTTGAGTCCGTCGCTACCCCGTTCTCCGGCGCCATGCAGGAAGAGGATCACCGGATATTTCTTCGCGGGGTTGTAATCGAGGGGTACGAAGACAACGTAGCGATGTTCGCCGGCGTCATCTTTATAGACGGCATTCACAAAACCGGTTTTCACCGGAGCCGTTTGTGTGGACTCGGGTGTTTTGGATTTTGTTTGAGCCTGTAAAGCGGGGCCCGTCGTCAGGAGGCTGACGCAGCAGACCAGAAAAGCGGTGCGGAACGCAAACAGGAAGCGAGTTCGGAGAGTTTGCATCGGTCAATCCATTTCCAGATTCCGGAGAATCAATGGGACATATCATTCCTTGATTGAAGCGAAATCAGCGCCAGTCGTTTATGACGGCGACTGCTGACTACTACGTTGATTCTTGTGAGCGCAGGGTGGACTGTCAACAGAACGCCTGTCCGAGAGCCTTGTGAACGTATTTTCGGAGAGGCGACACCTGGTTTCATTTTGACAAAAAACAGATCAAAGCCAGTGGATTCCACGGTGGTCAGCCCGTTATTCAAACAGGTGAGAAGAATCCGTGAATTTTTCTGGCGACGAACCGGGTCTGGTGAAAATGAGGTAACCCCTTGAATATGCGACTGCTTACGCTCTGCTGTTTCGCGACGCTCGGATGTGCCGCTCCCCTGTTTGGATATCCACCTCCCGGGTTCGGGCCTCCGGGTTTCGGATCCACGAATACCAGTGCGACGAACCAGGTCAAGGTGGTCATTAAGGATAACTACCGGTACATCTATTCCAACGGCATCCCCGATCACCAGCCGGGCCGGTTTCCGAATCGGAACAATCCAAATACGATTCGACCGCAGCAGTATGAATTCCGTGTGACCATGGAACCGAGGGCGACCCGCAACCCTACGCCTGTATCGCATTCTCCGTTTGGAGTCGCCAGCAATGGTGTGGTCTTTGATGCGGCGACTGCGGAGTTCTGGAACCGGAATCGCAGTTCAGGCTGGAACTATGAAGCCAAGTCGGGAAAGATCAATCTCGGATTGGATCAGAGCAATGCCCATGTCCAGCCAACCGGCAGCTATCACTATCATGGTCTGCCGACGGGACTGATTCAAAAGCAGGGGAAAACAGGTGAAGTCACGCTGATCGGTGTGGCCGCAGATGGTTTTCCGATTTATGCCCAGTTTGGTTTTAGCGATGCAAACGATGCTGAGAGCGCGGTTCGCAAAATGAAATCGAGCTACCGAATCAAGAAAGGGAATCGACCGAGTGGCCCGCGCGGCAGGTATGACGGGACGTTTGTGGCTGACTATGAATATGTCGCGGACGCGGGTGACCTGGATGAATGCAACGGACGCATGGGTGTGACCCCCGAATACCCGGAAGGGATCTATCACTACTACATCACCGAAGATTTCCCCTATATCCCCCGTCTGTGGCGCGGGACGCCGGATCCGAGTTTTATGCGACGCGGCCCCGGACCGGGACAACGCGGTCCCAGTGGACGACGTGGCTTTGGTCCGCCCCCCTTTGGTGGTCCTCCTCCGGGATTCGGACAGGGCCAGGGATCGGGACGGAGCTTCAGTAATTGAACCAGCAATAGAAACTGTCGGCGCGTAACGTGAGCGTCAGACTGAGTAAGAAGGAGGTGAACTCTATTATGAATTAGAGCGTGCGTGTCCGGGATTTATTTTCCCGCATGCGATTGCGTGCCCGAGTGAGTGTGGGGCCGATCGAATTTTCCGGGATGTCCAGATCACTGCTGATCTGCTGGTAAGACTTTCCCTGCAGGTGATATTGCTCCACAATCTGAGCGTCCGCCGGAGGCAGCTGGCGAATCATGTTCTGGATCTCTTCCTGATCCTCAAGCGCCTGCTGTTGACGGGTCTGTTCGTCGGAGACACGTTCGATGCGCGAAGAGGTAGAGACATGTCCCAGAGCTTCAGCCATCCGTCGCTCGACCATTTTTTTTACAATCACGCGACGGGAAACCACGGTCAGATAAGTGGCCAGAGAACTCTGTCCACGGAAGTTGCGCAGCACACGGTAGTCGTTGGCCAGCAGAACCAGAAAGACTTCGGACAAGAGGTCGTCAATGTCGTTGTCGGTCACACGAATACTGCGGGCGTGAGCGGTGTGGTGGATGACGTGTGTAAACAGGCCGATAAACCGGTCTACGAAGTCTTTCCAGGCACCCGGCTCTTCTGCTAAGCAGCGTTTGAGCAAATTTTTATCAATATCCGTGAGAGCCACAAATCGCCTCGATTCATTTTGAACACTGCCGTACTGGCAGCAAGCGAGTTAAAGCCTGCAACTCATTATACACCGATGTCCCACATTCGTGTTGAAAAAAAACGGCTGAATTCAAAATGTGAATTCCGCTCTGGTCATCAGTAGTAAAATCTGAGTATTTGGCACGCGGACTTTACAAGGATCTCTGATTTAAGGCAATACGATCCCGTAAAATAGACAAAAGGCCACATATTTTCAGCCTGCGAGTGTATTTATAGACGTTCTGTGTACACTTTTCTAACAGGACACATACATCCACATTCGCTGTTTTTATGCCTTCGCGGCTGGTTCTCGTGGCGTCTGCAGGGCGACTTCTTCTTCCAGAGGGGGCGCAGGCCTGCGATAAAGCAGGAATACGATGCCGGCAATCACGAGTGGAATACTGAGCATCTGCCCCACACTGAGGGGGAGATTTTCCGCGAATGCTGCCTGACGGAGCTTGAAGAACTCCAGCACAAAACGGGCGGTGAAGACGGTGATGAAGAAGAGTCCGATCAACAGTCCGCGGGGCGTGCGTTCCTTGTACTTCCGGTAAACGAGCAGCAGCAGAACAAAGATGAAGCCGTAACAGAGGGATTCGTAAAGCATCACCGGATGACGGGGAACCAGCTTCTGTTCCGGACTGAGCCCCAGGCCATCTTTGAAGACCACAGCCCAGGGAACATCGCTGGCCCGCCCGAGAATTTCCGAGTTAAAGAAATTGCCGATGCGGATAAAAAAGCCGGCCAGCGCAACGGGGATGGCGAGTCGATCCAGTAACCAGAGCAGCGGTTGATCGCGGTGTTTGCGTGAGTAAAGCCAGGCCGAGAGGGTAATCCCGACGGCGGCACCGTGACTGGCCAGCCCTCCATTCCAGATCTGAAGTAAGCGGATCGGGTCGCTGAGATACTCCATGGGATGATAGAACAGACAGTGACCAAGTCGGGCACCGATAATCGTTCCCAGCACCATGTAAATCAGCAGCGATTCAACATCGTCCAGGTTGCGTTTTTCGGTACGAAAGATCCAGCGAAGCAGCAGGTAACCACAGATAAACCCGGCGGTGAAGAAGAGCCCGTAATAACGGATCTTGATCGGACCGACTTCAAACAGCACACGGTTAATGTCCCACTGGAGATAGGCAAGCGTTGGATATACGTGACTCATATTTCCCAAATTCCAAAATGGGGGGATCTGCGATTCAATTCTGTGATTTCAGAACACGGTTAATCTGCTATCATAATCAGACCGAAAGATAGACCATTCTGCCAGTTAAGCCTAGTCCGAATTGATGTTTCCTGCGGTGATGACGCCTGATCACCCCATTCTGACCTCTCCTGCTGAAAGCTGAATCAGACAATGAACACGGTTCTGCCACGCATCATCTCGGGTGTCGTTGCCTGTGCCGCCGGCCTGGCACTCTGGGAGATTGTGGAAATCAAGGGAACGATGCTGGTGGCCAGTTTCTCGCTTTCCACAATTGCCGCTGCCTGTTGCATGCTGGCGGTCGTGATGGGTATCGCCGGCTGCCTGGCTACGAATTATTTCTGGGAAGCAGTTCTGCCCGTCCTCGGGAGATTCCTGAAACGACTGTCTGCGCCCTGGCAACCGCTGGATCACTGGAGCGGCAGCCTGCTGCTTTCGTTTTCGCTGATTGTCTATTTTGTCATCATGCTGAATCTGCTGCCTGACCAACCGCTGCCGGAAGGCAATGATCAGGCGGCGTTTCTGACCCAGGCCCGGGAAGTGCAGGAAGCGGGCGGTCCGTCTGTATTACTGCAGCAACTCTTTGCGGGTGAGTATACCGAGGCGAACCAGCACCCGCTCTATGTTGCGATCCTCTCGTACCTGCCCGACTACGAAGCGGGAAAACGTCTCTCGGCGATGCTGGGGCTGGCGGCTTTATTACTGTTCGCTTTTGGAATTGCACGACGCTACGGAAACCTGGTGGGAGGATTGACGGGACTTCTGCTGGCCGTCAATGCCGCCTGGTGTCGACTGACAGGCCAGGTGGTCTGTGAAGCCCTGCTGCTGTTGATCGTCGCGGGCTTGTGGCTGGTTCTGTTGCGCGTCCCCGCTGAAGGCACCTCTCAAACGCGTCCACGGTTTCTCTGGATCGGCATCGGTCTGCTACTGGGTCTGGCCTGGTTGACCAAGGGGACGGCACTGCTGCTGCTGTTGGGAGTGCTGTGCTGGCGGCTTTCGTATGCAGTCGACTGGCGACGGTGTCTCCCTGCCCGCTTCAAAGCGGAGCCGACTGAATCGGAAACGGAACCGCGTGCGGGTCGGCTCTCCTGGAAACAGGCGCTACTCAGCCTGGCACTCGTAGTGGGAAGCTTTATGGTGATCGCGGCCCCCCTGCTGATTCGCAATGCGCGGGTGTATGGCAGCCCGACATTCAATGCCAACTCGTACCTGCTCTTTGAAGATGAGTTCACGGAACCGCATGCGTTGATTGAAGAACGGGGATCGCTGGGGAATGCGGTCCGTCGCTACTGGCAGACGCATTCCCTCGCGCAGATGATCAAGCGGGAGGTCAAAGGATTGGCGTGGCAGGTTTTTATTTTTCTCCGCAGCCTGGGTCCCTTCCCTTTCCATGAGGGACGACTCTTCTTTGGCGTGCTGCTGCTTCCGTTTCTACTGACAGGTCTGCTGACCGAATCCGGACCGGCACGGCGATTATATCTGATCTGGATCGTGTTGTTCTGGCTGGCGTTCGCCTGGTATCTGCCGATCGCTGCCGGGGAACGCTTCCTGATGCCGCTGCTGCTGCCGACGTTCGCATTTATCGGCCTGGGACTTGCGCGGGCAGGTCAACTGCTGAAACCCCTGCCTGCTGAATCGGGTGAATGAGACCTCAGGTTGTGGCGGACTTCTTGCGGATCAGAGGCATGATCACCGGCACCAGCCAGAGCGCGATGCAGAACAGTCCCAGCCCTGCGGAGATGGGACGATTGAAGAACGAGAGCAGGCTGTCGTCCTTAGTCAGGTTCTGCACGAACGACTGTTCCAGTTGTCCCCCGAGGATAATTCCAAGCACGACCGGCCCCAGGGGAACATCGAAGACTTCGAGCACAAACCCGAGCATGCCCATGCCGAGCATGACCCAGACGTCGAAGTAACTACCGTTGATCGAGTAGGCACCGACCACGCAGAACATCAGAATCATGGGCATCAGAATGCGGCGGGGGATGCGGACCAGTTGTGAACCGCTGCGAATCGCCAGGAAGCCGAGCGGAATCAGCAACAGGTTGGCGATGATAAACGTGAGATAGATGCCATGCACGAGCACCAGCTGTTCGGTGTTCTGAAAGATCTCCGGACCAGGGGTGATGTTCTTCATCAAAAGGACGCCGATCACAATCGCAGTGACCGAGTCGCCGGGGATCCCCAGCACCAGGGCGGGAATCCAGGCACCGGCGAGTGCCGAGTTGTTCGCACTGGTGGCATCGCCGACGGCATCGAGGGAACCTTTACCGTACTCCTCGGGTGTGTTCGAGAACTTTTTGGAGACCGCGTACGAAATCCAGGCCGCGATGTCGGCTCCCGCGCCGGGAATCATGCCGATGGTAGAGCCAATGCAGCTCGAACGGAGCCAGCTGAATTTTCGCTTCCAGAACTGGGGCAGCACGCCGCCGAAGACCGGCTTCAAATGTCTGAGCAGTGAATGGTCGTCTTCTTCTTTGACTGCGGACTGCAGTTTTTCTGCAGCTTCGTCGGTCTTCGAGGTCAGCGTATTGCGGAAGACTTCCGAGAGTCCGAACAGACCGATCATCGCGGGGATGAAGTTGATGCCGGTAAAGAGTTCATCGAAGCCGAAGGTGAAGCGAGGCACGCTGTGAACTTCGCTCAAGCCGACGGTCGCGAACATCAGGCCGATCATCAGCGCCAGAGCGCCTTTGAGGCGGGAGCCGGTCGAGACGATGGCGGCACAGCTCAGGCCGAGTACATAGAGCCAGAAGTATTCGTAGGTGGTAAACTGAAACGCGATTTTCGCCAACTGCGGGGCCGCGAAGATCAGCACCAGTGCCCCGAACAGGCCGCCGAACACGCTGAAGACCAGTGAGACGCCGAGTGAAGTCTCATGCAGTCCGCGACGGGTGAGCGCATAGGCGTCGTCGGTATAGGCGGCTGAAGAGGGGGTCCCCGGTATGCGGACCAGCGTCGTGGGTATGTCTCCGGCAAAGATGCTGCAGGCTTCGAGCGTCACAATCGCGGCGATGGCGCTGAGATTATCCAGATAGAACGTCAGCGGGATCAGCAGCGCGACGGCCATGGTCGCCGTCAGTCCCGGGATGGATCCCACAAACAGACCATAGACGGCCGAGAGGAAGATCACCAGCAGGACTTCGGGAGTTGCTATATTCTGTATCGCGGTAATGAATGTCGATTCCATGATGTTTCTTCAGAGCGCCAGAGAAAGTGACAGAATTCAATACGATATGTAGCAGCGTTACCAGCCCAGGACGCCGCGTGGCAGCGGAACGCGCAGCAGGTTGGCAAACAGGGTATAGATGCCGGGAATCAGGCAGACTGTGATCAGGGCACTGATCCACCAGCGCGTTCCCAGTTTCCAGAGCAGCAGGAACATAATGGCCCCCGCTGTCAGCAGGAACCCCAGTTGTTCGGCGAACAATTGATAAGCCACGATCCCCAGCAGCACCAGCGCGGTATTGACGATGCCCTGTGACGTGACGGTATCTTTGGAGACATCAGGGGCCAGTGCGTGAACTTTCTTCTGAACGGCCAGGCAACCGAGAATGACGCACATGGCAATCGCCAAAAGTCCGGGGAAGACCAGCGGTCCCGTCCCCCGGGAAGACATCTTCTTGAAGGCATCGCTGGTCAGCAGCTTGCCCAGCGTTTCGTCGTTTTCTTCCAGGAAGACAGCGAATTCGTCATTGGCGCGATAGCGGGTGCTCAGACCAGCGTCCCGCATTGATTCGGGAAAGGTTTTGCCCTGCACGGTAATTTCGCCGTCGGTGATTTTTTTGACTGCGGTGGAGATCTTCTCGACAATGGGTGCGGGCGTCCCCTGGGGAACCGCCAGTCCGTTCCAGCCGGAGATGTTCCAGTCCATGCCCTGGGAAGCGAAGGTGGGAACATCCGGAAATTCTGCCAGTGGCTCTTCGGCCATGACTCCCAGGCAGCGGACCTGACCGGACTCAAACAGAGTCTTGGCTTCGGGCAGGCTGCAGCAGACAAGATCCACACCGCCGCTAGCGAGTTCCTGCAATGACGGGCCGGCACCGTTCATGGGAATCCATTTGATATCGCTGGCGTTGAGTCCACAGAAGTCGAGCCAGCCGGCCAGTGCCAGATGCCAGATCCCCCCGGCTGCGGTTCCGGTCGCCGTCAGCTTGCCGGGATTCTGTTCCACGTAGTCGCGGAGTTCCTTGATAGTTTTGAATTGAGAATCCTGTTTGACGAACACGGCCCCTGCTCCATCGACGAGCGACATGATGGGTTCTGCATCGTGCCAGGTCAGCGAGGTCAGATCCTGCCAATGCAGCATGTTGAGTTCGCCGGTAATGATGGCCAGCGTGTAACCGTCGGGACGGGCATTCAGGCCGCGACTGTGTCCGGTTACGCCGCGTCCGCCGGTGGCGTTGATGACGTTGACGGGAACTTTGAGTTCCTGTTCGAGGAAGACCGCCAGTTGTCGCGAAGTGCGATCGGTGGCACCTCCGACTGACCAGGGACAGATGACGGTGATGGGTCGATCGGGATAATCTTCAATGGATTCCGCAGCACACCCACTCATTAACAGGAGCAGGCAGCAGAGGATCGACCTGGACAGGACACTTACTGTAATGATCGCGCGCAGATTCATCAGTTCAGTACCAGAATGCTTTCTCAGGCTATTTTTTTCAGGAAAAGTGACTGCCGATGCAGTGGACTGGAATAACCTAGAATGCAGGGAGCAGAACCGCCTGTCAACGACCAGCAGGACCATGATCACCGGTTTCGTTAAGTTACCATGAATAACTTAAGAACCAAAAATATTGAAACGCATCAGGGTGTCGATGAGTACAATATATAACAGGTGATTTGAAGATGATAAAATCGCCTGTCAGCAGGAGATCTGACGAGGACTGATCTTGCAAAATGGTCTCTCGGCAGGTTACGCTATACGTAGAGATTCCTGCCAACTTATATCCTCCCTCAGACTGATCGTGTGCTGACGCAGTGCTCCTTGCCTTCGATCTGGAGCAATCTGATTGATCATCGTCTGAGTTTTCCCGCCTGAAGGTTTTAATTGAATGCGATTGTTGCCCACGTTAACTCGAATTCCCCTCCCCTGCTCTCCGCGAGAAATCTGTTTCGCTGTCTGTGGTCTGTTGTGCGTTTTCGCTGTCAACACGGTGCAGGCCGAAGTGTCGAGTGTCGAGAAGTCAGAAAAGCTGTTTAACACGAAAGTCAAACAGTTCATCAGCAAGTACTGCCTGGATTGTCACACGGGTCAGGGATCAGAAGCCGGGCTGGCGCTGGAGAAGTTCACCACGCGGACCAGTATTCTGGAGAAGCGTGAAGAGTGGGAAAAGATCGTCCAGCGAATTCAGATTCAATCGATGCCTCCCAAGGATGCCGGCGAGCTGCCGACTGACCAGGAACGCGAAGATGTTCTCGCCTGGTTTGACGACGCCTTGTACGGCGTTGACTGTTCGGGAGATATCAATCCCGGACGTGTGACGATTCGACGTCTGAACCGCAATGAATACAACAATACAATCCGCGATCTGGTCGGCGTGGACTTCTCGCCTGCCGAAAACTTTCCTTCAGACGATGTTGGCTATGGCTTTGATAACATCGGCGACGTCCTCTCACTGCCGCCGCTGTTGATGGAAAAGTATCTCGATGCCGCTGAGCAGATCGCCGAGAAAGCAATCTTCGCGAATACGCCAGACAGCTATCCCTGGAATAAGATCTCGGACAAACAGTTTAAAAAGGAAGGCGCCGTCACGGTTCGTAAGAGTGGCGCCGGGTTCCATTCGCGGGGCACGCTGAAAGCGTCCTTGAACCTGAAACAGGATGGCGAATACGAAATCCGCATCATTGCCGGTTCGACTCCTGCCGGAGATGAAGAGGCGAAGATGGAAGTCAAACTGGATGGCAAGCCGCTGAAAACGTTTGAGGTGGCCGCGGACCGGAATTCTCCCGAGAAGTACATGCCGCCCAAGGCAATCAAGCTGCCCAAGGGGAAACATGAACTGGAAATCTCGTTCCTCAATGATTTTTACGATCCCGATGGCCCAGCCAACAAAAGGGACCGGAACCTGTATGTGAATGAAGTCGCGGTGCGGGGACCGATGGGTAAACTGCCCGACAACGTGCCTGCTTCGCATCATCAGATCATCACCTGCACGCCGGAGAATGGTCGTTCGGAACGTTACTGTGCCGAGCGGATTTTCAAACCATTCATGGAGAAAGCCTTCCGTCGCCCTGTCTCTCGAAACGAGATGAAGCCGATCGTGGAACTGGTCAACGCCACCGTGGAATCAGGTCGGACGTTTGAGCAGGGTGTGCAGGTCGGCATCCAGGCGGTTCTGGTTTCCCCTCACTTCCTGTTCCGCATTGAGGGTCTGCAGGATTCAGCAGATGAATCGTACAGCATCGAGAATGTGGCTCAATACGAGCTGGCTTCGCGGCTGTCTTACTTCCTGTGGAGCACCATGCCCGACGAGCGACTGTTCAGCCTGGCCGGACAGGGACGATTGGACGATCCCCGCACGCTGCGAATGGAAATCAAGCGCATGCTGGCCGATCCCAAATCGAAAGCGTTCGTGGAAAACTTCGCTGGTCAGTGGTTGAACCTGCGAAACCTGGATGAACTGAATCCCGATCCCCGGAAGTTCCGGGGCTTCAACTCGCAACTCAAGGCAGACATGCGTCAAGAGACCGAAGAGTTCTTCGCTTACATCATGCGGGAAGACCGCAGCGTGGTGGAATTCATCAACGCTGACTACACCTTCATGAATGAAAACCTGGCGAAGTTTTACGGTAATGACAAAGTGAAAGGGGAAAAGTTTCAGAAGGTCAGCCTGGACAAATCCCGACGCGCCGGTCTGATAACCCAGGCCAGTATTCTGACGCTGACTTCAAACCCGGGGCGAACTTCTCCGGTTAAACGGGGTAAATGGATTATGGAAAATATTCTAGGCACCCCGCCTCCAACACCTCCGCCGAATGTGCCTGAACTGGAAGAAGCGACCGAGGGCAAAAAGAACATGAGTCTGCGTGAACAACTGGCGTTGCACCGCAAGATTCCCGGCTGTGCGTCCTGTCACGATCAGATGGATCCATTAGGCCTGGGCTTTGAAAACTTCGATGCAGTCGGCCGCTGGCGCACTAAAGAAGGTAAGCATAAAATCGATGCCTCGGGTAAATTACCCGATGGTCAGACATTTGAGAGCCCCGTAGAATTAATCGGGATTCTGGAACAGCAGAAAGACGGATTCTGCCGATCTTTAACAGAGAAGATGTTGACGTACGCCATCGGTCGAGGCACCGAGTATTACGATAAATGTGCCATCGATGCGATCACCGCGAATTTTACCGCCAAAGGGTATCGTTTTTCGGAGCTCGTCACCGAAATTGTTCTCAGCGATCCCTTCCTGAAACGTGAGAAAGGTTCTCGAAAATGACAAATCTTCTAAAACGCCGTACATTCCTGAAAGGTCTCGGAACGACCCTGTCGCTGCCGCTGCTGGATATCATGCAGCCTCAGCCCGGCATTCTGTCAGCCGCCACCGCAGCGGGAAAACCACCGGTGAGAACCGCGTTCATCTTCTTCCCGAATGGTGTGATCGGACCATCCTGGTTCCCGACGTCAGCTGGTGCCGATTATGAAATGCCCCAGTCATTGAAACCGCTGGCCGATCTGAAATCGGACATCAATGTGATTTCCGGGCTGGCCCAGATTAATGCCCGTTCCCTGGGTGATGGCCCGGGTGACCATGCCCGTTGCGCCTCGGTTTACCTGACCAGCGTGCACCCGACCAAGACCAGTGGCGCCGACATTAAAGCCGGTATCTCGGTCGACCAGGTCGCCGCACAGCAGGTAGGTCACAAGACACGCCTGCCTTCGCTGGAACTGGGACTGACGCGCGGTCGTAACGCCGGCCAGTGCGACTCGGGTTACAGCTGTGCTTACTCGTCCAACGTCTCCTGGCGTTCGCCTTCCACGCCGACCTCGAAAGAGATCGTGCCCAAGCTGGCATTCGAACGTCTGTTCGGCGGTGGTGCCGAGCGGGAAAAAGAACGTGCCCGCCACCTGAAGGATCGCCAGAGTATTCTGGACCTCGTCAAGCACGACGCTGATCAGCTGAAGAAACAGCTGGGCAAAAACGACAAGCGGAAGATTGACGAGTACTTCACCAGCGTGCGTGAAATCGAACAGCGGATTGAACGCAGCACGCAGCATGAAAAGATCAAACCGCCCGAAATGCGGCTGCCGGACGGAATCCCCACTGAACTGCAGGAACATGCCCGCCTGATGTACGACATCCTGTTGCTGGCGTTCCAGACCGATTCCACCCGCATCGCCACTTTCATGGTCGGGAATGCTGGTAGTAACCGGACGTATCCGATGGTGGGTGTCAATTCCGGTCACCATGCGCTGTCGCATCATCGCAACGATGATAAGAAGATCGCCGATATTCAGAAGATCGATGAATATCTGATTTCCCAGTTTGGTTACTTCCTGAAGCGTCTGAAAGCGACTCCGGAAGGGAACAGCAATCTGCTGGACAACTCGATGATCTGCTACGGCAGTGCCATCGGCGACGGAAACCGTCACACGCACCACGATCTGCCTATCATCCTGGCAGGTAAAGGGGGCGGGACGATTAAGACCGGCTTCCATCATCAGGTCAAAACCGAAACGCCGCTGGCGAACCTGTATCTCTCGATGCTGGATCGGATGGGCACCGACGTGACCGCCTTTGGTGACAGCACCGGGCGTCTGAGCATTATCGATTCCTGATATCCGGTCGATTTTGACATAGATAAAACTTCAGGCCGCTGATCACTGCCGATCAGCGGCCTTTTTTATGGGATATGATTCCTATAGACACAATTTGATATCTGCCATAACATTACGACCCCGAATACACTTCCTGTTCAGACAATCCCAACTCTCCAGAACATGCAACTGGTATGGAAACCTCCCTGCATCGTCAATTGAAATCGTATTACGCTCCCAATGCGGAGTGCGAAGAAGTCACGCTGGGCGATTACCGCATTGATGCCATCGACGGCGATCGGCTGATTGAAATTCAGCACGGTTCACTGGGTGCGATTCGGGATAAGGTACGCTGTCTGCTGGAAGATTACGACGTGCATGTGGTCAAACCAATTGCCGTCCGCAAGTACCTGGTCAAGCGCAAAAAAAAGAACGGCGAGACCATCTCGGCCCGGTTCAGCCCGCGGCGGGGTTCGGTGTTTGACCTGTTTGAAGACCTGGTGCATTTCACGAATGTGTTTCCGCATCCACGGCTGACACTGGAAGTCGCGCTCACGATTCAGGAAGAACATCGCATCGCGAAAAAGCCACGTCGCTTCCGGGGCAAAGATTACCGGATCGAAGATCGTGTGTTGCGTTCGGTTGAAGAACAGATCGAATTGAATACGGCCGGTGACCTGTTGAATCTGATTCCCGGCAAACTGCCCAGCCCCTTCCATACGAAGGATCTGGCGAAAGCCGCGGGCATTCAGCGGTGGCTGGCGCAGAAGATGGCATACTGCCTGCGGAATACGGGTGCGATCAACCTGGTCGGTAAAGAGAAGAACGCCCTGCTTTACGAAGTGGCGTCGGGAGATCAGGCCGCAGCCTGAGCAAAAGAAAAAGGAAACTCCCGAAATGAAAAATTGTGAGCTTCAATCACAATCGATTTGACTACCAACCAACTTACTCAAAATCCGTACAGAGCCATTAAGTCCTAGGCTGCCGCTGACACATCTGGCCATATTTTTCGGCAGTCAAAATAACCCAAGTCGCCATCCGTATTGGCACAAGCGGTCTCTTTTTCGGGAGTTTCCCTGTTGAATCACATTGGCCTCCCCGAAGTCAAACCTGTCTGTCTGACCTTTGCAAACACCCATCAATGTCTAGAACGCGACCGCAGTTATGAAGGTCCGTAGACCTGAAACACACGAAAGCGAAACAGAAGTACGATGAGTGAAGTAACACCTCAACCTGGTTAAGAGTAATTCTTAAAGTAGAAAAATCTTAGTGGGTTCAAGTATCAAAAAAAGGTATCGACTGAAGAAAGTCTCATTCGGAATGGCTTATTGTTTATCGTTTTTCTAAAGCATCCCCAATCAGTAATTGTGTTTTGATTTCAACAGAAATCAGAATGAATTACATCAGTTGTCGGGTGCTAATTCTCAGATTAACTTTTCTTCACAGAGAGTCAACAAAGATGAGAAGAAAAACCATGTGAAAAAAAAATTCGCTTTTTTCCGCTACACCATCTTACCGAAGATTGACATTCACACTCCCAAACGAAACGGGAACGACTTATGAAAGCGTTCCCGTAAAGCAGGTGAGTCGGAATGAAAAACATCGATACTTTTAGAGTACACCTTTGGAAGAAGGCACTCCCTGTTGACGCGGATCAATGCTGACTGCTTGCCGCAGAGCTCGCGCGGTGCCTTTGAAAATGCCTTCCGAAATGTGATGGCTGTTCGCACCATGATGCAGAACGTGATGCAGGTTGAGCAGACCGTTGGAAGAGAATGCCTGCCAGAATTCGCGGACGAGTTCGGTATCGAACTGCCCGATTTTTTCGGTGGGGAATTCAACCTGAAAGACAAACCAGGGACGCCCACTCAAGTCGAGGGCCGCGGTGACCAGGGTCTCTTCCATGGGAATCGTCAGTGAGCCATAACGGGTGATGCCCTGCTTGTCGCCGAGTGCCTGACAGAGTGCTTTGCCCAGACAGATCCCGACGTCTTCGACTGTGTGATGGTAGTCGACTTCCAGATCGCCGTTCGCTTTGATTGTCAGATCGAACAAAGCGTGGCGGGCCAGCAGGGTCAGCATGTGGTCGAAGAAACCGACGCCGGTCTGGATATCGGACTGACCGGTACCATCCAGTTCCAGGGTGAGTTCAATCTGGGTTTCGGCTGTTTCACGTTTGATCGATGCTTTGCGGCTCATCTCTGTCAGTTCATGTCTAAAGGGATTAAGTGGGTCGTTTATCAAAGTTTACCGTGTGGCAGACGATTCACCAAAATGCTTCAGAGAGACAGGCCTGCCTGCCGCGAATTCCCCGGTGGGGGAACGGCGGGAAATGCATAACCGTTTTAACCGCACCTCAGTGAAAGTAAAGCTGTGCCTGTTTTAACAGTCGCTCAGCCGATCTCCTGTAGTGCATCCAGCACATGTTGAATCTCAGCATCGGTGCCAACGGTGATCCGCAAGCCATCCAGGGTTCCCTCTGTCAGAGAAAACTTCATGTAACGCACGAGAATCTTCCGCTGCTTGAGTTCCTGGTAACGCCGTTCGTGCTGTTTGTCGGCGTGTGTGCACCAGACAAAATTCGTCTGGCTGTCGACCGCTTCAAAGCCCAGCTTGCGGAGTTGTTCGACGAGGTAGCGGCGGGTAGTGCGGATCTTCTCGGTGTTCTCCTGCATCCACTCCTGATCCTTGAGGGCTGCGGTCGCTGCAGCGAGGGAGAGGGTGTTACAGTTGTAACTGTCTTTGACTTTCCGCATGCCGCTGATCAGATCGGGGTGCGCGACGGCGAAGCCAAAACGGATGCCTGCCAGGCTATAGGACTTACTCAGGGTGCGGGTCACGATCAGCTTCTCACCCTGCTCTGATTTGAGCAGTTCGCCCCGGTGCGGCTGATCACAGAAATCGCCGTAGGCTTCGTCGAGGACGAGTACTCCCCGGGCAGGAATCAGTGAGAGCAGTTGCTCGTCGGACCAGCGATTGCCCGACGGGGCATTCGGGTTGGGAACGAATAGAATCTTACTCTCGCCGATTTGACTCTGTGCGGCGTCGGGCCAGCTCCAGTCAGGATTGAGTTGAATCTTCTGAAAGCGGGCGCCCTGGATCTCAGCCAGCGTTTCATACAGGGTGTAGCTGGGATAGGGAGCCGATACCAGTTCTCCGGCATCGACAAAGGTTCGCATCAGGATCGTCAGAACTTCATCGCTCCCGTTGCCGGGCAGGATCCAGTCGGGATCGACATCGAACAGTTCTGCAGCGGCTTTGCGAAACTCGGTTGCCAGCGGATCGGGATAGATATTCAACCGACCTGACAGTGTCTGCTGCACTGCTTCGAGGACGCGTGGCGAGGGAGGATAAGCGTTTTCGTTGGTGTTCAGTTTGACCCAGCCGGACTCCTGGGGCTGTTCCCCGGGAGTGTAACCTTCCATCTGCTGAACCTGTGGTCTAAAGAGACTCATGATACTTCTTCTCGAATGTTAGCGTTTCAATTGTGTACGTCCCTGCCTTCACCCGCGGTCATCCTGACTGGAACCTGTAACAGGACAAGTCGACCGCAACGGGAGTTCTCTGATTTCACAGGATTTCGTCACCTCAGCACAGAGATGTCTCCGTCCGGACGAGACGAATCCCGGGAAATTTAGACGTTAAACAGGAAGTGACAGATATCGCCATCCTGCATCACATATTCTTTGCCTTCCACACGAAGCTTACCGGCTTCGCGGATCGCTTTTTCCGACTGGTACTGTTCGAGGTCAGTCACCGAGAAGATTTCCGCCCGAATGAATCCGCGTTCGAAGTCCGAGTGGATGACGCCGGCTGCCTGGGGTCCGGTCGCGCCGATGGGAATTGTCCAGGCTCGGATTTCAATTTTCCCGGCAGTGAAATAGCTCTGCAGTCCCAGTGTATGGTAGGCGGCACGTGCGACTGCGGCCAGTGCCGGTTCTTCCAGGCCGACACTCTCGAGCATTTCGTTGCGGTCGGCTTCGTCGAGTTCCGCGATTTCGGCTTCGAGGCGACCACAGACCACGACGACTTCGCCCCCCTCTTCTTCGGCTCGTGCCCGTACCCGCTGTACGAGTTCACTTTCTCCTTGGAGGTCGTCCTCATCCACGTTCGCCAGATACAGCACCGGCTTGGCGGTGAGGAACTGATAGCCTTTGAAAATTTTCCGTTTTTCCGGATCATCAAAGGTCAGCCCGCGGAGCGGTTTTTCTTCCGCCAGTCGTTCTGCGCAGGTTTCCAGGACGGCCAGCCGCATTTTGGCTTCGGCATTCCCGGAGCGGGCGGTTTTGGCGGCCTTATCTTTCGCAGAATCGACCGTCTGCATATCAGCCAGCATCAGTTCCATATCGATGGTTTCGATGTCGCTGATCGGGTCGACCTTGCCTTCGACGTGGATCACGTCGCTGTTCTCGAAACAGCGGACCACGTGCAGAATGGCATCTACGTTGCGAATGTGAGAGAGGAACTTATTTCCCAGCCCTTCGCCCTCGGAGGCCCCCCGCACGATACCGGCAATGTCGACCAGCCTGAGAATGGCGGGGATGACTTTGTCGGTGGTAATGTATTTATGAATGATATCCAGCCGGGGATCGGGGACATTGACGATCCCCACGTTGGGTTCAATCGTACAGAAGGGATAGTTCTCGCTTGCGATCCCCGCCGCCGTTAAGGCGTTGAATAACGTTGATTTACCTACATTCGGCAGGCCAACAATACCAGCTTCCATAGCTCTTTTCAGTCATCAGAGAATATTGATATCAAACCGACCCGGCGGACGCTCCCGGTCGTAGACCTTTCAGGTTCTTTGATTTAATTCCGGCCCATCATAGCGAACTGGGGAATCAAAAGGAAATGATCGCCCGGCGTCCTTTTTGGCCTTCCCGGCGGGAATCGGGACAGTACAACCAACATAAACCCTCTAACGGGAGTTGAAATCTAAGACATGTTAAATTATTGCTACCCATCTCTCACGGTGCCAGTTAAAATAGGACCGGGCTATTCGCACTAAATCGATTTATATCTGAATGACATTCCGAACAGAGAGACCTCAACGAGCACCCTATGCGAGCGATTTTTCAGCTTGTGACCTGCACCCTGCTGCTACTGGTCACCTTCACCGACTGTCGCGCTGACAGTACCGACACCAGAAAGCCGAACGTTGTTCTGGTCATCACAGATGATCAGGGATACGGGGATATCGCCGCGCATGGGAACAAGATGATCCAGACGCCAAACCTGGATCAACTGTATCGCCAGAGTCTGCATCTGACCAACTTCCATGTCGACCCGACCTGTGCGCCGACCCGCTCTGCTTTGATGACCGGACATTACTCCACGCGGACCGGCGTCTGGCATACGATCATGGGTCGCTCGCTGATGAATACCAATGAGGTCACCCTGGCTGAAGTGATGCAGAGTAACGGCTACAAGACCGGCATGTTCGGGAAATGGCACCTCGGTGACAATTATCCGCTGCGTCCCCAGGACCAGGGATTTGAAACCGTCGTGCAGCATGGCGGCGGGGGAGTCACACAGACGCCGGACTACTGGCAGAACGATTACTTCGACGACACTTACCTGCGGAACGGCAAGCCGGAAAAATTCAAAGGCTATTGCACGGACGTCTGGTTCCAGGAAGCGCTGAACTTCATCGAGACGAACAAGTCGGAACCGTTCTTTGCTTACATCTCGACCAATGCCCCTCACAGTCCGTACCTGGTTGATCCCAAATACAGCGCTCCTTACGAGCGGAAAGGTGTGTCAAAGCAGATGGCCGCCTTTTACGGCATGATCACCAACATCGATGAAAACATGGGACTGCTGGAACGACGTCTCAAAGATTGGGGACTCGATGAGAACACGATCCTAATCTTCATGACCGATAACGGCACCGCAGCCGGTTTTAAACGTCCCCAGCCGGAAGACCTTTCCAAGAAACAGCAGCGACGGCTTTCCAAAGGCAAACCGATCGTGCTGGAATCGTGGCCCGGTTTTAACGCGGGCATGCGGGGTACGAAGGGTTCAGAATACGACGGCGGACATCGCGTTCCCTGTTTTATTCGCTGGCCGGCCGGCAAACTGGACGGGGGGCGGGATATCACCCAGCTCTCGGCTCATATTGACATCCTCCCCACACTGGCCGAACTCTGTCACCTGACGATCTCCAGCGAACTCAAGCTGGACGGCACGAGCCTGGTGCCTATCCTCAAGGGGAAGAAAGACGCGTTGCGTAATCGGACTCTGATCGTCCACTCTCAACGGATTGAGACGCCGGAGAAGTGGCGGAAATCTTCGGTGATGACCGAGCGCTGGCGACTGGTAAACCAGACGGAGTTGTATGACATCCAACACGATCCCGGTCAGACCAAGAACATTGCGTCCGAATTTCCCGGCGTGGTGAAGTATCTGTCTGCGGAATACGAAAAGTGGTGGGAGAGCCTGAAGCCCCGCTTCACTGAATACGTGGCGATCGGCGTCGGTTCCCGGTTTGAGAACCCAGCCCACCTGACTTGTCACGACTGGCACGCTCCGATTCAACAGGTCCCCTGGAATCATCAGCAGATCGCGAAGAACCCGATTGCCAACGGCTTCTGGATTGTCAACGTAGAAGCGCCCGGCACGTATGAAATCACCCTGCGATGCCGACCGGAATCGGCCCATCATCCACTGAAAAAGGGTGTCGCCCGGATCCAGATTGGTGATCAGAAACTGCAGCAGGACATCGATGAAGGCGATCTTTCCACGACCTTCACCCTGGACCTGACGAAGGGACAGAAGAAGCTGCAGACCTGGCTGGATGAAGGGAATGGCGTCTCACGGGGTGCCTTCTTCGTCGAGATTTTCCGCAAAGAAACGCCGTAACGGCGCAGACGAGATTCGGGTTCAGGCAGTTCGTGCCTGAGCGATGCCAATGCGAGCCTGAATGCGATCGGTCTCGATCAACTGTTTGAGTCGCCGCTGATTTTCTTCCAGTTGATCCCGCGAATTCTCCGGGTGCCAGAGGTGAAACACGGGGGCTGCAAAACGGGCGTCTTTGTGAAACACTCCGTTACGGATCAGACGCAGGACGAGGTCGGAATCTTCCATGCCCCAGCCGGTGTAGTCTTCGTCGAAGCCATTCACGGCGAGCAGGTCTGCCTTCCAGGCGGAGAGATTACAGGTCTTGGCGCCTTCCCACTGCCGGGCAGTCCGGTGACGGTAATGTCGTCCCAGGGGCAGACGGCACAAAGGCAGCAGACGGTTGATACTCCCCTCGCGTCGGGCGGCGAACCATTGTGCCCAGGTCCAGACTTCCACGGGCAGATTCTCTTCCAGTACCCGTTTTGAAAATGATTCTGACAGCAGTACCCGGTTCCCCGACAGAAACCAGCCAGCTTCCGCGAGCTGTTCGTGTTGGGCCAGGAACCAGGGAGCGGGAATGCAGTCCCCGTCGGTGAAGACGATGTAGTCGGCCTCGGCAGCTTCGATGGCCCGATTCCGGATTGCTCCTGCGCGGAAGCCTTCATCGGGGTGCCAGATGTGTTTGACGGTGAACGGTGCTGTCGCCTGGAATGCTTCGATGACCGTTCGGGTTTCGTCCCGGGAACCGTCGTCGGCGATGAGCAGTTCATCCGGCGCACGCTGCTGACTCAGATAACCTGCCAGCACTGCCTCCAGGGCAGTGGGCCAGTTGTAGGTGGTAATGACGACAGCAAGTCCGGCCATGGAATTTCAGAGCTCTTCCTGTTTTTCCCGGTTGAGAACCATCAGCTTCAGGTACCGATAGTAGGTGCCTTCCGCGTTGGATATCGCCAGCATGAAACCTTCTTTCCCGTCCAGAAAACCGGCCCGCAGAAAGTAGGTGCGGATAAAGGTCCACGTGCCGTGACAGATGGCCTTGCACAGGCTGGCCTGCTGCTGTTCTTCTGCCATCATTTTCGCACCCGCGGTAGAATAGGAATTCATCGTATTCAGAATCTGTTCCAGCGTGAGCAGAGATTCGTGAATGATGGGTTCCTTGAGTTTGCCCACCCTGCCCTGCACGACAATCCGCTCATGGACCAGGTCGTCGCTGAATTCGGCTTTGCCCCGGCGAAAGAGGCGCACCACATGATCGGGCCACCAGCCACTATGCTTCATGTATCGCCCGCAGTAGTTGGATCGGCGGGGCATGGAATAGGCATCGTAGCGTTTGGGCATCTGGATGACGCGTTTGATTTCGGTCTGCAGGTCGTAAGAGATTCGTTCGTCAGCATCGATCGACAGGACCCACTCATTCGAGGCGTATTCGAGTGCGCGGTTTTTCTGAGGTCCAAAGCCGGGCCAGTCGGTTTCGTAAACGTGCTCTGTGTATTCCTTGCAGATGGCGACCGTCTGGTCGGTACTGCCGGAATCCAGAACGATGATTTCATCTGCCCAGGCAACCGACGCCAGGCACTCGCGAATCGTAGATTCTTCGTTTTTAACAATGACGATAACCGATAACGACATAAAGCTGGCTTTTAAACTTCAGTAAGAATGGTCTATGTTTCACAGGAAGGTCGAACAAACATCAAGATTGTCAACCGCGCGCGATCCTGTTAAAAGAGGAATCCTGATCGATGTGAATACTATTATGATCAATTATGCCTTTTCCTGAAAGCTTGCCATGAGTTTGGCAGGAAACTGTAATCTGGAAAAGGGCAATCATCGAAATCATGAGATGCCAGGGTAAAATTGTCTGAATCCCCTCCCGCAGCACCACACCACTTTTCCTTATTTGATGACAGCGTTCCTTATACAACCATTCGCTGCCTCAAAGAAGAAGACTTACGTTCCGTGTGGCTGCTCGATATTCAGGGACGCGGACTGACTACAGTCAAACGCTGGCCCGTTGACTGGAAGCTCCGCTGGAAGTCACTCTTTGGTCAGTCACAGCCACAACGCCAGGTGACGGGTGCCTGGCGACTGCTGCAGGCAGGCGTTAACACACCTCAGCCGGCGACACCCCTGTATCGTTCCGGTCCGTATTATCAGCTGGAAATGCCTTATATTGAGGGGACGACGGTTTACGAGGTCTTCAAATCAGTTGCTCCGGAATCCAAGTCAGAACTGTATCCCATCGCGCGGGAACTGGGGGCGATCGTACGTCGCCTGGCAGATGCTCAACTGCGGCACCGGGACCTCAAGCTGGAAAACATCGTTCTCAAGCCGGGTGAATCGGGGCAGAGTGTGCCTGCGCTGTGGCTGATCGATCCGGTGGGAATCCGTCGCTGTGCTTCGCAGGAAAAATCGCTGATCTGCATGCTGGACCGACTGGCGATTCAGCCACTCAATGAGGGGCTCCCCCTGCCCCGTTCGCTGCAAGTCATCTGTATACGTGCGGCGATTGAAAATCTGCCCCGGGAACACCGCAGGCATTTCTTTTCAAAGCTCAAAAATCAGCTGAAACACTCTACAGAACAGGCGGAAACCGCTGATTGATCTTGCCCTGTCTGGCGAAAAGCAATACAAGCGGGGGCGTCGTTTTTCCTGCATGATCTCCCCCCGTCTTAGCATGCCTGTCTTCGCATGTAAGGCACCGATTCCTCAGGCCTGACATGAATCAATTGCCCGATAACCCACTCTATTTTAAATCTCCCCAGGTCGAAGCCACTTCCGGAGCCATCTGGCTGAAGCGGGCGCTGATCTTATGGGCCGTTTTGTGGGTCGTGGTGAGTGTGAAATTCATCGTTCAACCCGAACGGAAATCGGTTTATCCCTGCTTTGCAGACTCTTCGATCAACTGGTGGGCCGACCGGAACCTGTATGATAATGAAGCCTACAGCACCGGGTTTCGCTATAGCCCCACATTTGCGATAGCGTTCTCAGCTTTCGCAGTTTTTCCTCCGACCGTCGGGGGGATTCTCTGGTCCGCTTTGAATATCGGACTGCTGGTCTGTGCGCTGCGGCTGCTGGTTAAGGAAATCTTCCCCGGCTCATGGACACGAATGCAGGAAGCCGGGTTTCTGATCCTCTGTCTGGTCGGCTGTACGCGCGCGATCTGGTCAGCCCAGAGTAATGCCCTCGTCTTTGCCCTGGCGGCGCTGGCGGTCGTCTGTCTCAAAAAAGAGCGCTGGTGGGGAGCCGCATTTATTCTGGCTGCCGCCGTGCATATCAAGCTCTGGCCGGCTGCACTGGCGTTACTGCTGATGGCTCGCTTTCCGTTTCAGCTGGGTCCCCGCTTTGCGACCGCCTGTGCGGTGCTGGTGCTGCCACCGTTTTTGACACGCCCCTTGCCGGTCGTCGTTCAGCAGTACCAGAACTGGTATGACCTGTTGACCGGCCCGTATCGTACACTCAGACAGGCGGGATTACGGGATGCTTACACAATTGCCGAGAACTTCGGAACCTACATTGACGATCGGGTCTACACACTTCTGCAGTTGGGAATGGCCGGACTGGCGCTGTTGTGGTGTCTGCGTCTGGCCCGCATCGCCACCTCGAAAGAAGCCTATTTCACCGGCGTCTTGACCACTTGGGTCTGCTGGCAGCTACTCGTTGGCCCTGGTACCGAGCGTTTAACGTTTCTGCTGGCCGCCCCCATCGCCAGCTGGGCGTTGATCGTGAGTATGCAGGAACGTTGCTACCGTGGACTGGCTCTGACCGCCTGGCTGTTACTCGTCCCCCTGGGTATGGGTGCAGTGGAACGCGTCCTGCTGCCGGTCGCTGCCTGGTCACCGGCGATTTTACCGCTGGGAATTCTCCCGTTGATGGCGTGGCAGATGGCCTATTTTGAAAGCCGGGCTCGCGAAAACCGGATAAGCCAGTCAGAGGGAGCAGACACATCAGAGGCTGCTCAGAACGCTTCTCTGGCCGCTTAAGAAGTATCTAAGCGGCTTTAGTCTGCTGTTGTTCCAGCAGAGAAACGACTGCATCAAAGACCTGATTGGCGGATAAGTCTTTCATACAGCGATGATGCCCCAGCGGACAGACCCGCTGCTGACAGGGACCGCAGTCCATCGCAAGCTGGAGGTGTTGTCCGCGCTCGTAAAACGTTTCACTCCACATGATATGTGTGGGACCGAACAGCGTTACCACAGGCACATCAAACGGAGCTGCGAAGTGACGGGGACCAGAATCGGTGGTCACCAGTAACTCGGCCTGTTGAATCGCGGCCTTCGTGAGCCCGAGATGCAACGGTTCATCCGCCAGCGAAGTCACCAGGGGATGCTTTGCCTGCGCGACGATCTGCAGGGCTTCCTCTTTTTCAGCGGGTCCACAGACCACCAGCACCGAACGCTGTAATTCCGTGGCCAGGCGGTGTGCGAGTTCCGCGAAATTCACGACCGGCCAGTGTTTGGCAGCGCCGAACGCGCCACCCGGATTCAGACAGATCAGTGGATGACGTTGAAACTCTGCTGACTGTTTATTCCAGAAGCTTGACCAGCGCTGTTGATCGGCATCGGTCACAGCCAGTTCCATTTTCCGCGACAGTCCGGAACCTGGTTTTGAATCAGCCTGCTCAACACCAATGATATGCGCGACGATCCGCAGGTATTCATCGATCGCCGGATGAGGAACCTGACGATTCCCGGCCGGAAGCGCATCGGTTAAGAGCCAGCCCCGCCCATCCCGCTGGATTCCCACACGCCTGGGGATCCCCGCCAGAAAACTGAGACAGGCACTGCGAAAGGAATTGGGAAACAAGACTGCCAGATCGAAGCGTTCCCGTCTGAGTTGACTCAGCAACTGGAACTGTGATTTGAGACTTTTCTCATTGCCGCTGGCGAGGGAGTGATCGACCAGATCGAGCCCAATGAGGACTTCAGCCACGTATGGCTTCTGAATCGCTGTAATTTCCGCGTTGTGAAACTCATCACGCAATGCCCGTAAGGCGGAGGTCGCCATGACGGCGTCTCCGATCCAGTTGGGTAGAAAGACTGCAATTTTCATCCGGCTTTTCGTTTCGGAGGCTCGATAGGTTGATGGAGAGGCAGGATATCGGGCTGTCCGGCTGCTTCACCGCGGATAATGCCCAGAATCTGTGTGGTGGAAATGCCCGGGGTAATTCCCAGTGCTTTGACTTCCCCGCCGTAGGCTTCGACCAGTTCCCAGCCGACAATTTCCTCTTTCGAGTAAGTGCCACCTTTGACGAGTAAATCGGGTTTGAGTTCATTGATCAGTTCGCAGGGCGTCGACTCATCGAAGATGACGACATAGTCGATTCCTTCCAGAGCCGCCAGCATCAATGCACGATGTTCCTGTCCGAAGATCGGTCGGTCCGGTGCCTTGTTCAGAGATCGCACGCTCGCATCACTGTTGAGTGCAACGATCAGGCAGTCCCCTTCTGCGGCCGCCTGTTCCAGGTAGGAAACGTGCCCCACGTGCATGACATCGAAACAGCCGTTGGTCAGGACGACTTTCTGTCCCAGTTTCTGCCGGGCCGAAACATGCCGTTTGAGCTCTTCCAGCGAGAGTACTTTTTCACTTGTCGCGCGGGCCCCCATAAGCAGGTCGGCCAGCATTTCTTCGCGGCTGATTGTGACGACGCCAATCTGTTCGACCTCCAGACCGCCGGCCACATTCGCCAGTCGGGCAAGGTCTGCGGGAGCAATTCCAGCGGCACTGCCGACACCGATTGTCGCCAGCACCATATCTCCGGCACCGGTGATGTCATAAACTTCCCGTTTCCGGGTCGGTAGCAGTTCTGTTACACCATCGGCCTGTGTTAAAGCGATGCCATCACTGTCGAGCGTGACAAAGACAAAGTCCAGATTCAGCTGTTCGCACAGCAGTTTACCTGCACGAAAGGCATCGGATTCGTTTTCAATTTCAAATTCGACCGCCCGGGATGTTTCGAGTCGGTTCGGTGTGATCGCGGTAGCACCCGAGTAGATCTGATAATCGCGGCCTGGACAGGGGTCTGCAATCACGGGCACATTTGCCTCGCGGGCTGCCTGAATCACACAAGCCAGAACATCTGGAGTACAAACACCTTTGGCATAATCGCTGACCAGGATCGCCTGTTGTTCGGGGATTAAAGGCAGAATTACGTTGAGTAACTGTTCGGAAGCGGTCGCATCGAGGGGTGTATTCACTTCCCGATCGACACGCAGAATCTGGTGCGGATGACGCTGCTGCGCCCGTCCGATGAAGCGCTGCTTGACCGTGGTCGGTCGACTCGCATCGGCGATGATGGCCGAGCAGTCAACGCCCCGCTTCTCGAGGGCTTCCCGGATCACAACGCCATCCAGATCGGTGCCTGTCACCCCGGCCATGGTCACTTCCGCTTCCAGACCGATCAACATGTTGGCGACGTTGGCGGCTCCGCCCAGGCGGACCTCCTGGGTATCTTCCCGCAATAGAATCACCGGTGCTTCCTGGCTGATCCGTTCGGCATCTCCCCAGGTATAGCGGTCCAGAATCAGGTCTCCCAAGACGAGGATTTTCGGATGACCCAATTTTTGAATTGTATTGATTAAATGATATGACATTGATCGCGCGTTTCAGACGAAGTGATAAATCCAGTTCAGTCAACGTGATCTGAAGAGAACTTCAGCCGCGGAATCATCATCAGAACGCGATTTTGAGTCAATGCCTTTTTTGTCAACCTGGCGACTTTAGAAAGGATAGCAGCGAAGTTTTCGCAGGTGACTGATGCAGAGCCGTCTTGCCCCTGTGAAAACAGGAAGCAAGTCGCCTTTTGTTGCTGAGTTACTCACCAAACTGAAGTTTGAGCAGCAGATCTTTGACTGCGGTCATGGGGATTTCGTCCTGCTCAATCGCCTTGGAAGAGCTGATAAAGACAGGCGCTTCCGCGTCTTCCCGCCCCGGTGTCGGCAGACGACCGTGACTCCCTTTGACCAGCGTTGCATCCAGACTGGTCAGATCCATGTAGTAGCGAAATCCCAGTTTCTTCCTGGCGAGACGACGGGCCAGACGCAGTTTGGGGAATTTAATTTCCGGATCGATAAACAGTTCCACAGGATCGTAGCCCGGTTTGCGATGAATATCGACGGTCCGTGCGTAATCGGGGGCGAGCCGGTCATCCAGCCAGAAGTAATAAGTGAACCAACTACCGGGAGCCGCCACGACGACCAGTTCGCCCGAACGTTCATGGTCGATTCCAAATTCGGCCTGTTGTCCTCGATCGAGGATCATCTCTATGCCGTCGATTTTTTCGAGTAGTGCTTTGACCTGTGCTACATCCTCAGGCTTTTGCACGTAAACGTGGGCCAGTTGATGATCGGCGACGGCAAACGCAGGTGAGGCACCGCAGTCCATGGATTCCCACCCCAGGGCTTCCTGTCTGACTTGAAGCCAACCGTGTTCCCTTAGAATCCGGTTGATGTGCACCGGCTGAGCAACATCCGTAATGGCATACTCGGAAAGCACCACCACTTCAGCGCCTGCGTTTTGAGCGACGTCGATCAGACGTCCCGCTTCGTGATCAATGTCGCGAATATCCTGATCGATGGCGGGATCTGATACACCCAGACGCTGCAGGTTGTAGTCCAGGTGAGGCAGATAAACCAGGTTCAGGTCTGGTTGCTTCTCCCGAAACACTTTGATAGAGGCATCTACAATCCAGCGGGAACTGGAGATATCCGCACCGGGTCCCCAGAAGCGGAGCAAGGGAAAAACGCCCAGGTCAGACTGCAGTTCATCCTTGAGTGAAGCGGGCTGGCTGTAGGAATCGAAGACTTTCCTGCCATCTGCGGGATAACTGGGACGAGGCGTAACCGACCACTCTACCGGGGCATACATGTTATACCACCAGAACATTTTTGCTGTGGTGTAATCGGGGGCTCGTTTTTTAGCTGCTTCGTAGACCCGTTCCCCCTGAACGAGTTTATTCGACTGTTTCCAGAACATGACCTCTGCCAGATCGCGGAAATACCAGCCATTCGCCACGATGCCATGATCGCGCGGCATCAGGCCGGTCAACAGTGTCGATTGTGCAGAACAGGTTACCGCAGGTAATACGGTGCCCATGGGACGCGAAAACCCTTGCCTGGCGAGGCGAGACAAGTTGGGCGTTCGTTCTCCCAGCATTTCATGGGTCAACCCAACAACATTCAGCACGACCAGAGGTTTACGCATGAATCAGACACTCTACAGAAAGCTTTAAATAGTTTTAACTTACCACATTGATCAGCCAGCATAGTCAATCAAAACGGAGATTGAAAGGTGTTACTGTCTGAGTAAAAAAGAGATATTTTCTGCCAGAATAATTGTTATAGACAGTTAGATTCCAAAACTCGAAACGTCCCTCCCAAAGCCAATTGTCTGAATAATTAATCTTAAGGAAATGAGTGTTCATCGTTTCAGATAAGTGATATACAGTAAAACTGAACTGAAATCCAAACGGCTCAGTCTCTCTATGTAACTACTATATATAAACTTATAACTTTATATTCCGGAGATCCTTATTGTTCCCGGTTCGAATATTCCCCAAGCCAGAAAAACTGTTTTTACAGAGATAAGCGTTTAACTGAGTAGATTTATATTGACTACTCATATTATCTATTTTAGCTTATTTGTCATTTGTGTGATAATTGGAAAATTCCACATTATCAAAAAGGTTAGCTTCTAAATTTGTAAATATTTGAGTGAGTACTGATAATAATTTGACCATTCTATAACGACTTGAATCCGCTTCTGCGATTCACGTAACAATTTGTTAGAGAGACTGAAACTATGGTTGTGGGCCGTCCATCCTTCGTGTCATATCTTCGCCGACCAATTTCTTTGCTGAACTGTCTTCGCAGAGGTCAAAAAAAACGACAAAGTCGTGAGAAACTTCGCAGTTATGTCAGTACTTACTCCACAGCGGAACAGTTAGAAGATCGTACGCTGCTGGCTGGTGCTTCGCTCGTCAATATCGAGCCGAACATCGATCTCTCGCTGACTGATGGAGAGGTTTATAACCAGGCCCCCTCAGAGCTCACTTTCAAATTCACACCCGGCCAACAGATTAACCCTGATACTCTGGGCGCCATTCAGATTGTCCGCAGCGGCCTGGACGGAACTTTCACAGACGGCAACGAAGTTCCCATTACTCCCGGCTACATCGGCATTGGCGAAAATCCGAATGAAGTGATTCTCCGCTTTGCAGAATCATTGCCCGATGATCATTACCAGATCACGATTCTGGGAACCGGCGCAAATCCGTTACTGAATCAGAATGATGAAGCATTTCAGGACGGCGTGGATCAGGTCATCGATTTCGAACTGGACCTTGGCGCGAAAGTAGTTGCAGTTGTCCCCCAGCCTGTCTCTGGTGGTGGAACAGGCAGCCTGACCCAGGCCAAGGATCAGATCGACGTCTACTTTAATGCAGATACCCTGGATCAGGCGTCTGCAGAAAACGTCCAGTTCTATCAGTTGATTGATACATCGTCGAATACACTCATCAATCCTGACAGTGTGATTTATGATTCTGCTACGAATAAAGCCACGCTGACCTTCGCCGCCGATATCGCAGATGGTACCTACCATTTACGAATCGGCGAATCCAATACGCCTGATTTCACTACCGCCAGCGTGGTAGCTGTTGGCGATGTGAATTCCAGCTTTGATGAAGCTGATGCAAATGCAGACCTCGGTGTTCTGGGAACGCAGACCATCCAGGTAAATGGAGAGATTCAACCGCAGTCTGTTTTGCAGCCACAATTACCTGGCGGGAATGACGAACCCGGTCACCGCGAAATTACGATTGAGCAACACATTGAATCAAACGCGACTGGTACAACACCCTCGGCTCCGTCAGCAATTCCTACAATTCAATTTTATTTCCCAGACTTCTATGGGAATGATTTGTATGGTAATCCACTGTATAACGAAATTACGGAAAATCAAAAGCAGCGTACTCGCGAAATTTACGAACTCTACAGTTTCCTCACTGGGATCGAAGTTCAGGAAACCGCAAATAGTGGTACTGCCATCGTAACTGGTGACATCCGTGTTCTCGACCCAGGCACTCCACCATTAGCCGTGGGGGGGATCGCCGGTGGAGGCATGGCCATTATGAATGGCGCGCTCGACTGGGGTGACAGTCCCTATGGGGGGAGCTGGTTCGGTACCGCGTTTCATGAAATTGGACACACACTGGGCTTAGGTCACTCATACGACCTCCCCTCGGTCATGGGGTCCTCCGGTGGAGATGTCGGCGGTACCATAACAGGCGAGCCGATCTTCCCCTCAAATTTTGACATTACTCACATCAACCGCATTCATCCTGCTCTCGCCAATGATATTGACCTTCACAAGTTTGAGTTAGCAACCGCAGGTCGATTCACTGCAGAAATCACTGCCGATCGTCTGCCTACCAAGAGTTTTCTGGACAGCGTGCTGACTCTATACCGGGAAACTTCACCCGGAGTCCGCGAAATCATCGCCCGGAATGACGATTTCTTCGGTGAAGATGCGTTTCTGGATCTGGAACTGGAAGCCGGTAATTACTATCTGGCGGTCACCAGCGTCGGGAACATTGATTTCGATCCGAATGTAGCTGATTCCGGCTACGGCGGGCGGACCGATGGCCTGTACTCGCTGGACATCAACTTCACCCCAGATCCCATGGCGAACACGTTCATGGTGGATTCCACAGGCGTAGCTCTGGATGGAGACGCCGATGGGACACCCGGTGGTGTATTTGACTTCTGGTTCCAGTCAGGTGAGACCATCTTCGTCGACAAAGCGACTCAGTCAGCAGGCCCCGCAGATGGTAGCCTGTCGAACCCCTACGCCAATATCGACGATGCCCTGCTTGCCGCGGGGAATAGCGCGACAGCAAAGATTGTCCGCATTGTCGGCAATGGCGGAGTTGACGGTGACATCAGTACGCTCGCTGACAATGATGCCTATCTCGTCGGTCTGACTGACAGCTTCCAGCCACTTGAAGATGGGGCGACATTTAATATTCCCAAAGATGTTACGGTCATGGTCGATGAAGGCGTGATCATCAAACTGCAAAGGGCTAATATCGATGTGGGATCGAATAACCTGCAGGATGATCGCAGCCAGGGTGCGCTCCAGATTCTGGGGACGACTGAAAATCAGGTCTACCTGACAGCCTTTGGCAATGATGCGATCGGCGGCGATGACGATGGCTTGAGTGATGGTGCCAATCCGGGCGACTGGGGGGGCATTGTTTTCCGCGATGACTCCGGCCTCGAAGATCAGGGGATCTTTCTGAACTCGGTCAACAATGCCAACATCAGCTATGGTGGGGGCAGTGTGTTTGTAAACTCGGTTCAGCAGGTCTTTTCTGCTATCCATGCTGAATCTGCCCGTCCCACTATCTGGCAGAATACAATCGCTTTCAGTGCCGACTCCGCCATCTCCGCTGATCCACGTAGTTTCGAAGACAGTCAATTTACCAACGGCTCGTTCGTCATGGACCGGCATGGACTGGAGATCTTCGATAACCATATTGCAAACAACTCGGTGAACGGACTGTTTGTTCGCATCAACACCCCTTATGGCAGCACGATTAACAAACTGGATGTGCCTGCCATTTTCAATGACAAGATCACTCACGTCATCACTGAAAATCTGCAGATTTACGGGGCCCCCGGGGGACAGATGGATGAGAGTGGCAATCCGACAATCAATGGACGTCTGAAAATCGATCCGGGTACTGTGATCAAACTGTCTGGTGCACGTATTGAAGCGGAGCGTGGCAGTGCTCAGTTAATTGCAGAAGGTACCGAAGCCAACCCGATCATCTTTACCTCACTCAGCGATGACCGTTACGGCGCAGGCACGACGTTTGATACATCGAATGACGGTTTTGATACATCAGATCCGGCGAACCTGCCTTATGGCCCCGGCAACTGGGGCGGCATCATCTTTAATGCAGCTTCTTCCGGAAGCATCGATCACGCATTGATCACTAACGCCGGTGGTCTGATTCCGATTGAAGGGGGCTTTGCCAACTTTAACGCCATCGAAGTTCATCAGGCTGAATTTCGTATCTCCAACAGCATTCTGGAAAATAACGCCAGCGGTCAGACTGGATCCAGCCGCAATGGTCGTGGATCGAATGATGATGCTACAATTTTTGTGCGTGGCGCCCAACCAATTATTGTCGACAACATTTTCCGCGACAATGAGGGAACTGTTGTCAGCATTGATGCGAACTCGCTCAATTACAAGTTCAAGGGTGACTACGGACGATCAACGGGCTTCACCGAAGCGTATACACAATACACGGATAACCATGGTGCCCTGGTTCGTCTGAACCGGATGGAAAACAACGGTCTGAACGGTATGGAAGTCCGCGAGGCTCTGCTCGATACGGAAACCGTCTGGGATGACACTGATATCGTGCATATCCTGCGGGGAGAGATTCAGGTTCTCCAGCACCATACCTTCAGTGGCATTCGTCTGCAGAGCAACCTCGATGAAGGCCTGGTAGTCAAACTGGACGGCGCGGATGCCGGCTTCACCGCTGATGGTGTACCACTTGACATCGAAGATCGAATCGGCGGCACCGTCCAGATCATTGGACAGCCTGGCTTCCCTGTAATTCTGACATCGCTGGCAGATGATACAGCCGGAGCCAGTTTCACTCCCGCCGGTCTCCCCCAGACTGACACCAACAATGACGGAGATGCCTCCACCCCTTCCGCAGGTGACTGGCGCAGTATCCGGCTGGACCGCTACAGCAATGATCGGAACGTCGTAGAACGTTTTGAAACTGAAGGCAATAATACAGGTGGGGTCGACACCAACAGCAACCCCGGCTTCGCTCAAAATCTGGGAATCCTGGCCCCGGATGAAATCAGTGGAGACGAGAATCGCGCCCTGGGCTTTAACGTTCATGGTAATATCAGTGCCGACGCACCGGACGATGTTGATGTTTACAGCTTCACAGGAACCGCAGGAACCCGTATCTGGATCGACATCGATCGGACCTCTTCCGCGCTGGATACCATGGTCGAACTGGTGGATCTCTACGGGAATGTATTGGCCCGCTCACTCAATTCGTTTGACGATTTGACGCTCAGTGGGGATGCACAGTCTCTCCTGCAGGATGAATATCTCCTGGGAGACTTTTATTCTCAGAACATCAACGACGCCGGTTTCAGCGTCGTCCTACCTGGTCCTGCGGGTGCTACCGGTACCTTCTTTATCCGGGTACGCAGTCAACCGGTCGCCGGCGATGAAGCCAACCTGGAAGGCGGCCAGACATCGGGACAATACCAGCTACAGGTTCGCTTGAGACAGGTTGATGAGAAACCTGGTTCTACCGTCCGTTATGCAGATATCCGCTATCCCACTAATGGGGTCGAGGTACTTGGTCAACCAGCCCATTCGCCTCTGCTGGGTGAATCCTCTGAAAAAACTGCGAATAACGAATCAATCGACAACGCCCAGGGCCTGGGGAACCTGCTGACCAGCGATCGCAATACGCTTTCGGTATCCGGTTCCCTGTCCAACGGGTCTGATGTCGACTGGTACACTTTCGAAATGGGTTACGACCTGGTTCAAGTCATCGGAGGTCGTAGCGACGGTGGTAAAACCTTTGCCGCCATCTTTGACATCGATTACGCCGATGGATTATCCCGTGGCGATACTACGCTCTCCGTCTTCGACGATCAGGGGCGCCTGATTCTGGTCAGCCGCGATTCGGACATTCAAGATGACCAGGCCGACGGTGATACCGAAAATCTGGCTGCGGGGAGCTTCGGGAAACTGGATCCGTACATTGGCACCGTGCAACTGCCTTCTGCAACTCCCGGCAGCACATTCCGCTATCACGTTGCGATTTCATCCAATGCCCGTCTGCCACAAGCTATGAATGCAACCTTTGTCTCTGGCGCATTAAACTCTCAAATCCGTCTGGAGCCGGTCAGTTCCGTCCAACGCATTGTTGAAGATCATATCGGTTTCAGTGGATATACGTCCGGCAATTCGCTTGCCGGCTCGACTTATGTCGTCCCCCCCACCACCAGCAGCATCTTTGATATTTCGAATGAAACCACGCTGTCGACTAATGTCACTGCTTTCACGTTGGAAGACGTAAATCTCTACGTTTCGCAGAATGATCGCCTCCGGATCGTGGACCCTTACGATGGTCGCGTCGCTGAATTATATCCAGGGGCCAATGCGACTATTGATGTCGGCGCACTCTCTACGGGGGGTAACGATAACACCGCTGATATTACGATTCGTTCAGACGGTCGTCTCTTCAGCTACGAAAGTTTGAGTGGTGTCGGTAATACCGTTGGTCGTTATCGGGAAATTGACCCCGGTAACGCCGGCACAATTTCATCCAATAATGACGGCATCCCCAGTATTCCCAATACAGGTGCAACTGATCCCGTCCAGATAAACTCTGACAGTGTGGGCGCCCTGGCATTCCAGAGAATTGGCGTTGCCACCTATAATCTCTTCTATGCCGTTAATGATGGGGCGAATACCACACTCTATCAGGCGAATCCGGCGAATGGTGATGCAGGTGACAACCGTTGGACCAGTTCAACTGACACGACCGATCCGCGTAATACTTTCACTGTTATCGGCGATATCACCGGTTACGGTAACATAACGGGAATGTCTTTCCGTGGCATCAATGCATCAGCAAGTCAGAGTATCCTCTACGCTGTCACTGACGATAACTATCTGCTAACAATTACATTTACCGACAGAAGCTGGGGGAGACGTGACGTAAACAATGTTACTGCTGTTGACTTATCCGGACAAATCAGTGGTACCTTGCAGGGTCTTACTGCAGCGCCCCAGAATCTGAACAATGGTGCCTTCCAAAATTATCTGTTTGGCATTACGAATACAGGAAACCTCTACTGCATCGATCCCGCGACAGGCAGCCTTCTGTCTACAATTGATGATCCGGCATTAGGGACCATCAATATCTTTAATGGTGGGGGAAACTTCATTAACGTCGGGGCGTCCGGAATAACTGGCCTAGCCTTCTCACCGCTGGACTTTAATCTCTGGCATCCCACATTTCGGCGGAACACCGATTCCGGACACGGGATCAATAACACATTTGATCAAACTCGAACTGATGTCGGAGGCAATGACCGCGACACCTTCCCGAATGGTCTGGAACAGAGCGAACAGCAAGGGGGAGCCAGTTTCTACTTTGGCTTTGAGCAATGGCTCGTTAATAACTCATCCACCAACGATTACATCGATTATGAGCCGAATGCGCAGTACGGCGTCCTGGATTCTGACTTCCAGCGCGACCTCTCGACCAACCCGAACATCGGCGATAACTACAATATCGCTGGCGGTGCGCATGGCTCTCTGGTTTCCGGGGAATTCAGTCTGGCAGGCTACAACGGTACCGACCTGCCGACCCTCTACTTTAACTACTTCCTGGAAACAGAGAATGCCAACTCCATTACCGGCAACATGCGAGATGCAGCTCGCGTTTATATCACCAATGATGGCGGTACCACCTGGGAAGAACTGGCGACCAATAACTCAACCTTAGCGCCTGCCACAAATCCGAATTCGGGAGAGTTGTCTTCCTACCTCACCGTTTCTGAGAGAGAAGGGGTTGGAAACGCGAATCAACAAGTTCAGGAAATGTTTGATAACTCCGGTGTCTGGCGGCAGGCCCGCATTGACCTGAGTAATTATGCCGGGGATGCCACTCTGCAGCTCAGATTTGATTTCAGCACGTCCGGCACAGTAGAGGGTGAGAATGTAACAACCTCGTCACCCATTACGCCTCCAGTCTCTGATTATCAGATCGATGTACTCTTTACGGACTCAAGTCTGACTGCCAGCCAACAGGCTGTTTTCCAGCAGGCAGCTTATCGCTGGAGCCAGATTATCCAGGGCGATGTTCCCGATGTTGATCTGAGCAGTATGGGTTATGGCATTGTTGACGATCTTGTCATCGAAGCAACCGCTCCTTCCATTGATGGTGTCGGTGGAATTCTGGGACAGGCGGGACCGACATCGGTTCGGCCAGGAACCTTCATTCCTTCCTCCGGGATCATGCAGTTCGACAGTGCTGACATTGCGGATATGGAAGCCAGTGGTCGACTCTTCGATGTAATCCTGCACGAAATGGGTCACGTGCTCGGCATTGGGACGATCTGGGATGATCTGGGACTGGTTACAGACCTTGGTACATCAGATCCGCGCTATACTGGTACGGAAGGGGTCACTCAATACAATGCTCTACTGGGTACCAGCCTGCCAGACATTCCTGTAGCAAATACAGGTGGTTCAGGCACCTTTGGTTCTCACTGGCGTGAGTCAGATCTGGACACAGAACTGATGACCGGATACGCCGAACCTGCGGGGGTAAATATGCCCATCAGCACGATCACCATCGGCAGCCTGGCAGACCTGGGCTATGATGTCGATCTGGGAGCTGCAGATACATATCCGCTACAGGCACCAGACTCACAAACAGAGGGACTGGTCTCCCTAGGTGAAATGCTGGAAGCCCCCACATTCCTGGTGTTGGATGAAAGCTCGATTTTAGCCAGTGCCAATGATTCTTCACTGTCAAGCTTATTGCCGGGAGACCTGTTCGGAGATCCGGACGGCAACCGCCAGGCACAGAATAATAATTTTGAAGGGTTCTATATCGATGACATCATCATCGGTTTCGCAGAGCGTGGGGAAATGGTCACGGGAGCGCAGGCTGATCAGACGGCCTTCTTCAACCTGCCTCAAAATCCGACGTTTGGTGCGCCTACTCAGCTTCTCTCGGGTGGGTATCAGTTGGAAATCCGACGTGGAACGGAATACGCAGCACCGCCCAATGGTCAATTACCTGACCTGACAATCTCTACCCAGTTCGACACCAATGACCGGCTCATTCGGGAAGTGGAAGCTACAGTGCCTTCGGACTTTCTGAATGGTCAGCAGGGCGATCGGAATCTGGCTCGTCAACAGGGTCATATTTCGATTGAATCCAACTCGATCTCCAGTGCTTCCGAATATGGCATCAACATTGATGCCGGCCAGCGTGAATCTGTTGCAGCTGGGCCCAACGGCGGTGTGAGTGCCCGTTCTCAGGCTGGGGGCGTGATTAACGTTCCGGAACTGAATGACTTCTTCAATGGGGGCCTCGGCTTCGCTCCGGGTGTGACCATTCAGAACAACGTGGTCACTGAGTTCACTAACGGACTCGGTGGTATCCGTGTGAGTGGCGATGCGAACAGCAGCACTCAAAACAACCCGGCAGCAGTTTCCTACACGAAGGTCGTTAATAACACCCTGTCCGGGGCCAACGTCACCGTCACACAGTCTTCGGCTCAAATTGACGTGGTGTTCATAATCGATATTTCGGGCAGTATGGGACCGGCGATTGCGAACGTACAGGCGCAATTGCTCAACTTTAACTCACAGATGCAGGCAGCAGGCATTGATGCCCAGTACGGACTCGTTTTGATGCCTAGCCCTGTCGGTTTCAGTGATGATCCGACGCAGGTACAGGATATTGTGGACTTCGCCACGTTTACTGCTCCCGGAAGCCCGTTCCTGACAATTCCCATTACGGGAGCTACCGAACGCGGCAGTGATGCCATCCTGGAAGCCCTGAATCTCTTTGATCCTGATGCTGGCCCTACAACGTTCAACTACCGACCAGGTTCCCGCATCGTCCCAATTCTTCTCACTAACGAAGATGACGACAGCACCACGCAAGCCGCAATTGATGCCCAGGCTGCTCTGCTATCAACGAACTCATTATTCTATGCGATTGCAGATCCGTTATTCTTTAACACGGCCAGCACGTATGGTACTTTCGCCACCTCGACCGGCGGTCAGCTCTTTGACATCAACAACTTCCTGCTCGACCCCACCAATTTCTTCAACACGATGACAGCCGATCTGATTGGTCAGATCGCAGTGGGGGCAGCCGGCCAAGGGATCCTCGTCGAAAATTATGCGACGACAACCATTCTGAACAATATTGTTGCAAACACTTCTACAGCGATCGACCTGCAGTCATCCGGGGGCATTCCGAACGTTGTCGGTGCTAACGTCTTCAAAGGTAACACCGCGATTGGAACCGCTGGAACGAATTCGATCCAGCTGGGAGCCAATGATCCTCTGTTTGTGAATCCATCCAAAGGAAATTACTACCTCGCAGACAACAGCCAGGCCATCGACAGTTCTTTAAACAGTCTGGCCGATCGACCTGATTTCGTAAACGTCAAAGACTCTATCGGGATGCCCAACTCGGATATCTTTGCTCCGACTTATGATGCGTTCGGGCAGTTACGCGTTGACGACCCGACCCAAACTCCGCCTCCTGGCTTAGGTTCCAACATCTTCAAGGACCGCGGAGCGATTGAACGAGCTGACTTTGTCGGCCCGACTGCGATTATCTCGTTACCCGAAGATAATGATGTCGACGGCGTAGATCAGAACAGCGACCCCAACGCAGTTTACATCACCAACCCCGAGCTGTTCACAACGATGATTGTGAAACTGAAAGATTCGGGCATCGGCATTGACGATAGCCTGGTGAATTCGCTGCAGTTCACTCTGACTGCCCGGACAAGCACTTCTACACGCACGCTGGAAGAAGGTCTGGATTACATCTTCAGCTACAACCGCAACACTGACGAAGTCATCTTCACATCCATCGCCGGTGTCTTTGGAATGGACACGCTCTATACGATTGATGTTGATAATTCGACTACGAACGCGGTCAAAGACCTTGCAGGAAATGTGTTGCAGCCGAACCAGACGGATGGTTCGACATCCTTCACGATTCTGGTCAGCGATGGCGTGAATGCACCGCCGATCAACCACTTCGACGCTACGCCGATTCCGGATTCACCGAATGTCACAGTGACGACAGATCCCGGGTTCTCGGTCGTGTTCTCGGCTGCCAACGGAAATGCCCTGACGGTTACCGACCAGGACTCCTTCCTCGGCACCCAGGGAATCCCGACTTCTCCTGCCACAGACGGGATGGTCACGGTCACTCTGTCGACGCTGATGACCGAAGGTAAACTGGCTGCAGGCCCCAACACCAGCAACGTCACCATCAATCTTACCGATGATGGCACCAGCTATTTCCTGGAAATCACCGGTCTGATCGAAGATGTCAACACGGCCTTGGATGGAGTATCGTGGACACCGCTGTCGACACCGACAGATGGTTCAACCTTCGCGGGAGCGACCGCTTCACTGACGATGACCACTGATGATAACGGCAACTTCTTTGGCGATCCCTCTCAGACAGACACCGATGTGATCGACATCGTGGTAACAGCATTGCCTGAAGTCTTCTTCAACACCCCTACCTACAGCTTGAATGAAGATGGTACGACTACCGTTACCGTTGAGCTGGAGCGGGATAAGATTGGTCTGGAAACCACCGTCGACCTTCTGTTCGGAGCCGGAGATACCGAAGGAATTGACTTCACCACCCCACCACCGGCACAGGTCACATTCGCTGCCAATGAGCTGACGGCAGAAGTTGTGTTTACCATTTTCAATGATGATATCGTTGAGCTGGATGAACAATTCACTCTGACGATTGACACTGTCGACAATGGTACCAAGACCGACGGCCTCATCGATGACGGGCTGGGTGGAACACTGACGGTTTACGATCAGACAACGATCACGATTGTGGATAATGACACTGCTACAATCACCTTCGTTGAGACCGATCTGACCGTCGCGGAAGATGTTGCCACCGGCTATGTCGAATATACGGTGCATATCTCCAACGCGGTTGAGAATGATGTCCAGTTCTTTGTCACTTCAGCTGATGGAACATCTCTCGTAGTCGACAACGCCAGTGACGAAAACACTGACGACGATTACACCAGTGTCAATGAACTGGTCACTTTCACCAACTCCATCACGCCGGCTGCTGACCAGACTTTCCAGGTCTTCATCACCGACGATAACAAGCTGGAACTGGATGAAATCTTCAATCTTTACATGAACAGCCTGACCGCTGGCGGACTGGAATCCAAGATCACTCTGGGTTCCCCCGTAAGTAATCCGGCACAGGTGACCATCACCGATGAAGACACTGCCGTCATCAGTTTTGTTTCCGATGACCTGAATGTAACGGAAGACGATGGTGCCACTGTCACGTTTAATATTCAGATCGACGATGGTTCCGGCGGAGCGATTACTCTCGCGAAAGATGTCAGTTTCTATGTTTCGACCGCTGACGGCACCTCCAGCGTGGATCGCAATGCGACAGTTGCCGACAACGACTACACAGCGAAAACGGAACAGTTCACCTTTGCGGGATCTGCAGACGCAGACCTGGTTACCGGGATTCAGAATTTTGTCATCACAATCAACAACGACGACAAGCTGGAACTGGATGAAGTCTTCAATGTCTTCATGAGTCAACTGGCAGCCAATGGCCTCGATTCCAAGATCACGCTGTCCCATCCCATCACTGAGCCTGATTCCAATAACTGGGCACAGGCAACAATTACGGATGAACTGGACACCGCCAACATCACCTTCCTCAACAGCAGTATCACCGTCAATGAGCAGGCAGGGGCGATTGCACTGTTGACCGTTCAGATTGACAAAGCGATTGCAGAAAATGTGAGCTTTGATCTGTTCACACAGGATGGAACTGCCACTGACGAGCTAATCGATGACGACTACTCATCCGATCGTCAGACCTTCACCTTCCTGGGAACACCTGACACCGATGTGGTTCCTGGAGTCAAGACCTTTGTCGTTAACATTACCAATGACGACAAACTGGAGTTGGATGAAATCTTCAACGTTCTGATGGACAGTCTGTCTGCCAACGGCCTGGACAGCAGAATCAACCTGGACGGTCCAGCTGATGTTACAATTAAGGATCTGGACACCGCGTTCATCTCCTTTGTCAACAACGATGTCTTTGTCGACGAAGAAGCGGGCTCGGTCACATTTAACGTCTACATCTCGAATGCGATTGCAGTCGATGTTGGTTTCGATCTGACGACGAAAGACGGTACTCCTCCGTTACCCGCCGGTTCCGGAATTGCCACCGATGAGTCGCTGGATGATGACTACAAATTCAAAACCCAGAGCTTCACCTTCACGGGTACTCCGGACACCGACAATGTCCCCAGTGCTCAGGCCTTCACCGTTACCATTACTCCTGACGAGAAAGTGGAACTGGATGAACTCTTCAATGTGTTCATCGACAACCTGAATGCCAACGGGCTCGACTCCCGAATTACTCTGGGGGCAGACGCCACCGGTATCATTCGCAACAATGACTCGGCAATCATCACGGTTGATCCTGTCATCTCCGGCGGTGTTAATGAAGGCAGTGGTACCGGCACTACCGATATCACTTTCAATGTGAATATTTCCAAAGCGATCGACACGAATGTCAGCTTCTTCCTCTCCACCCTGGACAATACAGCTACGGTGGCAGACAACGACTACATTCCTGTGCTGAACCAGCTGTATACATTCCTGGGTTCTCCCAACTCCGACGTTGTCCCCGGACAGCAGACATTTACCGTGCAGATTGCCCAGGACAAAAAAGTCGAACTGGACGAACTCTTCAATGTCATCGCAACCAATCTGAATGCGTCAGGACGCAACGTCACACTGGGACTGCCTGCAGCGGGTACGATCATCAATGATGACTCAGCGACCGTCACAATCAACAACGTCTCCAAGCTGGAATCCGAAGGGAACTTTGTCTTCACCGCGACTCTCTCGAATCCGGTCGATTCGAATGTTTCCGTTGAAGTCTACACCCAGCATGGTACGGGACTGGTCACCGACAGCGACTACAACGCCGTCGATCCTCTCGCTCCCATCATCCTGAACTTCACCCCGAATGGTGCCCTGACTCAGAACTTCACGATCACCGTCAATGATGACAATCTCGTGGAAGGCGATGAGTTCTTCTCCACCATTCTGGCCAACCTGGACGCTGCCCTTCGCAATGTTTCGATCATTAACGGAACCGACCAGGGACACATCCGGGATAACGACTCCGCGAAACTGTCGATCACTCCAGTCATCGACACCGAAAACCACAGTCCGTTCCAGTTCCTCGTCCAGCTGTCTAACCCGGTCGACGTTGCGATTACCGTGGATGCTTCAACCATCGACGGAACAGCCACTTCCCCGAATGACTACCAGGGAATCTCTGGCCAGACTCTGACCTTCGGCCCCGGCGTGACGCAGGTTCCGCTGAACATCACTGTGTTCAACGATATCTTCACCGAAAGCCCGGAAACGTTCGAGGTGATCCTGGACAATCTGGTTCCAAATGGACGTGCCGTCTTCCTGACCAGTGTCGAGTCGCTCAGCAGTGTCGCCACTTCTGACGCTGCAGTCGCCGTGGATGTTGTCGGTAACTACGCTTATGTGGCAGACCGCGATGGCGGCCTGCAGATCTATAACATTGCCAACCCGGCTGCTCCTTTCCATGTTGGTGAGTTTGACTTCAACAACCAGGGCATCGCCCAGGCGATCGATGTAGTCGGCAACCTGGCTTACCTGGCGGTTGGTGAAGCAGGACTGCAGATCATCAACATTGCGAACCCGGCTGCTCCGGTCTTCGTCGGCAGTATCGCCACACCCGCCCGTGCCCGCGGCGTCCAGGTCATCGGTAACCTGGCCTATGTCGCAGACGACAGTGGAAACGGTGGCGGTCTGCAGATCGTTGATGTCACCAACCCGGCCGCTCCCTCTATTCTGGGAAGCTTTGGAGTTTCCACTCCCGGCGGTCTGGCAGGTGGTGTGGAAGTCATTGGCAACGTCGCCTACCTCACCGATGGAAATAACGGGCTGCAGATTGTCAACGTCACAGACTCATCCAACCCCACCCTGATCAAAAATGTTCTGACTCCGGGCGGAGCCGCGATTGGACTGGATGTTGTCGGAAACTACGCCTTTGTAGCGAACCGTGAAGGCGGTCTGCAGGTGATTGACATCTCAACCCCCGCCACCGCCTCAATCGTGGGTACACTGAATACTCCTGGCGTCGCCACGGGTGTCCAGGTTGATGGCAACTTTGCCTATGTGGCAGATGGAGCTACCGGCCTGCAAGTGGTTGATATTACGAATCCGACCAGCCCGATCCTGATCAACACATTTGATACGCCCAGCAGTGCCCGCAGCCTGTTTGTGAACGGCACCCTGGCATTCGTTGCTGACACCTTCAGCGGTCTGCAGATTCTGGAATTCTTCCCCTCGACTACCGCGACGGGAACGATCCTGGATCCCTCCGGCCCGCCATTGACGGGAACTGCTTCTCCCAATACCACCATCAGTACTTCGATCGTGAAATCACAGACAACGACTGATGCGAACGGCGAAACCGGTTCCGTACCGGAAAGCGAAGATTGGGTTGATGAATGGGACAGTTTCTGGGTTGAAGTCTGGGGTACCACCACAGACGGCTCCGGTATCACCGGCGGTTCGTTTGACCTGGAATACAACACCGACTTCTTTACTGCGACCGCCATCGAATTCGGTTCTGCATTCGGGAACAGCACTTCGTCCAGCATCGATGACCAGACCGGCATCGTATCGGGCATCAGCGGTCAGAACGGCGTGGGCACACTGGGGTCCAGCAAGCAGGTCCTGCTGGCCCGCGTGAAGTTTGAATCGCTGGCCGATGATGGCGTTGCCATCGATACCGTCGCCGGCTTCCTCGGACCTCACAACCTGGGCATCCGCGTGATCAACGCTCAACTGGATGTGGCAGGTACCGGTGCTGTGACCGCATCAGTGGCGACTGCACCGACCACCGATCTGTGGGCTGTCCCGTTTGACCTGGATGACAGTGGTGTCATCGACTTCAAGGACCTGCTCAAGTTCTCATCCTTCTATGGAACGTCCGTGGTCAACGCCTCCTCCGGGCTGGCCTGGTCACTCGACTTCGACAAGAGCGGCCAGATCAACTTCAAGGACCTGACCTTCCTGGCAACGAACTACAACCGTTCCAAAGCCAGCGGTCAGTCGGTCATCTTCCCGCCAAACTTCCCGCAGGAATGGTATGGTTCCTCCATCACCACAGACGGGGATGACTCACTGAATGACCTGATCAACGCCGCTGTTGACGAATGGAAGACCGCTACCGGAAACCAGAACCTGTCAGTTCAGGTCGTGGTTACCGACCTGGGTGGTCAGCAACTGGGTGAAGGGCATATCCTGGAACTCGACGAAAACGGGATTCCCGTCAAGGGACGCGTTTACATCGACGACGATGCTGCCGGCCTCGGCTGGTACTCGTCCATCGAAGGGCTCTCCTTCGACAGCAATGGAGAAGCGATCTCCGGTTCTGCCGCCGACGGACACTACGACCTGTATACCGTCCTGCTGCATGAAATCGGTCACGCAGCCGGCTTCACGACGGGCTACTCTGCCTATGCTGACCATGTTGAAACCAGCGGTTCCGGCCAGGTTCAGTTTGTCAGCTGGGATCTGATTGCACCGCTGACCGACGACGGCCTGCACATCGATGAGAACTTCTATCCGGATGACCTCATGGGCGAATTCCTCGACCCCTCGGTTCGGAAGTCGATCTCAACCCTTGATGTTCGCATCCTGCAGGCTGCCTATGCAGACGCCGCAGGAGCCGTAATCAGTCCACTGTCAGCTCCGTTGACTGGTGCTGGACTCGATCCGACTCCGCTGATGACCTCAGCACCTGTGGTTGATGCTCCGGCTGCAACCACTCGCACCAAGCAGTCTGTCGGGGTTGCTCCCGCACCTGCACTGGAGCCGGCCTCCGAGCCAACAACCGTCGAAACAGCTTCGGACTGGGGTTACACTTCGCTGACCGTACAGGATTCGGTACTGAACCTGGATCAGTCCAGCGGACTGGATCAACTGGTTGGTTCGCTGCTCGATAACTCTTACGAGACAGATCAGCTGCTGACCAACGACTTCGAGAGTCTCGAATCAGACGGATATGACCTTGGCTTCGAATTCGAAGATAACCAGGATCTGAACGCCGGCTTCGAACTGGAAACCGCAGGCGAAGAAGTGGATGACCTCTTCGCAGACTGGTCAGGTCCGCTGATCTAAGCAGTCGCCTGTCAACTGGAATAATGAGAGACGGAGAGGTGTGAGCGAAAGCTCCACCTCTCTTTTTTTATTTCATAGGCAAATGCCTGGCGTGTGGTTAACATAAAGTGGACTGTGCACAGCTAAGCCACAGGTTAATCATTAGGACCAGTTGAATGCATCTCGCGTTTCTGCATGCCTTCCCGCTCGATCATTCGATGTGGGACGAACAACGCGCGATTGTCCCTGGACGTTGCACGACTCCCTGTCTGTATCAACTGGGAGACTCCCTCGAAGACTGGGCCAGCCGTGTGTTGGATTCCATCGACACGCATTCCCTGATTGCCATCGGCTCCTCGATGGGAGGTTCCTGCGCGCTGGAAATGGCGCGTCAGGCCCCCGATCGGATCGCGGCGCTGGTGCTGGTTGGCACCAAAGCAGGCCACCGCCCGGAGCCTGCTGCACGCGATGCTTATCTCGACACACTGCATCATCAGGGTATTCGCGGGATGTGGCCGGAAATCAGCGGCTGGTTTGGCACCGCTGCGCAGCCGGAGGTCGTCGAGAGAATTGAGTCGCTGGCGCTGTCACAGAAAACCACAGACCTGATCAACGCTGTCCGGGTCTTTCACAGCCGCACTGATCACACCCCGATCGTTGCGCAGTGGGAGAAACCCCTGCTGGTCATGTGTGGTGATCAGGATCCGGTGATCACCGAGGAGAAGGCGATGGCCCTGTCGCACCTGGCACTGCAGACGGAGCTGCATGTCATGCATGGTTGTGGGCATTTCATGAATCTGGAACGACCGGACGAATTCAATCAGGTGCTTGCTGATTTTGTGCGGCGTGTGGAAGCGGGGCGTTCCGCTGGGGCATAAGAATGTAGAGTTTTCTAAGCGTAGTCTCGCCCTACTCTGTCTGCCACAATCAAACTCGCTTCACTCTCCCTCGTCCTACCACTTTAGCTCCTTCTCTAACAAAAAAACTCATTCCGATTTTGATTCGGCCGGAATGAATTTCATCCCACTGTCGCTGTGGAAAACGAATGAGCACTGACACTATGCTTCCCAGTTCGATCATTTCGTTTTCCAGGAAATCTGGAAAGAACTGCCCCCCATCATGATCACCACCATCATAGTGGAACTGGCCGCGATATCCGTTAAGTACGCCGTTTTTGCGACCGCCTTCCTCTGTGGTTAAATAGTAGACTTCGGCTTCAATTTCATGGTATTTCATGCGAGGTTATCTTTTTCAATGTTGTATTACATTGGTCCACGAAGACCAGGAGACAGATAGTTCAACTAATTATGGTCCTCCGTGTAGCTTCCCGATCTTCAGCTAAGGGGACAGGTTGCATTACAGTAAAATGCCCGATTGGTATTCTGGGCTCCTGGTCACAGGGCCTGTTTCCCTCCGAAGTCGCGCTGATGTTGAAAGTCAACAGACGGGAGGACACACGGGTCCTCCCCTACATGGTTGGAAATCGAATTCGGGTTATTGCTGTTTCCTTTACACTGTCAGTTTTCTACTTTAATTGCGCTGAACTTACATCAGATCGTGAACTCGCCGTCTGGAATCAGAAGTTTTTCAGCAACGACAGAGTAGCGCAAAGGGAAGATGTTGCCCGGGTCTTCAGAAAGAAAGCGTGCTAATCGACTCAGATCGTCTTCCGAGAGATCGCGCAGTTGTCTGTTAAATGTAAATGCCTGCTCTCCGGACAGGACCGTGATCGCAAACACGTCCTCAGTCAACGGACTCATGATAATCAACCTCTGCAATGTTTTTCCAGAGGGAGTTTTGAACTCGGAATGGATGAGTAATGAATCGGCCTGTGCAATCGCTTCAGCGGTTAACGGCACTGGGATCAGCGAGTCTTCGGGCTTGAATGGATCGCTCTCCCACGTCCAAACCGGACTCAGCTCTTAATGTTCTTCCCTGAATTCGTAAATTTTAATCGCAGTCATGTATTCGTCGTGCATTAATGAATGGTTGTCGGGATCCGGGAGTTTCCATTCGATATTCGTTCCGTCTCCCTGTTCAGCTTAACAATTTTCAGCTACGGGGACAGGTTGCTTTCCAGTAAAATACGGGATTGATTTTTCGGATTTCGAGCAGGAACGATTGTTTATTCTGTAAGCGGCAAGGCGCCAGACAGCGTTTCTTATTTTGGATAGTATATATCCAAGTCGTTTCAACCGGGGCTAATGCCCTGCGGCTAATTTTCTTTTCTGTTGTTGAAGTCCTGAAAACAAGAGCAACCGCATACCCTCGGCCACGGTTATTACTTAAATAGCTAACTCTATCGACCTCATGAACACTCTGAAAGATATTAAATAAACGCTACCTGGCCGCCGGTAGAAAAGGTTGACGCGAACTCTGGAACCGGCGGCTGACGCCTTGCCGCTCATGAGGATGTGTTATATGAACTCCCATTATGAATCAAAGCATGTGGAATGTGGTGAGGCAGACCGTCTCACGACTACTGTCTCTACTTATTGCTTGAAGAGTGAAACTGATTGTGTTGAACGGCGCGGGAGGGTCAAGACAGAATTTTGTCCCGTTGTGACCGGATTTTGTCCACGTCTGTCCCAGATTTTGTCCTGGTCTGACCGGTTTGTGTCTCAGTCTGCCCTGAACAGCGGAGACCGAACATCGCGAACCGGTTCGAAATACTCCAGTAAGCATCAGGTGAAAAGCCACTCAGATTCAGGTGCTGTTTCGTCAGTGGTGCGCCTGCATGCAGTGCACGCTGCACCCGTCTCGCGCGCGAGCCAGAAGGGAACCAGCATACGCTTCGGGACGCGCGGTTCAAGTTCAGTCTGTTCAGAGGAGCGGCGCAGATTTTCAGTGCGGAATGTTGCTCGACGGGATCAACGAAATCACGGATCTGCGTTATCGTCAGACACAAAACTCCTGGTAGTCCAGCCCAAAGGTGGCGGCGACCGCACGGTTGGTTACCTGTCCGTTGTGCACGTTGACCGCGGACAACAATCCGCTGTCCTGCCCACAGGCGGCTTCCAGTCCCTGGTTCGCCAGCTTGAGAGCGTACGGGAGCGTGACGTTACACAGGGCATAAGTGCTGGTGCGGCCCACGGCGCCGGGCATGTTAGCGACACAGTAATGCACGACGCCATCCACGACGAAAGTGGGATCCGAGTGCGTCGTCGGCCGGGATGTTTCGATACAGCCTCCCTGATCGACGGCGACATCGATCAACACCGCGCCCGGCTTCATCATCTTCAATGCAGACTCCGGAACGAGCATCGGAGCCCGGGCACCTGGAATCAGGACAGCCCCGATCACCAGGTCCGCCAACTCAAGTTGCTCGCGGATGTTGTGTTTGTCACTGTAGAGCGTATTCACGTTGGCAGGCATGATGTCTTCAAGGTAGCGCAGACGGTCCACGCTGATATCCAGAATGACGACGTCCGCCTGAAAACCGGCTGCAATCTGGGCCGCGTTCTTGCCGACCACACCTCCCCCCAGAATCACGATATGCGCGGGGGGCACGCCGGGCACGCCTCCCAGGAGAATGCCGCGCCCCAACTGAGGTCGTTCCAGATACTTGGCGCCTTCCTGAATGCTCATGCGTCCGGCGACTTCACTCATGGGTGTCAACAACGGAAGCTGGCCGTTTTTCCCCTCAAGCGTTTCGTAAGCGACGGCGGTGGCGCCCGTTTCCAGAAAGCCGCGGGTGAGCTTTTCGTCGGCGGCGAAGTGGAAGTAGGTAAACAGGATCTGGCCCGGCCTGAGCAGGGGCCATTCGGAGGGCTGGGGCTCTTTGACCTTGATGATCATGTCGGCGCGGGAGAAGATTTCTTGAGCCGTTTCGACGATTTCAGCCCCGTTTTCTTCATAGAGTTCATCGGGAATCCCACTACCCTGCCCGGCTCCCCGTTCGACCAGGACGGTATGCCCGGCGGCCGTCAATTCCTCGGCTCCGACCGGAATCAGGGCGACGCGGTACTCGTCCTGCTTGATTTCACGAGGGACTCCGATAATCATGTGCTTCTCCCGATTACATGTCAAACTGCAGACTGCTATGATACGATAAGTACTTATAGTTATTATCGTTTAATTCTACGTCTGATGTTAGTCAGATGCTGGATTCAGAATCGGAATGCCCCTGAATCGGCGCGTTCCCAGACCCCCGAATACAGAGATGCGCACGTGACAGTTCCCTTTACACAGCCCCATGAGGCAGCAGCCCGTACCCTCATCAAACTGAGCCTGGCAGAAGATCTCCAGGAGACCGGCGACCTGACCTGTCAGGCCCTGATTGAAGATACCGACCAGGCTGAAATTCAGATAGTCGCCCGCCAGAGCGGAATTCTGGCTGGTTCTCCGATTACCTCACTGATTTTTGCAGAACTCGATCCGCGAGTGACCTGCGAGCATCATCTGGCTGACGGTGCTTCGTTGGAACCGGGATCCGTTATTTCAACGTGTGCCGGGCCTCTGGCATCTTTGTTGACCGGGGAACGCACCGTCTTGAACTTTCTGACGCATCTGTGCGGCGTAGCTTCACAGACGGCGGAGTACGTCAAAGCCATTGAGGGAACCCGGGCCTGCATTCTGGACACGCGAAAAACGCTGCCCGGCTGGCGGGTACTGGAAAAATATGCGGTCGCAGCCGGCGGGGGAACGAATCACCGGATGGGCCTGTATGACGGGATCCTGATCAAAGATAATCACCTGGCTGCCTGGGCCAGCCGCAATTCGCATCCCACCATCGCAGCTGCGGTGCAACAGGCGCGGGAATCGGTGAATGGGGAAAAAGGAGTGGAAGTCGAAGTCGACACGCTCGAACAGCTGGCCGACGCACTTGAAGGGAAGCCCGAGATCGTGCTGCTGGATAACATGTCGCCCGAGACCATGCGTGAGGCGATTCAGATGCGTGATGCCCAGTCACCCGCGACGCTGCTGGAAGCATCGGGGGGCATTAACCTGGAAACGGTACGGGCCGCTGCGGAGACGGGAGTGGAACGGATCAGCGTGGGTGCGTTGACTCACTCTGTCATCTCGCTGGATATCGGTTTCGACTGGAAACGCCGCACCTGAATTTGAAAAGACCTGATTTTTAATTTCGTTGAAGACACTGATTACTGCCAATGAATAAGCCATCTGTAGACAGACCGCTGGAGTCACTGGAGAAAGATTCCCCGCTGTTCCTGAACGGAGCCCTGGTCTGGCTGCTGTTGTTTTTTCTGATCTACCTGTCTGTTCCACTGACGAACAACAGGGAGATCGACCGCTGGTACATTGTGCCCGAAATGCCGTTCCTGCTGCTTGATCTGGTTGATCCGCTGCCGGAAGAGAATCCGCATCCCGCCGGCTGGGCTTATTTTCCGCAGCGGATTCCGTTGATCGGAGTCGCGTCGATCATTCTGCTGGGCGCCTGGGGACTGGGACAACTCGTAACACGGTTGATCCGCATACCGCTGGCCCCCTTCACTGCCGAACGCACCGTGTTTGCCGCGGGCCTGGGAATTTCATTCGTCACGCTGCTGACACTGGGAGGCGGCCTGATGGGCATGCTCTCCCAGGGACTCTGTTACGGCGTGCTGATATTCACCGCGATCGCAGGCACAGGATCGGCGCTGCAGGAAACGAAACAGAAAACGGGCTCGCTGGGTTCTTTGAAGCTGGCGTTACCGGAAGCGATTACGGTCGATACACTGTTCCGCGTGGGTTGTTGCCTGCTGATGAGTCCGTTTGTGCTGAGCATGTTTCTGGGTTCGATGCTGCCTTCGACTGACTATGATGTGCTCGAATATCATTTTGGGGGCCCGAAAGAATATTATCTGCAGGGCTATATCAGCTTCCTGCCCCATAACGTGTATACCAGCTTTCCATTTCTGACCGAGATGGTGACGCTGCTGTCGATGACGCTCAAAGGGGACTGGTTCACGGGAGCCCAGGCGGGCAAACTGGTGCTGATGAGTTTCGCGCTATTTACCGCGCTGGGAATCTTCACCACGGCGCGGCACTGGTTTGGTTCGACAGCAGGCTGGATTGCAGCCACGGTGTTCCTGACGAATCCCTGGACTTACCGGATGTCGATCATCGCGTATACCGAAGGAGCACTCTCCTTTTATCTGCTGGCGAGTCTGCTGAGTCTGATCCTGACGATTGCGGTTCTACAGAAATGCAAAACGAATGCGAACGACTCAACGGACGCATCCGCTGCCGACACATCCCGGTTGCCGGGCGAACTCTGGAGCTTTACGCTACTCACGGGTCTGCTCTCCGGTTCGGCGATGGCAAGCAAATATCCGGGTGTGCTTTCGGTTGTGATTCCTTTGGGACTGACGTTGCTCGGTTTCAGTTGGTTCCTGCTCCGGGAGAATAAAGCACTCTGCTGGTCTACGACCTTGAAGCTGGGCGTGGTGTTCGCAGTCGGGACCCTGATTACCATTGGCCCGTGGCTGTTGAAGAACCTGGTGGAGACAGGCAATCCGGTTTATCCGTTGTTGTATTCGGTATTTGGCGGACGCGATCTGACCGAGGCATTGAATGCCAAGTGGAAAAACGGGCACGGCATGCGACCGATTGGCCTGCATGAGTTCAAAGACAGCCTGCTGGATGTCACGATGACCAGTGATTGGATCAGTCCGCTGCTGTTCTGTCTGGCACCGCTGGCCTTTCTGAACCGACAACACCGGCGGCTGATGTACTGGCTCTGGATATATATCGGATTTCTATTCTTTTCCTGGTGGTTCCTGACACATCGGATCGACCGCTTCTGGGTGCCGATGCTGCCGGTGGTTGCGATACTGGCGGGCATTGGTGCGACCTGGAGTTCGAAACTGCTGTGGCGTTCCGGTGTGACTGTCGCGGTGCTGTTTGCTGTGATGTTCAATCTCTGTATCGTCACCAGTGGGCTGGGCGGCAATAACGCGTATCTCGACGATTTCGCTTACGCGCGAAAGTTCACAGGCAATCTGACGGCTCCTGAAATTGAGTTACTGAACCAGATGGATCTCAAACCTGACCAGGTCGTGTTGTTTGTGGGAGAAGCGAAGGTCTTCAACGCCGAGTTCCCGGTGATCTACAACACGGTCTTCGATGAAGATATTTTCCAGCAGTGGACGGCGGAAGCTGATCCTGAGTTACCTGAAAAACAGCTCAAGATGAAACCGGCTGAAGCAATCAAAAAGAAATTCCAGGATGAGCGTATCGCGTTTGTGTATGTGAACTGGTCAGAGGTGTTACGTTATCGTCTACCGGGATCTTACGGGTACACAGACTACGTGACGCCGCTGCGTTTTCAGAAACTGGTAACCGAAGGCGTACTGCGTCCGCCTCTGGAAAACCGTTACGGTTATCAGAAGTTTGAATCATTATCTGATAACAAGAAAAAAGAAATCGAACAGTGGGCGCCGGAACTGATAGTGGAACGCGACGGTGTGCGTTACTTTGTCTCGGCGCAGATTTTCCCCGTAGCGAAATAGCAGGAGGCACTCACGGAGCAATTAACCTACAGGAGGTGTGAAGTCATTGAGCTCGCGATGGGCAGAACGGAGAATGTGAGCGAAATCCGGGATGATGATATCGCTGTCATCCAGATTCTGGTAGCCATGGGTTTTGTCATCCAATAGACAGAAACGTTCCTGTTCGTCGATGTGAATCGAATTGGAATTGATGGCTTCGTCGAGTTTTTGATTAGAAGTGTTCATGTTAATTCTCCCCCTCTTAAGTTGTGAAACAGATCGTTCCACAGAACGCGTCCTGTATTTTATCGATCTTTTGAGGAAAATCCTACTAAATTACGACTGGACACCGCATTTTCCGGGTCTAAAACGACAGAAGAGCAAGATACAAAAGCACATACAGCAAAACGACCGACCGAAAAAATGGAAAAACCGGATCGAACCTTTTTCGATTCTAAAGGGTCCTGTGGGCGGGCATTGACCATTGCCACGCGGAATTCAATAATGGTCACTACCGCTGTTTTAATGATATTTTACTAGTGAATTTGAGCCAGATATGACAACCAGCTTATCGAATGTGCCTGATGCCTCCGGTCGCTTTGGAGAATTCGGCCGCCGCTTCGTCCCCGAAACACTGATGCATGCCCTGGAGGAACTGACCCAGGAATACGAGAAGGCCAAACAGGATCCGTCATTTCAGGCGGAGCTGGATGACCTGCTTAAGAATTATGTGGGACGCCCGAATCCGCTCTATTTCGCGGAGCGCCTGACTGAGCATTGTGGCGGAGGCAAGATCTACTTCAAGCGCGAAGATCTGAATCACACCGGTGCTCATAAGATCAACAACACCATGGGCCAGGCATTGCTGACCATGCGGATGGGTAAAAAACGCGTGATCGCCGAAACTGGAGCCGGCCAGCATGGCGTGGCTTCTGCTGTGGCGTGTGCCCGCTTCGGTCTGGAGTGCATCGTCTACATGGGCGAAGAAGACATCCGCCGCCAGAAGCTCAATGTGTTCAATATGAAAATGATGGGCGCTGAAGTCCGCGGCGTTTCCAGTGGTTCCAAGACGCTACGCGATGCCGTCAATGAAGCGATGCGGGACTGGATGTCGAGCGTGGAGACGACCCACTACATTATCGGTTCCGTGATTGGCCCGCACCCCTTCCCGATGATGGTTCGCGACTTCCAGTCGGTCATTGGAAAAGAGGCCCGCGAACAGTGCCTGGCACAGACTGGTAAACTCCCCGATCATGTGATTGCCTGTGTCGGCGGCGGTTCCAATTCGGCCGGCATGTTCTATCCCTTTATCGACGATGAGGGTGTGAAGCTGACCGGCGTGGAAGCGGGTGGCCGCGGTCCTGAACCGGGAGAGCATGCGAGTACGCTGAGCTATGGAGCCAAAGGTGTGCTGCATGGCAGTTTCGGATATGTGCTGCAGGACGATGACGGCCAGACGATGGACGTGCATTCGATCTCTGCGGGCCTCGACTATCCCGGCGTGGGTCCCGAACACAGTTACTGGAAAGACTCCGGCCGCGTGAATTACACCGCGATCACCGACGATGAAGCCCTCGAAGGCTTTCAGACGATGGCCCGTCTGGAAGGGATCATCCCGGCGATTGAATCGTCGCATGCGATTGCTTACGCTGTCAAAGCAGCCCGCCAGGCCAGCCCCGACGAGACGATCGTTGTCTGTCTGTCCGGTCGTGGAGACAAAGACGTGAATGAAGTGGCCCGCCTGCTGGAACGGGAAATTTAATCCTCGGCCGGTTTTGTCGTGACAATAAAAATCATCCTTCTGAAATTCAGTTAAAAGCAGTACCCCCCATCGTGACAACTTTGATCTCTGAAACTTTTGCGAAGTTAAAATCTGAAAACCGCATGGCGTTCATGCCTTTCATCACCGCCGGCGATCCGGATCTGGCAACCACTGTTGATGTATTGAAAGAACTGTCACGACAGGGAGTCGACCTGATCGAGGTGGGCTTCCCGTATAGTGATCCAATTGCAGATGGTCCTGTGATTCAGGAATCGTACACACGGGCCCTCAACAACGGGTTTCACGTACACGACCTGTTTGAGGCTTTGAAGGCACTCTCTGCAGATGAGTCCGTCAATCTGCCGGCCCTGGTCGGCATGGTTTCGTATGCGATTATCTTTCGTTATGGTGCAGAGCGTTTCCTGAAAGAAGCCGCTGACGCCGGATTCTCGGGCCTGATTGTTCCCGATCTTCCCGGAGACGAAGCGTCGGAGTTTGTGGAGCTCACCAGAGCGTCTGAGTTGGACCTGGTTCAACTGGTCTCCCCGCTTACGCCTGAAGATCGTACCAAGCGAATCGTACAGTCTGCCTCCGGGTTCATTTACTGTATCGCTGTCGCCGGCACGACAGGTGTTCGCGATGAACTGCCTGCGGAACTGACAGCACATCTGGAGTCGTTACGTTCGCTGACAGATCTGCCTTTAGCGGTGGGCTTCGGCATCAGTAAGCCCGCGCATGTCGACACGCTCCGTGGTAAAGCCGACGGATTCATTATCGGTTCAGCGATCGTCAAACAGTTCGCAGCTTTTTCTGATCCAGACCAGACACGGGAAGCCGTGATTGCGTCGATCGGAAAATACGCAGGTGAGATGGCAGCCGCGACTAAGGGTTGAGGAACGGTTCCCGAACAGTTCCTATTTCTGGCGAGTCCCAGTCTGCTTGCGGACGAAGGGATAGAACCAGACTCCGTAAGGCAGGAACTGCGGCACGATAGGCGATTTGATGCGTTTGGGATTCGCGAGCTTCCAGCCGTATTTGCCCTTGAGCAGAGATGCGGGGACGCCTGATGCTTCCGCATGTTCAGCGGTCGCGGGGAAGGAATCGACGATTTCAACGGTCCCGATCAAGGTGCCCGTCGGGAGGGTCTCGGTCGCGATTTCCGCTTGCGCTGCTGCTTCGATGGCGTGTGGTGTCTTCGCGAGAGTCTTTGAAGCATAGACATAGATCGTCCCACGGATCCTGGTCTGACTTGAACGGAGCTCAATTGTTTTCACGCCCCGCATGATTAGTTCTGCCCACGGCTGTCTGATTCCGAGAGCCGGCAGACTCTTGTCGGGATGTTGAATCGTTTTCGCCATTGTCGAATTAAACCTCGAACGATTGCTGATAGTGAGGGATGATCGGTTCCTCATCGACTTCATCGCGGATCAAGGCTGCCAGCGCCGTCGCCGATTCCGGTTCCCCATGGACGAGGAAGACCTGGCCGATGTTTCCCCGTTTCGCGGAGGTTTCGTACCACCATTTAAAGTCTTCAACGTCGGCATGGCCTGACAGACCGCTGAGCTGCACGACCTTGGCTTTGACCTGGTAATAGCGATCAAAGATTTTCACTTTAGGATCGCGCTGCTGCAGGCGACGGCCCAGCGTATGCTCGGCCTGGTAGCCCATCAGTACGACGGTATTCTCCGGATGTTCCAGGCCGTTCTTGAGGTGATGGCGGATACGACCGTTCTCGCACATCCCACTGCCGGCGATGACGACGAACGCCCCTTCTCGTTTATTGAGTTCGATACTCTGCTGACGGGTCGAAACGTAATCCAGCAGTGAGAAGCCGAAGGGATCCTTGTCTTCTTTCAAAACGTCGCTGACATCCTGGTCCATATCCTGCAGATGATGGCGGTAGACTGAAACCAGACGTGTGGAGAGGGGACTGTCGACAAAGATCGGAATGTGCGGCAGACGGTTTTCGTTATATAGATCGTTCAAATAGTAAATGATCTGTTGGGTGCGTCCGAGACTGAACGCGGGAATGATCACGCGTCCTTCAACACGATAGGCTTCATCGAGAATGTGGTAGAGTTCCTCTTTCAGGTCCGAGGCTTTTTCATGAATCCGGTTGCCGTAGGTGCTTTCTGAAATCAGAATCTCGCAACCCTCGATCGTATCCGGATCTCGCAGCAGGGGCAGATCGCGGCGCCCCAGATCGCCGGTGAAGACCAGATGTCTCCATTCTCCCCGGTCCTTGATCTTCATCTCAATGATCGCGGATCCCAGAATATGGCCGGCATCCAGCAGTCGTACCCGGAGGTCGTCCCCCAGGTCGTGCCACTCGTGATAGTCCAGACGCTCGAACTGCTTCATGACCTGTCGCACATCCTCTTCATCGTAAAGCGGTTCGATGGGTGGATGTTTTTCATTCAGTTTGCGAGACAGGTAACGGGCGTCTTCATCCTGAATACGGGCGCTGTCCTTAAGCATGATCTCCGCGATGTCCGCCGTCGCGGAGGTGCAGAAGATCGGTCCCCGAAAACCCTTATTGTACAGCCGGGGAATATTGCCACAATGATCCATGTGCCCGTGCGAGAGGATGACGGCATCCAGGGACTCAGCGGGATAAGCGAAGCGGCAGTTCTTTTTGAATGACTCTGCCCGGTGGCCCTGAAACAGACCACAATCGAGCAGAATCCGTCGCCCGTCTGTCTCGATCAAATGCTGGCTGCCGGTCACTTCACCGGCAGCACCGAGGAACGTAATTTTCATCTATGATTTCATTCCCAGACAGTGGACTGGAGGCCGTTCCAGCCCGGACAGGATTACAGGGGTAGAGACAGTTGAACTTATGCCGATCAGATTATAATCTCCTGCTCGTTTTGAGAGGCGGTTTCCGTTCGTTCGGAAATGCTGTAGGTGTCCTGGTGACGACCGGTATAGGCGACAATCAGTTCTGCCAAGAGACCCAGGCTGATCGCTTGCGCCCCCAGAATGGTTGCAGCGACAGAATAGGCCAGCAGCGGACGGTTTCCAATCGGTCCGAGTCCCAGACCAAACAGATTGGTCAACAACCAGACCACGCCCAGGTAGCCCAGTCCAAGGAATCCAAGCATCAGACAGCTCAAGCCGATGGCGCCCAGCATGTGCTGTGGTCGTTGTCCATAGCCGGTAAGGAAGCGAACCGTCAGCAGATCGAGGAACCCGCGGAGGAAACGTCTCACGCCATACTTGGAATAACCGTGCTGTCGTTCGCGGTGATGGACGGGAATCTCGGTCACTTTAAATCCACGGGCATCTGCCAACACGGCGATGAAACGGTGCAGTTCGCCGTAGATACGAATTTCCGCAGCGACTTCTTTGCGAAACAGTTTGAAGCCACAGTTGTGATCGTGCAGTTTCAGTCCGGTCAGTTTCCAGATCATCCAGTTGAAGACTTTACTGGGATACACTTTATGCCAGGGGTCGAGGCGACGCTCTTTCCAGCCATTGACGACATCGTAGCCTTCGTTGAGTTTATCCAGAAAGCGGGGAATTTCTTTCGGGTTATCCTGCAGGTCGGCGTCCATCATCATGATCACCGAACCGCGGGCGGCCCGCATACCTGCGGTCAACGCGGCTGCCTTGGCGAAGTTCCGACGGAAACGGATTCCCGAAACGCGTTCATCCTGCTTGGCCAGTTGCGAAATCAGTTCCCAGGACTTGTCGGTCGAACCGTCGTCAATAAAGATAATTTCCAGGTCAATCTGATGCTGCTGGCTGGTTTCGCAGATCTCCTGATACAGTTGTGGCAGACTTTCCGATTCATTCAATACCGGAATCATAATCGAGAGCACGACGCAGACCTTTCACTCAACAAACAGAAATCACAGGGAATCAATGGACTGGGAATCGGCGGCAGACTGTACGGAATCATCCTCGTCTGAAGCCGATTTTCCAAAACTATAGTATAGAACAAAAGCAGCCAGAATTTCACTAGCAAATGAGACGATCCGGATCAGTAAGGCAGCGACAAACGCATTTGCAGGACCAATCAGGGCGGAACCGGCGAGAATCGTGGTGATCAGACCTTCCCGTACTCCCAGGCCGGCAGGAGCGAAAATCGCCAGAAAGCCCAGGGCATACGCGGCGGAGACCGCAGCGGTCCAGCGCGGCCATTCCTGCCATTCGAGTCCCACTCCATTGATGGAGGCGAGTGCCAGACCCAGGCTGAGTCCATGTAGCGTCCAGCTCACAAGAAACAACAACACGCCCGCATAGAGCAAACGTAAAGAGAAAGCAGCGGGAGGAGCTGGCTCGGTCGCTTCGACATCGGACTTCGTAAATTTCTTCGTGAACAGATTCAACAGACGAGACAACAGTGGCAGAGAGACAAACAGCGCCAGTAGAAACAGACCGGGAACCAGCCAGGGACGGGCCTGTACGGACTGCATCCACTCAGGCCACTGCTGAACCTGCTCTGTATTCAACACAACGGGAATCAATGAAAGGAACACAACCAGCCCGACTCCCATGACAGCCAGCGTCTCGTAAGCAGCCGTCAAGGCGGCAACCGAAACGCGAACGCCGAAATCTTTCAGCAGGGTCGCCCGGATCAAGAGGACCGAGACCTTACCGGGAATGTATTTCCCCAAGTGCCCGCAGTAGTAGGCGCGTGCGACAGGTCCGAAGCGAACCTGTTCTCCGGAACTGAGAATCAGCTGTCGCCAGAACCAGACAGAAGGTAACCAGGCAATGAAATAACAGGCTGCAGATAAAACCAGCCAGAGCGGATCAATGCTGATACCAGTAAGCGTGTCCCCCTGCTCTGCGTACAGTTCCGCTCCCTGCTGCCAGACGAAGTACAGGACCAGCGCGAGCAACAGCCATTTGACTCCCCTCCAGATTTTCCGCGAAACGGAAGGGGATTCAGCTGTGGTGGGAGGGTCAGACATCAATCGTGGGTTTCGTGAGCTGGTGGTAAAAATCAGGCGGTGGCCTGGTCGGCAGGACTTTCGGGTGGTGGAGGAGATTTAAACAAAGCTCTGACCGAGGGGCGTCGCAAAACCAGAATCGTCCAGATACCGATGATGGTTCCCAGGGGGATCAGGAGACATTCAAAAATCGCAACCATCATACAGAATTCATAGCTTTCGTGGCGGGACAGTGACTGACCAGCCAGAATGATACAGAACAGGATCGCGACGCCGACCAGAAAGATCACCAGCCCGAATCCCAGTTCCAGTTCCACCTGATGATCCGGCTTGGTCTGTTCCATCGTTTTACGATAGGCATCGAAACCAAAATAAATGGTCTCATAAAACAGGTAAGTCACAAAAACATTGACGATCCCATAAATGACCTGAATCTTGGATAGCAGTTTCAATTGCCGTTCGTCTCGTTCCATCCGTTCTACCTGTCGTCTGAAAAAAGCGGGGATTAGCTGGTCACTCAATGACCCTTGTACCTGTTGTTATCGACGGATTTTAAGGGGCCGCCGCAGCTTCGACCTCAGGAATCGGCTGTGATTCACCAGATTCGCGGAATTTCCCGGTCTTGAGGAACCGCAGGGTATGTGAAATTGACTGGGGATCATTCATCATAAAAGAGTGCAGCACGGGCAACAGAACAAAATCCGCGGCTCCCGGCAGTCGCGTGCTGCTGACGCTGACCGTACCGTCATCGTCACCTCGGATCAGAGGATTAAAGCCTTTCAGCGTATCCCGGCCGCCGGCGACCACTCCAAATGGAAAGGGAGGTGTCGGCAGACTGGAAATAAAGTCCCCGTTTAATTCGGTCACCAACTGTTGCCCCGCTGGCCCGTACACAACCTTGAACAGCAGATTCGAACGGAAGCGATCCGCCATGTCTGCCCCCCGATTGGGGACTCCCAGCATGACCATGCGCCTGACTCGGGGATCGACTTCCTCCTGCTGATCCACCCAGGAGCGTACCACGAGCCCGCCCATGCTGTGGACAACCAGATCGATTTCATCAACACCTTCCAGCGACTTAATTACCTGTTCGAGGAACCGGGCATTCTCCGGGATCGTCTTCTGGGTACTGGGATAATCGAAGGGAATCGTAATCCAGCCCTCCTTGAGGCAGGCCAGTCTCATTTTTTCAAAGGATTTAGAAGAGCGGATGATCCCGTGAATCAGAATCACCGCCCGGCCCTGCATCGGAGGAAGCTTGCGGGCCTCCCTGATTTCTGCGAGCTTCTGCCGGCATTCCGCGAGAGTTCCACTGGCATGCCGCTGATCACTGGGATCAAGCAGGCGGTAGTGCTGGCTGATCACATTCTGTTGAATTTTCCAGCCTTGAAAAAACTGCACATCGCCCCAGAATTGACGTCCACCCATTGTTTTCATTGCCGGTACCTTCTCAGAGAGGTGCTTCCAGAGTTCGTTCAGATTCTGACTGTCGGGCAGGTCTTGTGCCTGACAGACAGTCGCATAAGCCGACAGCCATACCACGACTGCCCAGGCTGCAGATCGCTGTAACATGATTCGATTTCCACAGATCCGAGAGTCCCTGCAGCGGGTGTTCCACTGCGACAAACTGTACACATAGCATTGTATCGATTTGACGAATAGATAGAATGCCTTTTCAATCGAACCTGAGATATTTTATGATGAACGCATGGAATTGATTTCCGACGAAGCACACAGTCTGCCTCGAACCAGATTTACTGAAGCAAACTTAAGGAAGGACATTAAAACGTTATGGATCAGCAACAGCCTCTGTCAGACAACCCGCTTCTGGTACTGGAGGGCCTTCCCCGCTTCGATGAAATTGAGCCTGAGCATATTAGACCCGCAGTGAAATCTCTGCTGGAACAGTCGGAAGCAAGCCTGCGTAAAATCGAAAGCGAAGCACAGCCGAGCTGGGAAGGCTTGATGCAACCACTCGAAGAGCTCGATTACCCCTGGGAACGCTCCTGGGGCTCCGTAGGACATCTGCTGGGAGTGAGAAACACACCCGAATTACGGGAAGCCTATGAAAGTGTGCTGCCCGAAATCGTCGCTTTTTCGCTGAGCGTCAGACAAAGCAAGCCGATCTACGAAGCCATGAAGGCCATCCGGGACAACGGCTCCTGGGATCAGTTGAATGATGCCCAGAAACGAATTATCGAAAAGCGAATCCTTTCTGCAGAGCTGGCCGGCATCGGTCTCTCGGGAGATGAATTAAAGCGATTTAATGAAATTGCCACCGAGCTGTCCCAGCTCTCCACCCGTTTCGCCAACAACGTGCTGGATGCAACCAAAGCCTACACACTCCTGATTACAGACAGCAAAGATGTAGCGGGATTCCCCGACAGTCTGAAACAGCTCGCGGCTCAATCCTACAACACCTGGGATGATAAAGACGCAGATACCGAAGCCACCGCTGATGCGGGCCCCTGGCGAATCACACTCGACTTCCCCTGCTTCGGTCCTTTCATGCAACATTGTCGCAACCGCATATTGAGAGAGCAGGTTTACCGTGCATTCATTACCCGTGCATCAGAAGGGGAATACGATAATACATCGCTGATTCCCCAGATCCTGCAGTTACGTCAGGAAAAAGCAAAGCTTCTGGGCTACGCGAATTTTGCGGAAGTCAGCCTGGCTGAAAAAATGGCGCCCGGTATCGATGCCGTTCTGGAAATGGAAGAACAGCTGCGAAGTTCTTCCTGGGATAACGGACAGCAGGACCTGGCGGATCTGCAGGAGTACGCGAAAGAGCAGGGAGAAACCGAACCCATCATTCAATGGGATTTCGCATTCTGGTCAGAGCGGCTCCGTGAAAAACGCTTCAGTTACACTGACGAACAGTTGCGGCCTTATTTCTCCCTGGAGAAAGTTCTGGACGGTCTGTTCAGCCTGGTAAACCGCATCTTCGGCATTACGGTAACGCCCGCTACAGAGACCGTTCCGCTCTGGAATAAAGATGTGCGCTTCTTCCACATCGCAGATGAAGCAGGCAAAACAATCGCCGGTTTCTACCTTGACCCCTATGCCCGTCCTGCAGACAAGCGGGGTGGTGCCTGGATGGATGACTGCCTGGGTCGCAAGCTGGTCAATGGGGAAGTTCAGCTTCCGGTCGCACATCTGGTCTGTAACTCGACTCCGCCCGTGGGAGATAAGCCTTCGCTGATGACCTTCCGGGAAGTGGAAACCCTGTTCCATGAATTCGGACATGGTCTGCAGCACATGCTGACCACCATTGATGAAGCCGATGCCGCCGGTATTAATGGCGTCGAGTGGGACGCCGTCGAGCTGGCCAGCCAGTTCATGGAAAACTGGTGCTATCACAAACCGACCCTGCTGGGGATGGCCAAGCATTACGAAACGGGTGAAACCCTGCCTGATGAATTGTTTGAAAAAATCAAGGCAGCCCGCAACTTCCAGGCAGGAACTCAGATGCTGCGTCAGATTCAGTTCGGCGTGGTCGATCTGAAACTGCACAGCGAATTTGATCCTGCGGGAGAAAAATCGGTCTTCGATGTCCAGCGGGAAATCAGCCAGACAACGTCTGTACTGCCGATGCTCCCTGAAGACCGTTTCCTCTGTTCGTTCCAGCACATTTTTGCAGGCGGATACGCAGCCGGTTACTTCAGTTACAAATGGGCCGAGGTTCTCAGTGCAGATGCCTTCAGCGCCTTTGAAGAAGCGGGTCTGGATAACGAGCAGGCCGTTGCCGAAACCGGCCGTCGCTTCCGGGATACCATCCTGGCGATGGGAGGCAGTCGGCATCCGATGGATCTCTTCAAGGAATTCCGCGGACGCGAGCCGAGTCCTGAACCATTGTTACGTCATACCGGACTGCTGTAAGCGGGACGGAACCAAGTCATGCCGTCAGGCCAGCTGGATCCGTTTCAGCTGGCCTGTCGTCGTATTTCACAGCTGCCAGCCCTGCTTCTTGTCTGGACATCTGCTCCAAAATGATGAGATTCCGCTGTGATCCGGCGACTTCTGCCGGTCCGCTAAAATGCTTGCACGAAATAAGTTCGACTGATATGATCCGCCCCATTCAGCTGCACATTTACCTGCATTTCAGAATTAAGCAAGGACGGTATTCAGATGGCAAATCAGCTTGAGCAGGCGATCAAGGACAAATCAGCAATTATTGGCATCATCGGCCTGGGCTACGTCGGGCTCCCGCTGATTGACGCGTTCGTCAACACTGGTTTCAAAACGATGGGGTTTGACGTTGATCAGAACAAAGTCGATCAACTGCAGGCCGGCAAAAGTTATATTAAGCACATCCCATCCGAAACCGTTGCCAAGTGGATTGCGAAAGAGCAGTTCGAAGCGACCGCCGACTTCTCCCGGATGAAAGAAGCAGACGCCCTGCTGATCTGTGTTCCAACTCCCCTGACCACCAGCCGGGACCCCGACCTGACCTATGTGGAAAACACCGCGAAAGTCATCGCGGAAACCCTGCGGCCCGGTCAACTGGTCGTACTGGAAAGTACCACTTATCCCACGACGACCCGGGACGTCATGCTGCCCATTCTGGATAACGCTGGTCTGAAAGTGGGCGAAGATTATTACCTCGCCTACAGCCCCGAACGCGAAGATCCCGGCAACCCCGACTTCTCAGCAGCCGGCATCCCTAAAGTGGTCGGCGGTATAGATGAAAACAGCCTGCGGATTGCTTCGGCCCTGTACTCACACGCTGTTGTGAATGTGATCCAGGTCTCGTCTCCGGAAGTCGCTGAAGCCTGCAAGATTCTGGAGAACACCTACCGGGCCGTGAACATCGCGATGGTCAACGAGCTCAAGACTCTCTTCGATCGCATGGGCATCGATGTCTGGGAAGTCATTGACGCTGCCAAGACCAAGCCTTTCGGGTTCCAGGCCTTTTATCCCGGTCCCGGACTGGGTGGACACTGTATTCCTATCGACCCGTTCTACCTCAGCTGGCTGGCACGTAAAGAAGGTCAGACGACCCGCTTCATCGAACTGGCTGGTGAAGTTAACACCCGCATGCCACGCTACGTGATTGACCGTCTCGCTGAGTTCATGAACGAAAAAGCAAAACCGCTCAAAGGCAGTAAGATCTGCATGCTGGGTGTGGCTTATAAAAAAGATGTCGACGATCCGCGTGAAAGTCCTTCGTTCCACCTGCTGGATCTGCTGATGGAGCGGGGCGTAGACTTCACCTACAACGATCCGCACATTCCAAAACTGCCCAAGATGCGGCATCACGATGTACCAGCCATGGAAAGCCAGGAGCTCACCCCCGAGTATCTGGCAGCTCAGGACTGCGTACTGATCGCGACAGACCACAGTGCTTATGACTATGACTTTATCGTCAAACACAGTCAGATGGTCCTCGACACACGCAATGCAACCAAGAATGTGACTGAAGGCCGCGAGAAAATCTTTAAAGCCTGATGCCGACCAGAAAAAACAACAGCCCGGTGCGATTTTGCCCGGGCTGTTTTCGTTTATAGACTACTGATTGAATTCAGCTCAACCAGGTTTCGAGGGCCTGTTTTTGCTGCTGAAACTGTTCCTCGGTCAAGACAGGCGTCGCCCCCTCTGTTGAATAAGCCTGAGTGAGTTCTACCCAGGAACGACAGCCGCCGTAACGGGCTTCGTCTTTGATCTCGAAAGGCTGCGGCATCTGATACGCCCGAACCAGCAGAACGTATAACCCGGGGCGCTTATATACAAAACGTTGTGCGAGCGTCTCCTGGTTGAGGACCTGCAGTTCTTCCAGACCGGCCAGCTGTGACTCCTCTTGCAGTTCGAGCACCTGCTCCACCACGGCGTACAGCCCAAGCCTGATCTGACCGGCTGCAGGTTCCTGGGCATAAGGTTGCGACAAGAGGTTCTCCTGCCCTGCCTGCAATTGATCCGCGCCCTGATGGAAGCGGGTCGGGAAGAGCCAGAACTCACGATGTTCAACACGAAAGCCATCGCGGCCTTCGTGAATGCCCCCCTTCCGTACAATCAGCGACTGTCGCCCCTCTGCCAGGGCAGCACAGATGGCTCCCCACTCTTTAAAGGCGATCTGATTTTCTGCCTGCATTCTGCTACCAGTTTTCTCTTTTGGTCGAAGTTACTTTTCAGGTGAGTTCGGATTTTTCATCCAGTAGAGATAGCCGTCTTCCGCCCCGACAATCAGATCACGAACGCCATCCTGATCCCAGTCGACCGTGCAGGGACTGCTGGTATGACCGGCCAGTTTGCGCTGACTGAGCGGCCCCTCATTCTTCAGGACCACTTTTCCATCCACGGTCTTCAGGTTGCGGTAGAAGTCGGCGTTCGTGCTATTGACCAGCAGGTCCAGGCGACCATCGCCGTCCCAGTCGACTACGTGCAGTTTGTAGCGTCCACTGCCTCCGGCCCGCTTTTTGTTCATTTGAATCGGCTTGAGCGATTCATCGACAAAGATCCGCTCACCGGGCAGGAGCTTAAGCTGATCTCCCTCTTTGACTCGCTTGAAGAACGCGAGATACCCTTCGTGATCCAGCATCACCAGGTCCATCAGTCCGTCCTGGTTCCAGTCGACGGCAACGGGAGTTGTCCGCCACTGAGTGACCAGTTGTTTTCCCCGAGGATCCCACCAGTTCCAAGCTGGTTTGGGAGCTGCTGCTTTCCACTCGACGTCAATCGTCTGTGCCGGCGCCAGTTTGGGCTCCGTTCGGGTGCCGATGTTTTTAAACAGTAGAATCTCTCCCCAGATCGAATTCACCAGCAGATCCGGCAGACCATCCTGATCCCAGTCTGCCACAGTCTGTGTCGTATAACCCCACTTCGCTTCACAGGGGCCCTGGATCGAACCGTTGGGGCCCGCCTGAATGCGAATCGGTCGTCCTCCAGCCTGTAGATAGCGGGGAGCTGCCAGTCGTGGCGACCGAGAATGACCATCCAGGTTTTCGAAGAAGCCAATGTAACCGGCGGTATTTCCACAGATCAGATCTTCGTCACCATCGCCATCCCAGTCGAAGGCATAAGGAGTTGCCAGGGCACCAAATTTGACACCTGCCGCTTTCTGACGAAAATAGCGGGGCGGTAAAAATTGAGGGACGCCACCAATCAGTTCTCCAGTATTCTCGATGAATGCAACGCGACCATCTTCATCACCGACAATCAGATCGATATCGCCATCCTTGTCCCAGTCAATCGCCTTGGGAACGATCATTTGCAGATCCATCTGAATCGGATCCCCATTGCTCGCCAGACGCCGCCCGAGTGCATACTGCGGCTCAGTCCTGGAACCGGTATTTTCGAAGTAGGTCAGCTGATCCAGAAATTCTCCACAAATCAGGTCCAGGTCACCGTCCTCATCGAAGTCGGCAAAGTTGGGAGACGGCCAGCCAAAGACTTCGAGGTCCTTATCGCCCACTTTGATGCGAGCTGGTTTAGCATACTCTGGTTTGGCATCAGTCCCCTCATTGTTGAGCACATACACATATCCGCGGAGGGGGCCGTTGGTCCATTGCCCCAGCTGATTGTAGGCATCGTCCCAACCGTAGTCGCTCCAGTCGCCAACACCGACCACCAGATCCTGATCGCCGTCGCCGTCGTAGTCCACGTAATACCATTGATTGGCCCGCACCTTGCCGCCGTGCACATTCCGTCCAACGGGCAGATCGGTGAGTTTATCAAACCCATGCTGTTTAAAATCGACCACTTCCCGACCGGCGACCAGTACACGTGGCTTACCGTTCACAAAGGAAAGGCACGTATTATGATAGCCTTTACCCAGTCTGACCCCCGGCTCAAACACCGGCATTGAATCTTTACCATCCGACTTGTTTTCAAAGAAATAAGTGCCGTTCGAGGGTTTGTCAGGACAGGAAACGAGCAGATCCAGATCCCCGTCGCCATCATAATCCATCGGCAGAGGCCAGGCCCATAAACCGACGCCCAGATCCACTTCCAGTTGTGGATTCTGATACGTCAATTGCTCAAGTTCCTCAGCCTGGGTAAAAGCAGAGGCAGAGAGAGCCAGACAGAACAGACAAAGGTAAAAAGGCGTACGGAGCAGGTGTCGAGCGAGCATAAATGGAATTTCCTAAATCGGAATGAGTGGTATCGTTCCCGAAGAACAGACGTGCTATAATCTTCGCTTTTATAGATCTCTCTATATTTAACTCGAACAGACTGGAAGATTCCAGTCGTTCCTGACTGCACTAAATCAATAAGTTGAAATCGAATGAATTGGTTGCTTCTCTGCCGACTGCTGGGCCTGGTAGGCATGCTGGTCGGTGCGTCAATGGTATTCAGTCTCCCCTGGGCATTTCCCTTTTTTGGAGAGGCTGTCGAATTTGAATCCGCGGGTTTCTGGGGCATCTGTGGTGCGATTGCCTGCAGTCTGGTCTCCGGTTCCCTGCTCTACCTGGCCGGGCGAAAAGAGCATGGCACGATCCTGCGCAAAGAGGCGCTCGCCGTTGTCGGCTTGAGCTGGATCTATTCCGGTGTCCTGGGCTGCCTCCCCTTTCTGTTTTCCGGTTCGATGGTCTCCCCAGACGTTCCAATGACGGTTCCGGATGCGTTATTCGAATCGATCTCTGGTTTCACAACAACAGGCGCCTCGGTACTCAGAGAGCTGGAAGATCCGAAGCTGATACCGCGCTGTGTCCTGTTCTGGCGAAGCTTCACCCACTGCCTGGGTGGCATGGGAATCATTGTGCTGTTCGTCGCAATCCTGAGTCATCTGGGTGCGGGGGGCAAAGCGCTCATGCGGCGCGAAGTGCCCGGCCCGACCAGCGAAGCGGTCCGTCCGCGGGTGCGCGAGTCAGCAATCGTCATGTGGACCATCTATGTCGCCTTCACCCTCGTGCTGGCGCTGATCCTCTGGCTGGAAGGTATGAGCGTCTTCGATGCGTTCTGCCACAGTTTCGGATCGATGGCGACTGGCGGCTTCAGCACGCACAACGCCAGTGTCGGGTATTTCAACAGTTCGCTGATCGAATTCACAATCGCGGTATTCATGGTAGCAGCGGGCACCAACTTCTCACTCTACTTCCTCTCCTTAAAAAACATGCGTTCCCACGATTTCTCCTGGAAGAGTATGATCGCCCCGCTACGCAATGATATTGAGTTCCGCACTTACCTGTTGATCCTGAGTGGCGCGATCATCTTTCTGACCTATAACCTGATCAACAACCATATTTACGACACCCTGCCCGACGCCCTGCGTTATGCCGGCTTTCAGGCGGTCTCCATCATGACCACCACCGGCTACGGGACCGGCGACTTCGACACGTGGAATGAATCGTCCAAAATGCTGCTGCTGTTACTGATGTTTGTGGGAGGCTGTGCCGGTTCGACGGCGGGGGGCATCAAGGTGATTCGCGTTGTGCTATTCGCCAAGATCATCTGGCTGGAAATCGAAAAATCATTTCGCCCGAACGTGGTCCGTCCCCTGCGAATCGGCACCACGAACATCGAACAGGGGATTCGTAATGACGTCACCGTGTACTTCAGCCTGGTGCTGGTCATCTTCATCTTCAGCAGTCTGTTGCTGACCGCCATCGAACCCAATACGGAGTGGCAGACAAACAAACCGGAAAAGCTGATCGACTGCACCAGTGCCGTGGTCGCCACCTTGAATAATATCGGCCCGGGGGTCGGCGAACTCGGTCCGACCGAAAACTATGCCGACTTCACGCTCACGGGGAAAGTCATCCTGACGATCCTCATGCTGCTGGGCCGACTGGAACTGTTTGCCATTCTGGTCCTGTTCGTTCCCTCCTTCTGGAAGAATTACTGACGGTGCATCAAAAAAGCCCGCAGCTTTGTCGCCGCGGGCTTCGGGATCTCTACAGTCATTCCTATCAGAGTTTTTCCGGTTTCAGCCCCGTTTTATATTTTTTCGGCCCGGTGCCGGAGTTGTTCGGATCATAGTCATCGACGGTATCCGTGTTTGCTCCCTGGGAAGGAATCTCTGCTTCCCTGCCCAGTGCCCATAGAATTCCATTGAGTGCCAGCTTCCGCACGTTGGGATCTTTGAAGTCAAAAGGGTGCGCCGTCGTGGTAAAGAAGACACGGCCCCGGGTTCCGTCTGCTCCCTTGTAAGTCTTGGTCCAGGCGACTGGATTGGTCAGCGGATACTTATCGAGGTTCCCTTTCTGCTCATGACCGGATTTGAGCGAGCGTCCCGTCAACAGAGGCTTGCTGTCCCCCGCCAGTTGATGCCCTTCGCTGCCACCATCCACATGATACAACCAGGAATACGCCTTGTACGGTTTAACGCCCCGCAAAATCGGATGATCTGCAGCCTCCTCATTCACCATGACCTCCGTCAGGTATTCATGCCCGTCACCGAAATGTCCATGGTGGGTGATCCACTTCTGCCCAACCAGTTCGGCGATTTTCTGATCGTTCCACGCCTTGAAGGGGCTCTTCGGATCTCGGAACATGAAAGCATGTGTGGCTGTCCGGAAACCGACAATTGGTTTCCCCGACTTCACATAGTTCAGGAAGTGCTGGAACTGTTCGGGAGGCAGATCGCGAAACCGCGTGAAGAGCACCATCAGGTCTGCATCGTCGAGGGCTTCCAGGCCACTGATCGATTTCTGATTCCCGGGTGAGATATTGCCCTCATCATCCAGAGAATAACAGACGGTGACATCGAAGCCATAATCCCGTTTCAGAATCTTGGCCAGCATCGGCATCGATTCTTCCGACCGGTACTCATCATCGCCGGTAACGAACACCACATGCGGCTTCTTCTCTGCCCGGGCTTCACTCACAAAGACGGTCCCCAGTAACAAGGTGGATAGACAACACGCGATCAGAAAAGACAACAATTTCATTACAACTCCTGCCAGCGCTGCGGGCTTTTTGTATATGTCACAGGGAAACACGGTAAATTGAAACAGGCATCTATCGTATCGAATCCCTGAACCTGAAATCAATTGTTGCCCGGCAGAACTCTTGACCTGGCCCTCTGGATTCTGCATGCTGGAAGAGGCAGATCATTGCCTTTCACCGCGGTACTTTCCAGTTTTGTTCTTTCCATTATGAGCTCGCCTGACTATGAACTATGCCCGATCCCCGTTTCGTCTGCTGCCTGCCCTCCTCTGCCTGATTTTATGTCATGCCTCGACTGAATTGAGCGCAGCCCCTCCGGAGAACCTGCCCGAAGTCTCAGACAAAAACATTCATCTGCGCGGCAGCTATCAGAACAGCAAACAGAAATTCGAATCCACTAAAACGGGCCACGTCGCTTTCCTGGGGGGCTCGATCACCGAAATGAACGGCTATCGACCGATGGTCTGTGAATTCCTGGAAAAGACGTTCCCCGAGACCAAATTCACATTTACCAACGCCGGCATCTCCTCCACCTGCTCGAATACGGGTGCGTTTCGTACGAATCGCGATGTTCTCAGCCAGGGGCCGGTCGATCTTTTCTTCGTCGAGTTCGCTGTAAATGACGATCAGGATGCCGGACACTCTAAGGAAGCCGCGATTCGCGGGATGGAAGGAGTGATCGCCCAGATCCGGCGGCACAACCCATACGCCGACATCGTGATGGTGCATTTCGTGAACCCTTCGATGTTGGAAACCATTCAACAGAAGAAAAAACCGCTCTCCAGTTCCAGTCATGAGCAGGTTGCGAAACACTACCAGATTTCTACCATCGATCTGGCCAGTGAAGTCGCCCGTCTGATCGACGCTGACCAATTGACCTGGAAACAATATGGCGGAACACACCCGGCTCCTTTCGGTAATGCTATTTGTGCCGCGATGATTGATAAGCTGCTGACTCGTGCCTGGCAGGAATCGGGACCAAAAGAAAAACATTCCACGCCGGATCAGCCACTGGATGTCTTCAGTTTTCGCAATGGCCGCTTGATCGACGTTAAGCATGCGAAACTGGCATCGGGCTGGGAGATCAAGGTTCCTGACTGGGAATCCATCTCGGGTAGTAAACGCAGTCGATTTACCAGCATCCCCATGTTGTGTGCAGAGCAACCGGGTGCCGAACTGGAGTTGGACTTTGAAGGAACCGCATTGGGCGCGTTCATTGTCGCCGGCCCCGATGCAGGTCAGTTGGAAGTCAGCATTGATGGGGGACCGTTCAAGACACACGATCTGTACCATCATTACAGCAAAGGCCTGCACTATCCCCGTACGGTCGTCTTTAGCAGCGAACTCAAACCAGGCAAGCATCAGGCGAAAATCCGGGTGAGTCCGGAATCGTCCAGCCCGGGACATGCTGCCCGCATCATGTACTTCACTGGCAACTGAAACTGTCAGCTTGGTTGATGCGTCTGGCTCTCCTAAAAATCGAGCCGGGCGTCGAACAGCTTCTGTCGATCACCCCGATCACGGAAATCGTCGAGCATTGCTTTCATATCGGGACGCAGGAAGTCATTGAACCGGGTCTTATTATCGACGTGGACTTCCAGTCGTTTGTCGAAATCGACCAGTTCCGGATTGAGCCAGAGTGAATAGGACTTGCCCCCCGATTTCACATAGATCACATTGCCCAGCTTAATGCTGACTCCCAGCGTGACCGGACGGGCGCGAATCCGGCCGTTGCCGACGTACTCGGGCCCCTGCATGATATGGCGGGGGAAATCGTCGGTGCGGACCCAGTAATACCGGTTGTCCAGTGGACGGAGAATTTTGGCTTCGATCTCTTTGGGATATTTCACGCGCTGATGAAGTTCCATCCAGTCAAAAAGCCGGTGGATTTCTTCATAATAATGTTCATACCCACGGCCCTTATACTCTGCATAGATCACATCGTGACCGTTGCGCATCATCCGGTTGACCAGCAGTGAATTATGCTCCAGCGTATCGCGGTCTAGTTCGCCTCCCACAATATACCAGGCCAGATTACTGGCGTTCTGCCAGTAATGCAGGTTGAACGCGCTGCTTTTCCCTGCGATCGGAATCACTCCCGCAAACAGTCCCGGATGCGACATGCCGATATCAAAGGCAGCATCAGCGCCCGTCCCATGCCCGGCCAGAAAGACACGGTCCGAATCCACATTGAAGCGTTTACGGGCATCGCGGATGGACTGAATCACAGCATAATGCGCTGTCGCATTATCAGTGTATCGGTCTCGTCCCTCCTGCAGGTAATCGGGGGCAATCACGATATATCCACGGCGCTGTGACTGCCCTGGTCCATCCTTATACTTCCCCCACCAGTGCAGCTCCATCTCCGGTTTGGCACCTGCCGTCGGCAACGCCACTATCATCGGGTACGTATGATGCGGATTGTATTCGAGAGGCAGTAATACCGTATAAGACACGGGGAGTTCCGCCCCGGGATCTGTCACCTGAATCGGAAACGCAGTCTCGGTATTTCTGATGGGGGCATCGAGGATCGGAGGCAGCAGAGGAATCATCTGCTTGACCACTGCCGTCGAAACACCTTCCAGCTTCGAAAGTGTTTCGATCATGTTCCCGTCCAGCTGTTCATCTTCATTGCGCAGGTATTCCAGCACATGCGCCCGAGCCGTCCAGAGGTTGAGAGCCGTGTCCAGATCGGTCACCACGTTGGCTGCTCCCACAATCCAGCCGGAATAGGCCAGAGCCAGCTTCTCACGCGGTGAGAGGGAATCATCACTCTCCAGGTTCAGGAACGACCCCAGTCGATCGATAGATTCAAAATTCAACTGGCTTATCACTTCACGGCGGCAGGCCTGCAGTCGTGATTTATTCTTGACCTCTTCAATTTCTGCTTCGAGTTCCCCCAGGCGGAACAATGCTTTCTCAATCCGTTCGCTGCGTTTGGCGTAGTCCGTTTCCACTTCGCGGATCTGGCGGAGAATTGACTGGTCGACATTATTTGTGGGGAACTTGGCAATCGCAGTCTGCGCTAACTGATGCTGCCCTGCCTGGCGGCGTTGTTCCAGCTCATTCAACAACTGCTGACTGTGTAGTGTCCGCAATTCGGTGACGAAACCTGCAATCTTCTCCTTGTACTCCGGGAAGTTTGCCTCGATGTAATCAAACTCTTTACCGGCCGGCAGATACAGGCCAGCCTGAATGTAGAAGCGGGCGACTGCGATCCGATCATTGGGCTCCAGCGGATCGATGTTCTTTTTCAGCATGGCATCCAGGATCTCTTCCTTAACAGAAGTCGTCCGCATCCCCAGGTTCCATTGTTGCTTGAGCCCGGTAATCTTAAGGTAGTGTGGCGTGATCTCCGTCACTCCCTGCAACAGGGGCATCAACCCTTTGCTGGTTCGGAGAGTGACTTTCCGACGCCCGAACTCATCGAAGTCGGTCACATCCTCATAATTGCCGACGACCTTCAGCATCTGTCCCCGTCCGGTCACCCGTTGAGGCAATTCGAATGTTTCATACCGCGAAAGATCCTGATCGTTGTTAAGCCGCTGAATCTCACGTCGGGACACAAAATAACGGACGACTCCGTCATCGACCATGATGATCGGATAACCCTCCAGTTTTCGCTTGGGGATCGCAACTTCGGTATCGCCATATTCCAGACGGGATGCCAGGGCGTCGGTCAGCCCCAGGATGGGCACAATGTCACCGCGGAGAATCGTCCCGTGCTTCACTTCCACTTCCCCGGCTCGCGTCGGGAGTGCGTAAAGCAGGGCGAAAATCAGGCACAGGCAGCCTGCTGCAAGAATGCGAGGTAACCAACGTGCCGTCACATTATTTTGAGACGACAACAGTCCGGATTGAGGAAATAATCGTACAGTCATACTGATTTCATCGACACTCTGACCGCCGGAATTTGAGAATTTAAAAAGCCTGTTCCTTTCCTACGTTACCAGAAACCGTTTATTGGCTAAAAAGTCCGTCTGCATGGAGTTTTTCACGGATTCGAGAGCCAGATTTCCCACGGATCAGCCTTCAGAATACCATCTTTTCAGAGGCGATCCCACACTCTCATCGAATTTCAGTAGAACAGACGCTACGCACCGGGTCTGCATATGCACAAAAACTAAGTATCTGTCGCTGTTTAGGTCGAAGACGAAGCATCATGTCGACACAAGCAGCATAATCGACGCGACCCGCAGAACTGGCACCTGATACGCAGGGCCTACCAGGTACATTCCTCGCCGGTCAGCATTTTGTACGCTTCAAAATACTTCTCGCGCGTCTTTTCGACAATCTGATCCGGCAGCACAGGGGGAGTGCTGTTCTTATCCCAGTCGGTCGTCTCCAGCCAGTCGCGAACGAACTGCTTATCGAGCGAAGGCTGTGCGCCACCCGGCTGGTAGGTCTCCGCAGGCCAGAAACGGGAGCTGTCGGGAGTCAGAACTTCATCAATCAGAATCGGTGTTCCGTCCAGCAGGCCGAACTCAAATTTGGTATCAGCCAGGATGATGCCACGTTCCCGGGCATATTCAGAACCCTGCTGATAAATCTGAACACTCTTTTCACGCAGGCTGTCAGCGAGTTCCTGACCGATGGCCTGACTCATCACTTCGAATGAGACGTTTTCATCATGGCCGGACTCCGCTTTGGTAGCTGGTGTGAACAGGGGCTCGGGCAGTTGATCACTCTGTTTGAGACCCGCTGGCAAATCGATACCACATACGGCCCCAGTCGCCTGATAGTCTTTCCACCCAGATCCGGACAGATAGCCGCGGACGACACATTCAAAGGGAACCACTTCGGTCTTCCGAACCACCATACAACGGCCACGCAGCGCTTCGAGATCGGTATCAGCAGGGAGCGGCAGATCGGCTGGATCCATGCTCAGCAGATGGTTCGAAATCGTGGTGAATCGTTCAAACCAGAACCGACTGATCTGGGTCAACACCCGCCCCTTGTCGGGAATTCCCGGTGCGAGAATCCAGTCGAAGGCACTGATTCGATCGGTGGCCACAAACAGCAGCCGATCGCCAAAATCATATACATCGCGGACTTTCCCCCGTTTGACGGGAATGCCGGTGAGTGAACTTTCGGTAAACGCGGAGGATGTCATGCTTCGTGACCACATTCATGAAAAACGGATGAATCGAGACACTGGAAGTTTAGCGAGAACCAGCAGGCTAAACAATTGAGTGCTGTTCATAACCGCTAAATCCCTGCTAATTCGAGCGATCGTCAGTTTCCTGCCAGCCGCCGGCCCCAACCAGCCTGATGTACATACATACGAGTCTACACTTGCCACCAGTGCTGCAAACGCGATAATGGGAGAAGTAGCTTGAAGTTAACTTCTTAATTTGAAAATCAGAGAATGATTGTGACCCGTTCTTATGGGCAACTTGCGCTTTTTAATTGCACCTACTCAAGTACCTGAAGACTGGTCTGATCTTCACCGCGCTTATCTGAATGCTGTCGACGGACGTGTGTTTCCGACGCGGATTGAGGTGGATGGAAATGTTCTCACTTTCCGCCGCCAGACATCACAAAGCTGCAAACTGAATATCGTCTGGCACGTCACTGACTTTGGCCGCCCGATCGTGCGGACTGCCTCCCTTGCAGAACGCGAAGAACCTTACGTTCTCTCACTGGAACTGGCACGTGGAAAAATCTCGACGCTCAAAGACCAGTTGAGCAACTGGCAGATTGCCGGTCTGGTCATTCCCCAGGCGCTCATTAAACTACACGACGAAGCCTTCCATGCATTTTCCCAGGCGGCCGTCATCCAGGATCAACTGGAACGCTGCTCGGAACTCGCCGACCTCGCCCTGCAGAAAGCGCATGCCGCAGCTGAAATGCTGGTCCAGCTTTATGCACGTCAGCGTCTGACGATTCTGCATCAGCGGGCACAGTCGTTGAAACTGCCCGTTTCCCTGGGCTGTAACCTGGGAACCCTGATTCCTGACAGTTCCGAACGGGCTCAGATCTGCCAGGCCTTTGATGCCGTCAACGTGGATCTGGTGAACTGGAAAAACATCGAACTCTACGAAGGCGAGCAAAACTGGGACCAGTGCGATCAGCAGGTTGACTGGTGCGAAAAAAACAATCTGCTGATTCGTGGAGGCTGCCTGCTTGATTTCGCTCCGGAAGGACTCCCCGACTGGCTCGAGTCCTGGAAGCTGGATATGGTCAACTTCCAGAGCATCGTTTCCCATTTCATTGAGACCGCGATCACCCGGTATACGGGCAGTATTCGAAACTGGACGCTGGTTTCTGCCATGAACACCGGCGGCGTCTTCGGACTCAATGAAGAGACCCGGCTCACTCTCACCGCCCGCGCCATCGAAGTTGCTAAACAGACGGATGACTCCATCCAGTGTTTCATCAGAGTGGAACAGCCTTGGGGAGATTACCTTTCCAAGGGGCAGCACCAGCTCTCTCCCATGCAGTTCGTCGATGCCATCGACCGACTGGGAGTCGGGCTTTCCGGAATCGATCTGGAGCTCAGTATCGGTTATTTCCCGAACGGTTCGCATCATCATGACATGCTGGATATGTCGAAACTGATCGACAAATGGAGCATGCTGAACCTGCCGCTGCACCTGACGCTGGCTTTCCCCAGTGACGATACGGTCGTCAACGAACGGGACAAAAGCATCTCGCGGGTCCAGGCCAGCCAGTGGAAAACCGGCTGGAGTGAAGCAGCCCAGGCCGAGTGGCTTGAGCTTTATCTCCCCCTGCTGCTGGCCAAGCCGGCTGTAACCGGCGTTTACTGGTCGCAATTCCGCGATCAGGATGCCTGCCGTTTTCCCCACTCGGGTCTGGTTAACCAGGACGGCAAAGCCAAGCCGGCCCTGGACACGGTCACGAAGTACCATCGCCAATACTGGCGCGCCTGATTTCAAACAGGTTCTACCGCATTGCATAGCGGCTCTCAGTCGAAAATTCCCTGTCAGACTGTTATCATGCAGGCGCGTGACTGAAGTTTTGCATTCCAGTCTGATTCGTATTCCGACTGGCTTCATTGCGCCATCACGAACCGGCCCCGGTTCGCCCCTCAGACTTCATCAAGGAATCAACATGGCTACCGATAGCAAAGTACCTGAAGTTGGCAAGCGTGCTCCTGCTTTTACTCTCCCCGCTTATCCGGAAGGCAAAGTCCGCCTGAGCGAATTCAAAGGGGAAAAGAACGTACTGCTGTACTTCTACCCCAAAGACAATACCCCCGGCTGCACCACTGAATCCTGTGACTTCCGGGATCGGGTTACTACCTTCAAGAAAAATGACACCGTCATTCTGGGTATCAGCCCCGACTCGGTTAAGTCTCACGAAAAATTCGCGACCAAGTTCGAACTACCTTTCACCCTGCTCGCAGACGAAGACCATGCCATCGCTGAGAAGTATGGTGTGTGGGTAGAAAAGAGTATGTACGGTAAGAAGTACATGGGGATCCAGCGTGCGACCTTCCTGATCAACAAGGAAGGCAAGATTGCCGCAGCCTGGCCCAAAGTGAAAGTCAACGGACACGCCGAAGAGGTCGCCCAGGCATTAAAAGAGCTTGACTGATCAAGCTGCCTGAGGACCTCGACTCAAAAGCCTCGAACATCGCAGGCTGGCTGACGCAGTTCCCTCTTCAGGGGCCTGCTAGCCGGCCATGCGGCGTTGTTCGCTCGGAAACTGGATGAAGGGGCCAACAGGTCCCTGCTGGCTGCCATCCCACTGATGAGCATTGACCGCTTCCAGTACTCGCTCTGCAACCTGCATGGCTTCCAGAGCCTGGGTTCCCCCTACCAGGGGCGCTGTATTATTGCGGATCGATTCCACAAAGCTGCTCAGCTCTGCAGTCAGAGCATCTGCCGAAGAAACTTCGGGATTCTCCACTTTCAGAAACGTTCCGAAGACTTCCTGTTTCAATGCTTCCAGGTTTACGCCTGCTTTCCGGGCTCGCTCCAGCGGAGGAGTGCCGTACAGCAGAGTTTCGGAAGGCCGAAAGGAATTCACTTCCCGGCTGGTGAAGTCAACGGTCACGCATCCGGAAACGCCCCAGAGCTGCATGGTCCGTTTCGCTACCGGACAGATCCGGCTGGCAGTCAGGTCGGCAATACATCCATTCTGGAATCGCAGCCGCGCCTGAACGGCGTCTTCATGTTCGCCCATCACCGAGATGCCAAACGCTTCCACGCTTTGCAGCGGAGACTGGACGACGGACAGTACCAGGTCAATGTCATGAATTAACAGGTCGTGAATCACACCGATATCAGTTGAACGGAACGTGTAAGGGCTGACCCGTTCGCTGCGAATGAAGCGTGGCTGCGGACAGCGCTGGAAAGCAGCCTGGGTTGCCGGATTGAAACGCTCGACATGACCAATCTGCAGCAGGGTCTGATTCGCTTCTGCAATCTGCACCAGTTCTTCTGCTTCTGCCAGGTTACAGGCGATTGGTTTTTCGACCAGTACGGGAATCTGCTGGGAAAGAAATTCACCAGCGATCGCCAGATGGGCATGGGTTGGTACGGCCAGAGAAACCGCGTCCACGGAATCAAACAGCTCACGGTAATTCGCCACCCAGCGGGTGCCATGCTGTTCGGCAATGGCCTGTCCCTGATCAGGATTGGTATCGGCGACTGCACACAGATTGACCCCTTCCATGCCAGCTAAAATCCGGGCGTGATGCCGCCCTAATGCTCCGACCCCGACGACGGCCACGCTCAATGAACTCATGCTGCTCTCCGTGTTGAATCTTGACTGTTTTCTTCAGGAACGTATTTGGCGCTGCGGGCGGCTGCTTCTCGTCCTCGTCCCGCTTTACTCCCCTGAATTCCTTCAAAATGATTAAACAGAGTCTGCAATGCCATAGGCATTACACCCTCCAGTTCCTGACTGAAAATTTCGCGGACTTCGTCCAGTTTTTTATTCTTGCGATAGAACAGACGGTACGCTTTGCGGATGACTGCAATTGAGCTCTCCGAAATACCCGCACGCTGCATGCCAACCAGGTTGACAAACCGCACGCGAAAATCATCTGAACCCGTGCAGATCATAAAGGGAGGCACGTCGATCGTGGCCCGGGCACCGCCGCTGACGAAGGCCAGCGTTCCTACGGTACAGAACTGATGGACGACCGTGTTTCCGGAAACAATCGCCCGGTCGTGCACATGCACATGTCCGCCCAGCAGCACGCCGTTGACGAGTGTCACATCATCAAAGATCCGGCAGTTGTGAGCGACATGAGAATTACACAGGAATGTATTTCGATTGCCAATGCGTGTGCAGTGGTCTTCTTTTTCGGCGCCCCGATGAATCGTGCATCCTTCTCGAAACAGATTGTCGTCACCGATGATCAATCGGGTGGGAGCACCATGATAGCCGGCATCCTGTGGCTCGCTGCCAATGACTGATGTCGGGAAAAAACGATTTCGTTCGCCAATTGTAGTATGTCCCGTGATGGAAACATGACTGTCCAGTACAGTCCCATTCCCAATTTTGACATCCGGTCCCACAAAACAGAACGGACCGATTGTCACATCCTCTCCAATTTCTGCCTGGGGATCGACGTAGGAGAGATTTGAGATACTTGTCGCCATGTGTGTTGACGTCCTAAAAAGTCTGCAGTCAGTGACATACCAGAGTGAGATGGAATAGCTGCTCAGCAGCTGAATCAATACTTATTAAGCAACCTTCCAGGCTGTTTCGGATTCCGTGGATTGATGCGTTAACCTGATCTGCCGAATCAGCTCTCGATTCAGAGCGTGCCCCGACTGATTTGCGCTGAAATAACCGTGCAGGTCACAGCCCAGCAGAGCAAAATCTCCCAGGCAATCCAGCATTTTGTGGCGGACACATTCGTCGAGTGTCCTTAATTCGTTATCAACGGGACCATCCGGCCCCAGAACCAGAAGATCGGCGGCACTCAACCGCTGACCGTAGCCCAGCTCACGCATGGCTGCGACTTCTTCTTCCAGCACAAACGTGCGGGAAAAAGCCAACTGGTTCATCCAGACCTCCGGATTGATTTCCAGTGTCAGGCACTGAGGTTCAACCGGCGACTCTGCGCCATAGTTCAGATAGTAGCCGATCGCCATGACGGACCGGTTTAAAGGCCGAGCCTGAATGAAGCTGCCCGCCTCATTCTCTACGGTCACTGGCTGCTGAATCGAAATCACTTTCCGGGGGAATGGCTGTTCTACGATTCCCGCTTCCAGAAACTCCTCTGACAGTTCCAGGGCGGAACCATCAAAACAGGGAGCCTCGGGAGCATTGATCTCGACACGACAATTATCGATCTGCAATCCTGCCAGAGCGGCCATGACATGCTCGATCATTTCGACGGAAGCGTCTTCGAATTCAATCGCAGTCCGCCGCTGCCGAAAGACGGCATTTTCAATCAAAGCCGGGATTGGTTTGGATCCACTCAGATCCGTCCGGACAAACTGGATTCCATGATTTTCCGGTGCGGGGAAAAAGCGAATTTTCACATCAGAGTTTGTGAAGATCCCAACTCCGCGACACTGTACTGATCTGGCCAGCGTTCTCTGTTGGCGAGTTCGCATGGGCTGCTCCTTCATTGAGAAAGATGATCCTGGTGCTCTGAAACAACCACAAAAAGGATGCAGGCAGATTCAGACCTGCGCTGCATCCGTTTGAGGAGTGCATGAGAACCCGTCTCTACTACTGCCGGGTTTTGCCGGGAGTCGGACGAGTAGCAGAACCACCGGCAGCACCTGCCTGGCTCTTGTAGTTGCGGTTCAGGTAGTCCAGAACGGACAGAGTGATGTCATCGTCAGCACGGTGAAATACCACCTGGCGATTCATACCCTGGATCAGTTTCTTGGGATCATCGGTGTCGAGGCTTTCGCGATTAAACCGCATGATCAGAGTATAGTTGTAGATCTTTGCGTACTTCTGAACCGTTTCAGTCACTTCCATGTAAATGGTGTGATAGATCCGGGATTCTTTCCGCAGAAAATCACGCTGTGCAACTTTACGGAATGCTTCGAAGTCGGAAGCGGCCTGGGCCAGCTGTTTTTCGCGAGCCAGGTACTCAGGGCTGCCCTGTTTGAAATCCTGCATCTCTTTCTGAACAGCCTGAATCTGCTCTGCCATGGCTTTCGCTTTGGCATCGCTCTGCTGAATTTCAGTTTTGAGCTCTTCACGCAGGGCGGTGAATTTCTCGTAGTTCTTGAACACATGAGCCATATCAATCAGGCCCACTTTGTGTACCACAGAAGAGGTCTTGCTGGGAGCATTGTTTTGTGCTGATGCTGTTTCGGTGAAACAGGCAAAGCAACCAACAATGGCAAGAACTGTAGCAGATGTCATTAATTTTTTCACGACCGAAGCACTCCTTTGCAGAATGGACCACTGTCCGTAGTGGCAATCAAACGAAAATAGATTTTCTGAATCAGGCCCGATTCCGTCTCACGTTTTCAGGAGACCTTCACGGAACCCGTACATCATGGAAATGTAAGTTTAACTATCGCGTTCAGTGGAAAACATCTCATATTTTTCCGACTGCCCGCATCGAGAGAACGGTAATTTTGCATAGTTTTAAAATCAGGTCAATACGAAAAAATCCGCTTTCACGCTCAATTTACAAACCGATTTCGGGTTTTTCGTCGCAGGTCCCTGCGTTGTTCCAGTCACTCGGTTTTTGGTCTTGCCTTGAAATGGCGTTTGAATTATCACACGCACCTCTTTCAATTCTCAAATTTAACCTTTCCCCGATATGAATCGCCCCCGATTCGTATTTCCCAAACAATTCTGGTTGTCCTCAAATACTCGCGACAACTCACCTTATACCTTTCAAATGGGCTGTAAAAAAGTCAGCACGGAGGCTTATTCCATGTGTCCGTTAGACCGCTGGATCCTGACACCTATATTAATGACAGGGCTGTTCCTCAGCCTGGCTGACGATGTTTTTGCGAAAAAACGGACCTTTCCCTACGAAGCGGTCGTCAATGCAGACGAAGCCCTGGTTCGCAGCGGCAATGGACGTCGCTATTATCCGACGCTCAAACTCAAACGGGGCAACCGCGTCACCGTACACCGCCACGATCCGGGTGGGTGGTTTATGATCGCCCCTCCCCAGGGAAGTTTCAGCTGGGTTCGTGCAGAACATGTACAGAAACTCAACGGCAATCGGGGACGCGTGACTGAAAACGGTGTCGTCGTCCGGGTAGGAAGTGCCTTTGATGAATCGCGGGAAGTCGAGCAGATCCGACTCTCAAAAAATGATGAAATCACCATTCTGGACAGCAAAAATGTTCAGACGGAATTTGGTAATGTGCTGATGTATCGCATCAAACCTCCCGTTGGCGAATGGCGCTGGGTTGAAGGACACCTGTTGCTCCCCACAGACGAGTATCAGCCCGGTAAGAGTGCCCCGGCAATCATTGATTCGCCGATCGCTCAGAATGAAGCTGACCCCTTCAGCCAGGGTATGCCCGAGATTAAGACGCCAGCTGCTCCAAATCGGGAACAGATTCAAACTCCCACCGATGGCTCTGCACGACGGAGTGTTCCTCAAGTTGATGAAATCGCTGCCGCCAAGGACGCGATCAAAACCATCGACACTCAGTTCCGGGCGATGATTGAAGCCGAACCGACGAGCTGGGATCTGGATGGCCTGGAGCAGGACTATAAAACTCTGCAGCAGGAAATCAAACTTCCGGCTATCGCCAGTAAGATCGATCTCCGCATTGATGCCGTCAATCGTTATCGCAAAGTCAAAGAAGAGTACAAGGACTTCCTGAAGCTGGCAGAAGAAACCAGCAAACGGGATGCAGAACTGGTCTCGATGGCTCCGGACCAGAACAAAACGAATCGCTATCCCTCACCGGAAGTTCCCGTGGGAGACAACGGACTGCTCCCCCCCACTCCCGAACCTGCTGATTCCATGATTCCCGGGCAGCCTGCTGCTCCCACTCAACCAGTCATCCCGAGCCAGCCGGCTCCACCACTGCCACAACCGAGTGCACCAACACCAACTGTTCCCCAGCCTCAGATGCAGCAGCCTTCTCAGCCTGCTCAACCTCAGTTCTCAGGAGCGGGGATCGTACGACGTCTTTCTAATGTCCGCCGTGGCATGCCGACACATGCTCTGGTTGCCCCGGACGGACGCTTTCTGGCCTATCTGCAGCCGGTCTCTCCTCAGATCAATCTGGACGCCGTACAGGGTCGCGCAATCGGCGTGACTGGCAAACGCTGGTTCCGAAATGATTTACGCGGGGAATACATCCTCGTCGAATCCATGACTCCTGTTCGCCTGCAGGCAGCACCGGTTCCCGGGCGGTAAAGTCCCGTAAAGTTAGCTTACTGACAAACAAAAACGCCCGCTGGAGCTCTGAGCCAGCGGGCGTTTTCCATTTCAGATTGAGATCCAATCAGCAGTTTAGACCATCTCTTCGGCACCAGCGGCCTTCGCGACATCTTCTTCGCTGACTTCTTGAGGTGCCTGTGGAGAATCCTTAAACAACAGGAAGAACAGGACCATAATCACCAGCGCTGCTACGGTCGGAATGATCCAGAACTCTTTCCAGTTCTGCAGTTTGGCTGCCCCTTCGCCGGTCACAATCGTATTGATCAGGTTTCCGCTGATCAGTGCCCCCAGCAACATCCCAACCCCCTGGGTCGCGAATACCAGAAAACCCTGGGCCTGAGCACGAATTGAGGGACCCGCTTTCTGATCGACATAGATCTGACCTGTCACGAAGAAGAAGTCGTAACAGATACCGTGCAGCAGAATCCCGATGACAATCATCCAGACAACGCCATCAGTTGCTCCAGCGGCAAACAGGCCATAACGGACAACCCAGGCGAACATGCCGAACAGCAGCATGCGTTTGACTCCCAGGGATTTGAAGAAGAAGGGCATCAGCACCATGAACAACACTTCGGACATCTGACCGAAGGACATCTTAAATGCAGGGTTCGCAATTCCGGCATCAGCGACAAACACCGGTGCGTAAGCGTAATAAGCTGCCAGGGGAATACAGATCAGCAGTGAGCTGACCATGAAGACCAGAAAAGATCGATCTTTCAGCAGTGCCAGCGAATCCAGTCCGAGAATATCCCGAATTGAAATTTCTTTGCCTTTAGACGGTGGCGGAGTGTGTGGCAGGGTCAGACTGTAAATCCCCATCAGCACTGCAGCTGCACCAGCCACGAACAGCGGTTTGGGAGTCATGTCGGCTTGCATGAATTTACTGACCACGATGTTAGCGACAATCCAGCCCAGGGTCCCGAACACACGGACCAGCGGGAACCAGACTTCCTGATTCTTGAGATGCGAAAAAGCAATCGTATTGGTCAGCCCCAGGGTTGGCATGTAACACAGCATGTGTAACAGCAGTAACAGGATGAATGTTTTACTCCCTTCCCCATCAGGTCCTACAACGTGCGGAGCGTAATAGAGTGCCGCACCACCGATGACCATCAGCACGGCCAGGACGCGTTCAGAAGAGAAAAAGCGGTCTGCAACCATACCCAGGATAAAAGGTGAGACGATCGCCGCGATCGGCCCTACAGTGTAAGCCCAGTAAATCGCATCCCCCATTCCGTTGGCTCCCATGTAGTTACCAACGGTCACATACCAGGCTCCCCAGACGAAGAACTCCAGGAACATCATAATTGAGAGACGAATACCAATGCTGAGTGGCGATTGTTGTGAGGACATACTCGTTAAACCCTTCTCCTGCTCTGTTGCTAAATACCGTATTTGTCGGATCTTTGATCGGTACGATCATGTCCCGAATGACCTTAACAGGCAAGTATAAAGGGATTCAGTCCCGGGAATTTCTCCTGAATGCATCTCTGCTGTGCTCTGAATGAAACGCGCCCCGGGGTTCAATCAGTCGCTGCATGCCAGCCAAGTCAGGCTTTGCTCTCGCTGAACTGCTCCTGACACGAAGCAATCAAATTTGCTGTCTGATCAGCGCCCTCGGCGACGTCATCCTTTACAAATCAGCAGGGCATTTTCCATATCAGACTGCTAAATAAGGACTTACAACATTTACACACAAAAGAAATACACTTATTTACACTTTTTATATTACCTATATTTACAATAGCGGAAAAATCGATACAATCCCTTTAATCCGAATAATCACTACAATCGGAACAGGCGGAACTCACTCTCACCTCACTCTCAAGAAACTGTCACCACTTTCTGAGAGGTCTATCATGAAACTGTTAACGAACTTCTGGCGCGATGAAGCCGGTCTGGTCATGTCAGCCGAGCTGGTCATGCTGGGAACGGTCGGAGTCATCGGTGCCACTGTCGGCCTGAGCGCTGCTTCCACCGCCATTAATGATGAAATGGTTGAATTCAGCCACGCGATTCGCAGCCTGGACCAGAGCTATGAAGTCCAGGGGCACACCAGTTGCCGTGCCTGGACTGCTGGATCGTCCTATCGGCAGCAGGACGTCGAGAAGTCACTGGCTGATCTGTGTGGCCAGGTTGAAAAAAGCAATCGCGCTGTCGAGAAAAAACGTGAGTTGAAACGCAAAGCGCCACCCACATCCAAAGAGCTTCGCAAAAAAATGGAAGCTAAAAAGCGGAAACAACAGCAGAAGAAAAACGAAGCCTGATCTGTCAGCTTCATAAGTACCTGCTAACCCCATAATGCAACAGGCCCGCTCTGATTCGATTTCAGAGCGGGCCTGTTTTTGATTTCAGTTTCGCTGGCAGCTTACTGCTGACGATTCCACTCATCCACCTGCTGCAATACTTTGATCACGGCTTTCAAAGGATCGAGTGCTTCTGCTTCGAACCTTCTGGAAATCCGCGGATTCTGTGGTGGTGAATAGGAACAGCTGAAGAGAAATTCGTCGGGTCTGACACCGGGTTCTAGGCGATAATCGCGAATGCCCAGTTCATTCAACTTCTGAACCGCGGCACTCCAGGTCGCCGGATCCCGTCTGAGCATCAGTTCGGCTCGCTGCCGGAACTGGGGATCCACTTCGCGAACTGGTTCCTGGGCTGCAGCCTGCTGAATGGCGGATGGCTGCTGCGGTGTGTCAAAAGGATCGACAGTATTCGCCTGGCTTTCAAACTGCTGAAGTTCCTGTCCCAGTGCATTTTCAACACCTGGTGCGAACTCAGACTGACCATCAAAGCCGGCCTGTTGTATTGGATTCGGTTCCCGGTTGTCCTGCATCTGTGCTTCACCAGGAAACTCAGCCGGAGGGTTCAACCCTGCCATTTCCTGACCGGGCTCGCGTTTTTGTGCAGATGGTTCCAGTTCCCAGCCATCCAGCGCTCCCGCAGGTGGCAGCCACTCGTCATCGCGTCGACTTCGCCGGGGAGACTGGGAGGCTGTGTTACCAAACGGATTCTGTGCGGACTGACCATTGCCAGCGGCACCATTCAAACTACCTTCGCCACCCAGATCGATTTCATGGGAAGAAGAGTCGAAAGAGATTTCCTCAAAGGGAGACTGCGTAGAATCTTCCTGGTTAAAGAGGTCATTTTCATTGAGAGCAGACTTTTTCACAGGAGCGATTTCCGGAATCCCGAAGATGGCCAGCATCGGTACAGCCACCAATGGGATTAACACTAGAATCGTCGAAAAAAAGTCATTCGTTTTGGAGCGCATTTGCGTTTCTCCTCCATGTTCGCAATCACGCTATCGGATCAGATCCGATCGGAACAATGGGAACACTCCTTGTTCTCAATGTGTCTGGTTAACAGAAACCTTCCTGGTTAACCACAATCGATCTGGTCAGAAATTCGCCTTCGCTGTGGGGCCCGGTTGTAAGACTGGCTTCTGAATTTCTGAGGCAGATCAGCATTTTTTGAAATGTTTCCGGTCAGCTTCAAGGTCGCGAATCATACAGAATTGCCTTAATTCCAACAATTGAAGTTTCTGAAAATCTGTTGAATTCGGCAAATCTTCAAAGAATCATCTATCTTAACACACCTCGCCCCATGTTAAAATAGGAGGCCCGTCAACTCCAGGAAGAATAAAAAGCTCACAAACTTAGATGGCGACGAGTCAATCTAAAGAATCTGTCTTGACAATTTATCAAAAAACCAAGAGAACACGTGATCTGATTTATTACGGTCTGTGCATTGGTTCGATTATTTATACAGTGCCGTAAGAGTTTTGAATGCTCAAATCTCTGCTCGACATCGAATCGAAACACCGTATCATTTCATAAGAGGGAAACTCAGTCAGACGTTTCCGTACTGCAGAGTGATCTATATATTTCTTACTGGTTTTGAGACCGTTCCTCCGCCAATGTGCTCATTCGGAATCAGTCCAAAACAAGTGGATTTCGACAAAGGGAGTCACGAAATTCAATGGTAAAACAATTCGCTTACCAAACGCGCATCGTTCTGGGTCGCCAGATGGGGAAAGTGGCAGCGTTCACTGGAGTTCTTGCTCTCGCCCTGACCGCCAGCCTCACTCAGGTCAATAACCTGCACGCTGAAACCCCCAGTTCAGGCCATGCTCTGGATCCGGCCATCCGCCTGGCAATGCAGAGCTACGAAACAACGGCTGACATCAAAGACTTTCAGGGGACCTTCATCAAACGTGAAAAAGTAGGACGCAGAATGCAGCCTACTCACACGATGCAGATCAAGTTTCGTGAAAAACCACTCAGCGTCTATCTGAACTTCCTTAATCCTCATGAAGGACGTGAAGTGATCTACTTCCATGGTCGCAATGGAAACCAGATCCTCGCACACGAGACCGGCATCAAAGGTCTGGTCGGTACCGTCTCTCTGCAGCCTAACAGCCCGCAGGCCATGGATGAAAGCCGCTACCCGATCACAACCATCGGCATTCGCAAAATGCTGTACCAGATTCTGAAACAATGGAATGAAGAACGGAAACAGGATGCTGGCGTTGCTGTCAAATACTTCCCGGATGCCAAACTGGGCAACATGCAGTGCAAAGTTCTGCAGACCAGCTACCCGCAACAGCGTCAGGGAATCCGCTTCCAGATGACCCGGCTCTACATCGACAAAGCAACCAACCTGCCCGTACGCGTCGAACAGTATGACTGGCCGACACGTCGCAATGCGAAACCAGAACTGGTGGAAGAATACACCTACTCCAACATCCGCACTAACGTTGGTCTGACCGATGCTGACTTCGATCCGCAGAACCCGAATTACAACTTCTAATCTGCCTGTGATTCGACTCCACTTAAATTAAGATCACTTAGTAATCACCCGCCGAAGACTCGTCTCGAGTCTTCGGCTTTTTTTATCTCCTCATCTCCACAAAACCCTGCTTCGTAACTCTTCACATTCTTAACGAACAAGTTGCAACTGCCTCTTTCGCATTGATATAATCAGATATCATTATACGTATTTTTATCTGATTGAATTCCGCTTTCCACTAAACGGTCATTCGATTGATTCTCTGCTTTCCTTTTTCAATCGGCCGGTCAGATAAACCTTCCATCTGATTTCAACTTCATTAGCTACAACTAAGGAGCCCAACATGAGTGAAGCGCCCAAGGACATCTCATCACGTCGCGAATTTTTAAAGAATTCCAGTCGACTTGCTGCAGGGGCTTCTGTGCTGGCAGGCACGTCAATTCCGCACGTACATGCTGCCGAAGATAACACAATTAAAATCGCCCTGGTTGGCTGTGGCGGACGTGGTACCGGAGCTGCTTCCAACGCGCTCTCCACCACCAGCGGCCCCATTAAACTCGTCGCGATGGCAGACGTCTTCGACCATCGCCTCAATACCAGCTACAACAGCCTGAAGAAAATCCACGGCGACAAAGTCGATGTTCCCGACAGCCAGAAATTCATCGGTTTTGATGGCTACGAGAAAGCAATCAGCTGTCTCGGTCCGGGAGATGTGGTACTGCTCGTCACCCCTCCCGCTTTCCGCTGGGTTCACTTCGGTTACGCCATCGAAAAAGGCATCAACGTCTTCATGGAAAAACCGATCACAGTCGACGGTCCCAGTACCCGCAAGATGCTTGAGCTTGGCAAAAAGTCTGTTGAGAAGAACCTCAAGGTTGGCGTCGGTCTGATGTGCCGGCACTGTAAAGCACGCCAGGAACTTTACGATCGTATCAAAGATGGTCAGATTGGCGATGTCCTCGAACTGCGGGCCTATCGTATGGCCGGTCTCACCGGTTCTGCTGCCACCGGCCCCCAGCCGCCTGACATGAAAAGCGAACTCCTGTATCAGATCTCCCGCTTCCATGGTTTCCTCTGGGCCAGCGGTGGTGGATACAGTGACTTCCTGATCCACAACATCGACGAAAGCTGCTGGATGAAAGATGCCTGGCCGGTTCAAGCCGATGGATCGGGTGGACGCCATTACCGGGGCGATAACGTCGACCAGAACTTCGACAATTACAGCGTCGAATACACGTTCGCCGATGGAACCAAACTCTTCCTGCGTGGTCGTACGATTCCCGGCTGTCGCCAGAAGTTTGCCAGTTTTGCGCACGGCACCAAGGGACTGGCAGTGATTTCAACCTCGGCTCACCACCCGGCGAAACCCCGGATCTACAAAGGCTATAATGAGGATAAGGACAATCTTCTCTGGGAATTCCCACAGCCTGAGCCAAACCCGTATCAGATCGAATGGGACGATCTGATTACCGCCATTCGTGAGGATCAACCTTACAACGAAGTTCAGCGCGGTGCGGAAGCCAGCCTGGTTACCGCCATGGGTCGTATGGCCGCCCACACAGGGCAGATCGTTACCTACGATGAAATGCTGAACTGCAAACAGGAGTTCGCTCCCGATGTAGATAAACTGACCATGGACTCGCCCGCTCCGGTGATCGCCCGTGCCGACGGATCGTACCCCGTCCCACTGCCGGGTATCCTGAAGCACCGTGAGTATTAAGATTCACCGACGGCTTCGGTCGTCTCTCAAGTGAATGATCAACAGGCGACCTCCGAACTGATTTCGGAGGTCGCTTTTTTATTTCAAGTCATTCTGAAGTTTTGCAATACACACTCAACACGCTTCCATCCACAATCGTATTGACTTCCCTTCTCATTCAGCCTGCACAGGCTCACCTCGCTTTCATGCGTCATACTTCACCCAATAATTCTCAGAGCGGGAAAAACACTCATATCAGCGTCAGACAGAAAAATTGACAAAATCAGGAGAATCAGACAATCAGTGATTGCCTTTTTGAATTGCGAACGGTAAATTCGGTTCTTAGTGGGTTTCCTGCCCAATTGATCTTTGATAACTAGTTGATTGTGGGTTATCCGCCCAGTACAATGTTGAAATCATTCAAGATTGCTGCAAATCGGGTTTAATCACCCCTGTTTCGTCAGGCTGACTATGAGCGGTGAAACTTTTATCACAGGAGAGATCAAACGGACGGTCGACGACCGTTTCCGGATTTCGCTCCCTGCTGATATGGCTCAAGCCGTGACTGACGAATCTGGGGAAACGATGCTCACCAAAGAGCGTGCTGGCTGCCTCAGCCTCTGGAAAGCCTCCGACTGGCAATCCAGACATGATCAGGGAGTTGACCTGATCAAACAGAAGATTCAGGCTCATCGCCTGGAGAATCGCTGGGATGAGGTGCAACGCCTGGGGCGACTGCTGTCGACCCGGAACCGCACGATTCAGTTGGCCAATCGTTCTCGCTGCACAATTCCGGAAGGATTTCGCGAGTTCCTGGGAGTCCAACCCAACCAGGAGGTCATGATTGTTGGCGCAGTGATCTGCGTCGAAATCTGGAATCTCTCGGCCTGGCAGAATCTGCTCGAACAGGACATGCCTGAATTCGGCACACTCTTCAAAGAGCTCTCTGGTTAATCCACAATCGATCTACGATACATATAGACCTTCAGCGTCTTTGACTACGGGAGAGGGAGCGACTCATTCAGTACCCCCATCACATCCGGTAAACCTAAAGTCTATTTCCATGGAAGGCTTTTTTGGCACGGATGCCGCTTTCTTCTCTTGAGTCAAATGCGTTTTCCCCATTCTCAATCTCAGGCAATTTTGAGAATGGGGATTTTTTACGCGCCGACCCAAACCGATGCGGTCAGCCCCCCACCTGCCCGGCCAGCAGTTGCGCAAACTTTCGCCCCGTGACTGACAGGGGATATTCGCCCAATTCACTCACAGGCACCCACCGATATTCGGATGACTCCAGAGCTTCGTCCGCTTCGACCTCGGCGATAAAACACAACAGCCGAATCTTGTATCGCGTCACACTGTGACGGATCTCCTGAGCGAATTGACGAATCGAAGCTGCCACGCCTGAGTGCTCGCGCACATACGCCTCCAACTGAGGAATCACAGACGCGTTCAACCCCTCCGGAATTTCCGCGATGTTGTTACCCGTTTCCATTTCCTCATCGAACAGCAACTGCTCCCGGGAGGATTTCTTACGGGGGGCAGCCGGATGCGGAGTACCATTGAGCTCTTCCAGAGTGAATCTGGGAAAATCCCAGAGCCCCGCCCAGCGTTCGCCTGCTGTCCGCTGCCGAATCAGTACATTCTGCCCGTCGAAAACTGCGACCGAAGCATCCGTCAGAGGAGTAATCACCGGCCGCGCTTTAGGAACCGGAATCTGCTGCTGTCGCTGCGTGAGAAACGCTTCACAACAGGCACTTACCGGACACTCGGCACACTGTGGATTCTGAGGCGTACAGACCAGACTCCCCAAATCCATCAACGCCTGGTTAAATGCTCCTGGTGCCTTGCGAGGCAGAATCAACTCTGCGAATTCCCACAACTGCTCCTGTCCGGATTTTGAGCGGGGATCCAACTCCAGCCCGATTAATCGCGAATACAGGCGGAGTGTATTCGCCTCTACAATCGGTGCCCGCTGATCATAGGCGAACGAACAGATGGCTCCAGCGGTATATCTGCCGATTCCGGGCAGCGCCTGCAGACCATCGACGTCCCTCGGAAAGGCGCCGTCGCGTTCCTCGGTAATCACCCGGGCCGCTTTATGAATGTTCCGAGCGCGACTGTAGTAACCCAGCCCCTCCCAGTACTGCAGCACTTCACCCTCTTCAGCAGCAGCCAGAGTCTGCACATCGGGAAAGCGATCCATAAACTTTTCGAAATAGGGGATCACCGCAGCAACCACGGTCTGCTGCAACATGATCTCGCTGATCCAGACTTTGTAGGGATCGTCAATATTCCGCCAGGGAAGATCCCGCTGATGTACGGCATACCAGGCCTGCAGTCCACGTCGAAACCGCTGCCGTCGACCAGCGTCAAACAGATCATTTAACTCAGACATCACATCCCCGCACAGAAGCCGACCCTGCCGGCCCCTATCCGAGACCTGCAGGTATTACTTGGGTGTCGCATACCGATGAGTGGGCACTGGTCGACCCGGGCGAAAACTCTGAGTCTGATTGAACTCCAGCTTCGCATTCAAAGCCCCGGCACACTGCTCCAGGACCTTCATGACCTGCTCGGTCAACGCGTCTGGATCGCAGGCCACGCGGGCGTTCACAATCAGATCAACTTCCTTGACCGTGCAGTCGGATGCCAGTGACAGCTTCGGTTCACTGTCGTTACTGACCAGGTTCGAGACACCAAAAAATCCTTCCCACAAACCGATCACTTTCAGGTGAGCGGTTTCTACCCCCTGTTCGCGGAACGAAGTCTGCAAATGACTGATCACAGCCAGCAACAGCTGATCCAGGGAGAACTCGTTCTCAGCTGAAACATGCACGCTGCTGTTCAACCAGCCCAGCTCTGCTTCACCTTCCGCATAGATATCATAATCAATGTCCAGAATTTTACCGCCGAAATCACCTTCCTGTTCCAGAAATTCGATCAATCCTTCAAAGCCTGCCCCCGTCAGAGCGGATGTCCGCAGGACAGGTGTTCCGGGAAACTGTTCATTGACCAGCGTTGTCAGTTCTTCCACGGCTTCTTCAGATAATTCATCGATCCGATTGATGAGAATCAGATCTGCCTCTTCCAGCTGCTTCTTCAGAATATACGCTGCCTTCGGTGAGAATCCGGAACCCTGCTCGTTTTTCAGAATTTTCAGACCATGGCTGGGTTTCATCAGCACGGCATAAGGTTGGATTTTGAAATCGGCATCGTACAACTGCTTGATGGGCTGAATCACAGTGGCTACCAGGTCGGTGCAACTGCCGACCGGTTCGGCCAGAATTACGTCCGGCCTCTGTTGTGAACCAAGTTCGCCAATGGTGTCCATCAGCGAATTAAAATGGCAGCAGAAACAGGCACCTGCGACTTCTCCGACATTCAGCCCCTGGGAACGCAGTGAGTTCGTATCAACCAGATCCGCCGCCTGATCGTTGGTAACCACACCGACGTTCAATCCCTGATCCGTGTAATGCTTTGCCAGCCGTCCGAGCGTGGTGGTTTTTCCTGCTCCTAAAAACCCACCCACCATGATAAATTTGATTTGATGTGACATCTTGGTTTCACCTGCCAATACGAGTATGCTGGATTTCAGACGAATTTCTGATTCAACCTGGTAACCTGATTTATGAATCAGAGCACCGAAGATTGACACCATCATACTCTAACGTTCTTAAGTATAACAGTATGTTATTTGCGTTTTGCGTTTTCCTGTTTAAATATTAGAGTCTAGAACCATGCTCGTGAACAGCCCCTTCAGCGAAAAACCAGCGATCCTCGGCGGCATTCCCTGCCTGCCTGCAGGTCCACCAGCCTGGCCTTTCCCGAGCGCAGCCACCACCCAGGTATTACAGGAGGCTCAGAAGACAGGCCTCTGGGGGAAATACCATGGCCCCTGGACGAAAGAACTGCAGCAGCGCCTGTGTGAGCTTCATCAAAAAGAGGAAGCCCTGCTCTGCTCCAGTGGTACTGTCGCGATCGAACTTGCACTACGAGGGCTGAATGTCGGGCCGGGCGATGAAGTCATTCTCGCCGCTTATGACTTTGAAGGGAATTTCAAAAATATCCTGACGGTAGACGCGACACCAATGCTGGTCGACGTGGATAGGCGCAACGGCAATCTCGACATCGAACTGGTAGAACAGGCGATCACACCTGCCACACGCTGCATCCTGGTTTCGCACCTGCATGGCGGGTTGGTCCCCATGCGGGCTCTGACAGCGATCGCGGCAGCCCGAGGCATCCCCGTGATTGAAGATGCCTGCCAGGTACCGGGAGCGATGATTGAAGGCCGCACAGCGGGCAGTTGGGGCGAGATCGGGACCCTCAGCTTCGGAGGCAGTAAATTATTGACCGCAGGACGAGGGGGGGCTGTAATGACATCCTCACCACAGATTGCCCAGCGGATCCGACTCTATTCCTTTCGGGGCAATGACGCTTATCCGCTCTCTGAACTGCAGGCCGGCCTTTTAATTCCTCAGTTGGACCAGCTGCCCACACAAAACCAGTTACGCCAGGATAACGTGACACACCTCATCAGAAAGCTGGGCAGCGACTCAGGACTGACCAGCCTTGAGAACCACCGGCTCAATTCTGCGCATGCTTCGCAGCCAGGATATTACAAGCTGGGGCTCTGGTATGACTCAGAGCGATTTGAGGGCCTCCCACGCGAGCTGTTCTGCCTCGCAATGCAGGCCGAGGGAATTGCCCTGTTCCCAGGCTTCAGGGCTCTACACGCGATCCACAGCCGTCGACGCTACCTGCAGGCCGACGAACTCTCTGTCGCCTCTGAATGTGATCAGCAACTGGTAGTTCTACACCACCCAATCCTGCTTTCTGAGGCAGAGAGCATGACACAAATCGCAGAAGCGGTACGGCGCATTCAGATCCATGCAGCCGAAATCAGACAGCAGACCACCCCGGAGATTCAAGAGGCAGTGCGCAAAAAAAACAGCGATCATTCTTTCGAATGATCGCTGTTTTTCAAATCTGACCCCAAGGGGATTTGAACCCCTGTTTTCGGGATGAAAACCCGATGTCCTGGGCCTAACTAGACGATGGGGCCGACGAGATTAGTAATCTAAGCTTTCCATCGGATAAGTCAAGCGGACGGCGTTAATAGAATTCAGGTTCTCTGAAAAAAAACGGGAATACGCCAACTGAATGGAATCGGGCTGAAATCAGTCGCTAAAAAAAGCCGCTGTGAAGCGGCTTTCTAGTATTCATAGATGCACAGCAGAATTATTGCAGCAACTCGGAAGCATCATTCTCAGATCCTGAAACCGAATTCTGTTCGTTCTGAATTGCTTCGTAAACTTCGCTACGATGAATGGGTACTTCGCGGGGCGCTTCAATCCCCAGACGCACTTTGTCGCCGCGAATTTCAACAATCGTAATTACGATGTTTTCATCGATTACGATCTTTTCATTTTTCTTGCGAGATAAAACTAACATGCCATCTTCTCTCTCAGGATGACTGATCATCCTACGTAAATCCTGACGTAGTGTGCCGCGAATTAAAGGGACACTACAACGATCCATCAGTAGTCGCACTGAGATCAATTAACGTTGAGATTTTACATGCCCACATTTATACCGTCAAGAGGCTGGCGCGCGGGATGAGCGCACAGGCCGTCCAATGTGAGCCCTTCAGAAGAGGCAGTAGAGAAAATGAGGCGTTACACTGCAGGCGCAACATGTACTATAAAATACACTTACAGCAAGAGTTTCCCCTTCCGACGGTAATCGGAAAGACTTTACAAAAAACGCTTTAATTTCGAAGAAATTTTGCTTTTTTTGAGTTTTTGACCTGAATCGGGCTTTTTCTCGAGAAAACCTGATGAGGTATTCCAGAGCAACGACCGGCGGTTCCGTTCAAAGCGAGTAGAGGAAACTACTACCCGAATTCAAATTTGATGCAGCTTCTACGAAGAGAAGCTGCATCGGAATGAATTCGTTCATCCTGCAATCAAACGCAGGAGACTAGACCATCTCTTTGAGTGCTTTGAGAGGTCGAACCTTGACGACGTTGCGAGCAGGCTTTGCAGCAACCTGCATCATTTCGCCAGGCTTGAATGGATTGGGACGGGTGGTGGCTTTGGTAGCCGGCTTACGCTGAACCTGAATCTTCAGCAGACCAGGTACGTTGAAGACACCAGGACCACGCTTGCCAAGGTTCTTGGCAATCAGTGTGCTTAATTCATCAAGAACAGCGGTAACTTCTTTCTTAGTGAGTCCAGAACCTTCAGCTAGTGCATTGAGGATCTCTGTTTTGGTAAGTGGCTTATCTTTCGTAGCCTTTGCTGCCATTGTGAACTCCTGATACTGGTAAATGAAAATGAAAGAAGTGGACTACCACCTCGTCATAGTGTGTTGTCATATCCGTGTTGTGGTCAGGCAAAAAACGTTGTTTTCCCCTAGAACCAAGCGTAAGTAAAGTATTTGTAAATCCAAAAGTCAATGTGTTTGCCCCTGTTTTTCAGGAGTTTTTGTTATTTACGCCGAAAAAAAAACTTTTCCTGTGTCATTTTTCAGACGCTGTGAGATAATAAATTCTTGGTATTTCTCACCAGAAGATCCAGATTCAACCCACACTACTATTGACGAATGAGAGTGAATTCACACACCACTTTTTAACAGGATCGTTATCGCGAAAAAATTACCGCCGTATAGTTCCATTCACAAAGCAGGCCCGACGGAATCGGGGACACTGAATTAAGGAGTCTCCACTACTATGGCAACACACGAACCGCGCTTGGACATGACCTCTTCGATTGTCAATCATATCCTGGTCGTTGAAGACGATCCGGATACGGCGTTCTTCATCAAAACTCTGTTGGAAGAACATCACTATCATGTCACCCTGGCTAAAGATGGCGGCCAGGCTCATTCATCTTTCTCAATGCACAAACCTGATTTTGTCATCCTGGATCTGATCATGCCCCAGGAGAGCGGGTTTGAAATCTGCGAGCATATGAAGCAACGGGAAGGCGACGTCCCGATTCTGATTCTGACAGCCATCGATTTACCAGAGTCCCGTGAACTGGCTGCACGCGTGGGTGCGAACGGGTACCTGCTCAAACCCTTTGATCCCGACGAACTCCTGGAACTGATCCGGGAGATCGCAGACGATGCCTGGGAAGAAGGACACCTCACCGATCATCGAGAACAGCAGGAAGAACGCATACAGTTTTCCTGCGGCTGCGGCAAGAAACTGAAAGTCCGCAGTAAACACCGGGGCCGCACGATGACCTGCCCCGCCTGTAACGACGCATTAATTGTCCCACTACATGATTGATCCACTTCTGAAAAACAAAGCAGCGAGGAAAACATGACCTGATCCAGTCCCTTCATTTCTGTGCCGTACGAACCAGTACGATACGAAGTTATTCAAACCAGCCTGCCACTTTTAAGTCTGTTGAAATTGACCATCATTGTTCACAGCACGAATCACATCTTCCTGATGTAAGGCCCGCCAGACATGCCCAAATTCATTATAAAAACAGGTAAATACCAGGGAAAAACGCTCAAACTCCCTCCAAGAGAGGTCACACTTGGACGCGACCCCGAATGTGAAATTCGCATCCCCGATCCAGATGTCAGCCGAAAGCATTGTCAGTTTTCGATACGGGAGGGCACACTCTACGTCGTTGATCTGAAGAGTCGTAATGGCACCTATGTCAACGACCGGGTAATTCAGACAGAGACCCCGCTGCAACCGGGAGATCAATTGCGCGTCGGACCAATGCTGCTTGAGTTGGCCGGCGTCCGGAAAGCCATCCCGAAGCCTGCAAATCTCAACCCCGACCAGGCGGCTCCCCTGTCCGATGATGACATTTCCACCTGGCTTTCTGAAGAAACGCCGGAAGGGGAACCGGGCGAATCGATTGGCGATACCACCATTATCTCTGCATCACAGTTACCTCAGCCGGAAGCACCTGTTCCGAAATCAAAGAAGGAGTTTCACTCAATTGCCGAAGAAGCGGCCGAAATCATTCGGCAGCACTGGGCAAAAGTGGCCCGGCAGAAGCAGGAAAAGCAGTGATCCTTCTCTTTGCCGCGTCTCCGTTATACAATCGCGACATCGTATTTTGTTGTGTTTCGTGTGAATCCCGAGATTCACGCTCGATTTATTGAAATGTCATTACCGTGCGTATTATTGCTGGCAAATATCGTCGACGTAAATTACAGGCTAACCCCGGTCAGACCACCCGTCCCATTACCGACTTCGTCAAGGAAGTCCTTTTCGAATGGCTCGGAGATTCAGTCAAAGACAAGCGAGTGGCGGACATTTACGCTGGAACCGGATCGCTGGGACTGGAAGCACTCAGTCGCGGCGCGACCAGCGCCGTGTTCATCGAACAGGACCGGAAGGCTCACGAGTTGCTGAAACAGAATGTGGCGCACGTCGGCGTTGAAGCAGATTCCCTCTGCTGGAAGACCAACGCCCTGCTCTCGTCGTTCCGTCCCAAAAATGTGCCAGACTTCGTCCCCTTCGACCTGATCTTCTTCGATCCCCCTTACAAAATGATCGATGATCTCAAGCCCGGCTCCCGGCTATATGAATCAATGCAGCGACTGGCCCGTGACAACGTTTCCAGCCCCGACTGTCGCCTGCTACTCCGCACGCCCCGCGACGCTGAGTTCGAGGCACCTCCGGAATGGGAGCAATACGACCTGCTGCAGAAGTCGAGCATGGATATCTACTTCCTGAAAAAGCAGGAACCATCGGCGTGATCCCTGCTCCCTGAAGAGCCTGGTAAAACCTAGACTTGACGACGCGGCAATCTCAACACAAGGTCAATTTAGATAGCGACTTACGTCTCAAAAGACTGCTCAGACTGAGCCCGCTTGACCACATGTGACAGATGGGGCTTTGACTCTTTCCCTTCCTGCAACAGCGGATGTTTCTCAGTCGCTTTCTGCTCTCGTTTCTGCGAGTTCACAATCAGCGTTCCCAAGGGGCCAGCCAGCAGTGCGGGCAGAAAGATGATGTCGGCCAGCAGTGCTGCAGTAATCAACGCACACATGAGAATGCCGAAGCGACTTACCAGCAGTAATTCTGCCGGATAGAGCATTGCCAGACTGATCGCCACCACGGCACTGGTCTGCCACATCGCAGGGCCACAATGCCCCAGCGCTGCAGCCACCGCTTCACTCTTGGATTTGCCTTCTTCGATTCCGATTTTGAACCAGGTCAGCAGATGCAGAGTGCCGTCCACAGCGATCCCCAGTGCGACGGATGCGGTAATCATCGTTCCAATATCGACGGCCACGTGCATCCAGGACAACAGCCCGAAGATCACACCAATGGGCATCAGGTTCGGCAACATCGTAATCAGACCTGCTGTCGGACTCCGCAGCAGCACCATCATTACCACAGCGATGACAGCAAAGGCCAGCCCAAAGCTTTTGATCAAGCTCTCCAATACAGCCTGCTGGGTTCGCAGAAACAGGGGAATCGTTCCGGTCACCAGATGCGTCGTCCCGGCATGATCACGTAAGACAGACTGCGTTACCTGGTTCAATTCATTCGTTAGATCCGCGTAGTTGAGATCGGTCATAATGGCGACCTGTGCGGTGATCCGCCACATTTCGTCACCCTTCTGAATGTCGACCATTCGTGCGCCGTTCGCGGTTTCCTGCTCCAGATCCGCAGTGTGGTCGGCAATATTCAGAAATGATTTTACGGTATCCCCTTCCAGGTTTACTTCGCCTGATTTTTCCTTTTTCAGGCTCTCGCGAACGCGGCGTTCGGTCTCGTTCACCCGTTTGGCGTGACGCAGTTTCTGGAAGGTACTCGCATCTTTGGGCAGTGGTTCAGAGACGGGACGAAAATCAGCCAGCGAGATCGTACCGCTGATCTCAGGATGTTCGGCGATTTTCCGCTCGATGTTTCGCACCAGTTCGACACGTTCTTCAAAGTTCAGATCTTCCTGTGCTTTTTCATCGAAACAGATCACGGTATCGACGGGGGTAATCCCCGACAGGTTCTCTTCCAGGAACAGGTAGTCCTGAATCACGCGGGAAGAGTCGGGAAAATACCGGATCACTTTGGTCTCGGTCCGGAACCATTTGAACCCGTAACAGGCGGCAACAAAAATCGCCAGGCAGGAGAACGAAACCAGCCACTGGTGCCGTGACAGTCCCCGCCCGAACGCCTGCCAGTGTCGGGTATCGATCTCCGAAGCTTTCGGCGGCTTAGCCGGCCATAACTGGAGTAACGAAGGCAGACCGTAAAGCACCATCAGCAGGGAAACCACACAGCCGATCGAAGCATAGAGCCCAAAATCGCGAACTGGTGATAACGGGCTGGTCAGCAGTGAAGCCAGACCAATGGCTGTTGTCAGACTTGCCATCATACAGGGAGCCCGTGCCATCTCCACCGCTTTGACGACAGCGGTTTTCATATCTACATGGGCTGCGTGCTTCCAGTAATTCGCAACGTGAATCGACCCGGACAGCGTTAGTACGGTCAATAGTGTCGGCATAACGACCAACACCATATTCATCGTGCCGCCCGTCATGGGAATGATGGAAACCGCGACAAACGTCGTGTAATAGGAGACCAGCAGCACCAGGCAGGCCAGGCGCACACTCCGCAGCATCAGGAATGCCAGGGCAATTCCGATCAGTCCGGAGAACAGCGTCACCGAGCGTTTATGGAACTGCCACAGAGGATACGCCGTGTTCCAGGAGGACTCTTTTACCATCCGGTTCAGAGCAGCCCCCGCAACCGGGCGTCCCCCCATGTGGAGGTTTTCTGCCGGAATACCTGCATCAACGGCAGCTGTTTTAATGGCTGCAACTGCCGAGGCATGGTCGGCATCGCCTGTATCGGAGAGTGAAATCGCGACTGCGATGGGAGTACCAATGGCGAAAAAACAGTCTTCAATGAGCTTGGGTTCTTCACCCAGCTGATCGCTTTTCGCTTCCTGGTCCGCAGCAGTCGAAGCCCCAACCAGGATCTCGGGACGCCTTAAAGACAGGGCGATTTCTTTGATCTGGTCGGCCTGTTTTGAATGAGCCTGCATCCGCGGCCAGATTAACTGAAAATCGTGTTCGGGGATCGCCTCGACCAGCGCCTTGAAGTCGACCTGATCTTCGTCCGGCTCTTCCACTGGTGCATCAGTAACGGTGCCTTCTTCCGTCTCATCAACCATTTCCACCCAGGGAGTGAAAGCGGGTTTGACAGTCAGATCGATGCCCAGCTCGCGCTTGGTGGTTGCTATCAGTTCCTGAATCGTCTGTTCTCGTCGTTTTTTACCAGCGGGGCTCAAACGTACCTTAAGCATCCCCGTCCCGATCAGAACCCCCTTCAGGCGACGCTCTGCTTCATCAGGGTCGATGTGGTAATCCACCATCTTCTGAATCGCATCCTGGGGAGTTGCGACGTCCAGAATGTAAGGTGAACCACCCCGACGAACGCCTTTAGCATCTTTCTGCCCCAGCAAGGACTGCTTCAGTCGGTCAGCGCGCAAGTCCGTCAGCGAACTGCCATCCCAGGAGACCAGCACGCGATCTTCAATACCGAAGCTGTCACGATGCCACTGCAGAACTTTTGACTGTGGATCATCAGGGGGGAGCCAGTTCTCAACGTTGTTCTCCTGGCGGATCTCCCGCAACACTCCAAACAGCACCGGAGTGACGAAGATCATCAGAACCACAACCCACAAAGATAGACTGTGTCCCCATGGATCGCGTTTTTCAAAAAACGAAGCCATTACTTAATCCATTAGCCGAGTAGGCTTTATCAATAACATGAATTCGCGTTCGAAAATCAGGGAACTGCGAGATTCATATTGAAAACGGTTTGATCCAAAATTTCTCAACAACTGAGCCCGACTTGAGCTTTCTTCACTGAAAAACAGGAAAATGCTCAAACCAGATCTCATGAATTGTCACGGTTTCGCTAAATGAATCAATCTCGAATGCATAAAAAATAGAAATGCCCGCTTCCGCTGCTCGATTTGAATTGCGTTGTTCCGGTCAACGCATATCGGTATTTTTCGTCGCCGCGTCTGGTTAAACTTGTCGCAGCACAGGCAACATCTGTGATTATCGTAAAGATCCTGCGCATGATAGCAGTTTTGACGATTATAGCAGCAGGAATTTGCCCTCTGGGAGCTGCTTCTCCCTTAAAAAGTGGAAAATACAACCACGAGAGCGCGTTTCAGACACCTGTATTCATAGCGCGCAGGGCGTATCACGTGAACACAAGGTCATACAAAAGCACTGAAAATCAGACGTTATTCGGCTGTTTCCGGGTCAAAGCCTTTGAGCAACTCTTCGTCCCACTCGTCCTGTAAGGGCCAGTCAACCGCACAGGTACCGAAGTCCGCCATATGCAGATATGTGTTCAAGCGGTCAATGGTTGATTGCAGCAGTTCCCGTTTATTGCGGAAAATAGGACCGTGGCTGGGGAGCAGCCATTTCGCGTCACAGTCGCGGATCCGCTCCAGGGACGCGATGAAATCAGGAATATCCGAACCGTGGTGGGCATCAATGTGACCAACGCAGCCATCCCGGTAGATGTTATCCCCGGAAAACAGCAGATCGCCAAAACGGAAGGCCAGCTGTCCGTCGGTGTGTCCGGGGGTGTGCCAGACTTCCAGTTTGACGTCGCCCCCCAAGTCAATCACATCGCCTTCATTGACTTCCCGATCAACCTTGCAAGCAGGCATATCGATAGAAATACCCTGGGCGCTGATCTCGGCGTAAGTGCTGATCCGATCCCCTTCCTCCAGTGGTTTGGCTGCACTGGGATGCGCGACGACCTGGGCATTGGGCAGGAGTTCTTTCGCTTTACTCAACCCCTGAATGTGGTCGACATCAGCGTGGGTGGCAATCAGATATTTGCAGTTTGCCAGCGGAAAATCCATCTGCCGGATCATCTCGATGATTTCGGAAACGGTATCTTCGTAACCGATATCGATCAGTAACCACTCATTCTGGTCGTTAAATACCAGATAGACACAACACCCCAAACGCTGTCTGGCCTGATAATTGATTTCGATCACGTGGGGAAATACTTCGCGTCGGGGTAACATACCCGTAAGCTCCTCGTAGTTTTAAGCGCGGCGGTTGTTTTGAGATTCGGAACGGAAAGACCGGTCAGGCACTGGTTACAGAAATTGAATATCCAGCAGACAGAAAGCCCTGTAAATCAGTCTTTGCACTGCCGTCATTCTAAGCGGGGGAATTCACCGAAACAACCAATATCAAAGCAGATGTAGGGGTATATGTCTGATTTCATAGACAAAACCGCTACGTCTTCGATTCACATCGACAGCCGCAGAACCGATTTACAGCTTCCAGTACTTGGGAAGCCCCTTCCGGGTTTCGATCAGGATCTCCAGAATCGCCCGACGGTCCTCGACACTGAGATGCGCGTACTCCTTACTCTGGTTCTTACCAGTCAGCACTTCCCACAACTGACGATATACCACTTCCAGAACCGGCTCAGGCAGGCTTTCGAACGACTCGCTGTAGATCAGGTAGCTGCAAGGATACTTGAACAATCGCCGCTTCAGATCAAAGTCGCGTAACGAACGACCCTGGCTGTCTCGCGGGCCTGCTTTGGAAAACTCAGCCTGGAAACCGGAGATCCCCTGAATCTGATCTTCCAGCTGCAGTTCGTCTGCAAACAGCATGTAGTCCACGAGCCGTTTTGCGGAGCTCTCGTAGCGTCGCTTTGTGCTGTCACTCTGAAACGCTGCTTCCCGTTCCAGCATGCGGTTCATCACCAGGGAGTCCCGATCGGTAATTCGCCCTTCAAACTGCGCCCGGGTGATCAAGTTATGCATCTTGGCCTGATGTTCCAGAACCATCAACGACACAATATCACTGTAAGGCGTCAGATAAGGGTCAGTGTCGAACCAGCGTTCAAGGTCGTCGGCGTTTGCTCCACGATCTCGATTCAGATTCCGTGCACTGTCTCCCTGTCGGAAGATCAGGTTTCCCATGTGACGCATTTTTCCATGCGTTCCTGAGACGTACCAGCCCCCCCAGCGTTCTTCGAAGGGACTGCTGTGGTCGCTACGATAAGTTCCCTCACGGAACACAGGCATTCCATCCGGCCCCGGATAAACCGACCGCATGACATGCCCCGGCACTCCCTGTGTCATGGAACCGGCATGGCACTGCGTGCATTCAAACGTCTTCCGGACAAATTGGGGACGTGATGCTTCAAACTGTGAGAGCGTGTAAAAAACGGTTCCCAGTTCTGGATCGCTGGCCGAAACTTCCAGCACGGAGCCCCCCTGCACGAAGCCGAGGTACAGATCGTCATTGTAATACAACGCACGTGGCGATAACGGATCGATGCGTTTGACCTGCAGACTCGTCTTGGAAAAGACCAGCACCTGCGAAGAAACTGGAATCTTCAACGCATCCAGTACCGCAGGCAGGTAGCCACGGCCCTCTTTCCGATCAAATGTCAGTTTGGCTTCACCTGCATCCAGTTTTTTCTGAAAGCGGGAGATCGCATTAGCGGGAGTGGCCTGATTATAGTTGATCGGTGCCTCTTCGAAATTGACCTGGGCCGATGCAGATCCGGTCCCCACCACACCAAAGGCAGCCAGGCAGACAATCACCCAGCACAAACTGAGTTTGAAAGGCGACAGAATTTTCGACTTCGGGAACACGTTCATCGGTGGAGCACTTCTTTCAACGGGCGGGACGTTATCAGAGTCAGATGATCCAAGCTCTGATTTGAGGCTTGAGGCAGGTATCCAGCTTTAATATCGGATATTAATATCCATTTTATTTACTAATTATCCCCTGTCAACATACTTTTCAGACTGGTCTTCTCATTTTAAACTGATTCAACAGTAAAAACAGCACCTTCTTACCTGAAAACAGCGACACAAATAGAAAACCAACATCATGAAAATCACCAGACTCCCTGTCGTACTGCTCCTGAGTTTTCTCATCCACATTCCGGTCTTCATGAGAAGCAGCCTTGAAGCCGCTGAGCCAGCCCTCCGCATCATGCTGATCGGCGACTCAACAGTCTCGGATTACCATAAACGTCCCAAAGACAAACCAGACCTGACCGGCTGGGGACAGGTTTTCGGCGAATATTTCAACGACGATGTGACCATTCTGAACCGGGCCCTCTCCGGTCGCAGTTCCAGCAGCTTCATCCGCGAAGGACGCTGGAAAGATGCGATCGAAGAAAAAGCAGATTACCTCTTCATCCAGTTCGGCCACAACGACTGTCCCGGCAAAGGTGATCGGGAAACTGATCCTGCAACGACCTATCAGGACTATCTCAAAAAATATATCGATGAAGCCCGCGCCGCAGGCATGCAGCCGGTTCTGGTTACTCCCATGACACGTCGCGTATTTGAAAACGGAAAGATCAGAACCATTCTACGTCCATACGCCGAAGCCATGCTCAAAGTCGGCCAGGAAAAAAATGTACCCGTCATCGACCTGCACCAGAAAAGCGTCGCCCTGTTCAACCAGTTGGGAGATGCGGGCAGTGCGTACTTCAGCCCCAGCAAAGATGACCGCACTCATTTCTCAGGGAAAGGCGCCCGCGAGATCGCCCGGCTCGTTGTGGAAGAGGTTCCAGCCAAAGTCCCCGGCCTGAAACCCTACCTCAAGCAGCCAGTTCCCTGATCGCTGTGAGGCAGCTTCAGCCACTTTATGGTATCACTGCGTCTCTTTAAACCGGGGACCATTCTGTTTGAAGAACTCCAGCCAGCGGGCCATGATGGCATCACTTATCGTGGTCCCCTGCTGATATTCCTGCAGGCTCTGACCCCAATAAAAGCCGATCCAGCCCTCCGCATATTTCCGCGATTCGAGCATAAACTGTTCAAATTCCTCGGGGGAACTCTTCAGCGGAAACGTTTCTTCAATCACCAGTGGTTTTCCGATATCGAAACCTTTGAGCGTCTCTATCGCCTCGTCCACTTTACCTTTCTCGGGATAGAGGTGCACACAGATGAAATCCAGATGTGCGCTCACCTTCTCAGGCACAAAACCAGACTGCAGCCCTTTTCGTTCCAGACTCCACGGAACCATGCCGACCGTGATCAGGTGATTTGAATCCTGTTCGCGAATCGCTTGAGCGAGCGTTTTGATCCAGGCTGCCGCAATCTCAGGACGCGTCCGCTCATCCGGGCTGAGCGTAATCCGCTGCACGAAATGCTTGCCTGCAAACCCGGGACCCAGCCAGTCGGTCCCTTTTTTCTTTCCGCCGTGCACCACCGGTTCATTCATCAGATCGTAGCAGAAAATGGCCGGACTCCCCGCACACCGCTTCGCGACTGCTGACCAGAAATGCGTCTGAGCTTCCCAGCGGCCTTGATCGCTCAGAGCATCGTACCAGGCGGGCACGTCCTGTTTGTGATAACAGCCCAGGCCGGTCAGATCGAGATAGAGCCCGGTCTGCTCCGCAAGTTCCAGAAGATCGCCCAGTTTCTTGAGGGCCTCTTTGCGTGGCTGATCGGGGGCCGACATGAACTTGCCGAACTGAATGTGAATCCGCACTACATTCGCCCCGAGGGCTTTCATCTCGGCAAAGTCGGCTTCGATCTCCTGCCACTCTTTATCCCAGTAATCTTCCAGCAGGCGGCTTTTCCGATCGTGATCGTAATTGAAGCCCCAGGGAACAAAGCGTTGCTGAGACTCCGCGGTCACGAACGATTTTCCATCCGCGCTGACCTGAATCCATTCCAGTTCAGCAGCCTGCAGATAACTAGCAAACCAGAGACAGACAATGACAGCCAGCGAGCGCGCACACATAATTCGACTCCAGAAACAGGAGTAAGGGAAAAGGACTATAGAGAAACATTGTAAATTCTGCCGCTGGAAGAATTCAACAACTCATTCAACAGGTTCCCTGCTCTGCTATTGAGGAAGCCTTGCATTCAGCGTATCGTTAAAGGACTTACCAGATCTCATTCAACCAGAGGTTCTCCATGAAAATTCGCAGCCTGCTCTGTCTCGTATTAAGCCTGTTGACTATCGGTCCGGCGTCACTTTCCGCAGACGACTCAGCACCACTCACCTATGAAATCGACCTGAGAACCGTGCGGGAAGGCTTTGACGGCAAGACCTGCTGGGTACAGGCCCGTGCGGGTGCGATTCCCCAGTCGGACGATTTTCCGGCAACCGTGGTCCTCACGATGCAGAAGCTGCTCCTGACCGGTTCGGATGTGTTCTATGCCCTGAATGAAATGCGGACCAATGATGGCAAAAACTGGATTGGCCCCATCAAACACGAGACCCTGGCCCGTCGTCGGCTCTCTGACACGCGTGAGATTGCCATTTGTGATTTCACCCCCGGCTGGCACGCGAAGACCAAAAAACTGTTAGGGACCGGACACTCGGTCCGCTACGAAAACAACAAAGTCATGCATGTTCGCAAGCGTAGCGTTGCGTACTCGGTTTACAATCAGCAGGACCACACCTGGTCCGACTGGACGACGATGAGCATGCCTGACGAATCCCGCTTCGAAGACTGCGGCGCCGGCTCCGCACAGCGCTGGGATCTACAGGATGGCACGATCCTGCTTCCCGTTTACTTCAAGCCCAAAAAAGAAAAGCAGTACAGCACCACTGTGGTCCTTTGTGACTTTGACGGTGAGAAACTGACTTACAAAAAGCATGGCAGCACACATACGGTGCCGGTGAAGCGGGGCCTGTACGAACCGTCTATCACAAAATTCCAGCAGAAGTATTACCTGACAATGCGGAATGATGATAAAGGCTACGTCTCCGTCAGCGATGACGGCCTGAACTATTCAAAGCCGGTCGTCTGGAAATTCGGCGATGGCGAAGAACTGGGTAACTACAACACGCAGCAGCACTGGGTCACACACAGTGACGGTCTCTTTCTGGTTTACACACGTCGTGGTGCGAACAATGATCACGTCTTCCGGCACCGGGCGCCGCTGTTCATGGCAGAAGTCGACCCTGCTACTCTCCGTGTCAAACGGGATACCGAACGGATTATCGTCCCCGAAAAAGGGGCCCGCATGGGCAACTTCGCCGTCGTCAACATCAGTCCCTCTGAAACCTGGGTCGTTGTTGCCGAGTGGATGCAGCCGATCGGCATCGAAAAATATGGTAGCAACAACCGGGTCTACACATCCCGGATCAAATGGTCTCGACCATCTAAAACGGAATAGGCGATTCCAAAAGCGCTGCTACTATTGCTTGCCCGCAACCAGTTCCCGTAACGTCTGCATCAGCACATCCTCGACTTCCGGTGCCGTACGTGAAACGCGGCCGGTTTCGTAGCCTCCCTGGGCATACGCGATCGTCGTGCCGATATAACCGGGGCCCTGATCGCCATAAGCGGCCATGCAGACGAAATCCTCGGGGGCCATTTTCTGCGCTGCGAGCTGATATTCCACGAACAGTTCGCCCGGCATATGGACCACCTGGGCCGGTCCGATTTTCAGGCGGGTGATGTCGATCGTCTCTCCAGCCTGTGTCCGTTTCAGATAATCCAGATCACGGGCGGCCCGGATACGATCGGTGATCCGTCCCTTAGGATTTTTTAAAATCGTAGTGAGCTTTTCTTCGTCCAGCGTATCCCGCAGCGGAAGCAGCACCGGTTTCACACTCCAACTGACATCCTGTGCTGTTACCGGTGTTTTTTCGGTCGACTTCCAGGCGGCTTGCATCCCGTCTGCCAGTCGTTGTGCGAGCAGAGGGCGGTTCTCCGGATCACCGTTGTTATACTTCCCGGCACCGATGTTGCCACCTGCACCATCGAAATGAATCTGCAGGGCGCCGGGCAACTGTTTTTCATGCAGTCCCCGCGCCAGGCCCACCGTGTCACAACTGATGCCGCCACGTCCGTAATAACTTTGTGGATGCGTCGCGTAATAACTGAGTACGACCAGAGGCTGATCCCCGTCCCACAGGCTGAGCAGACGGACATAAGGATCGATCACACCTTCCGGTGACTTGATGGCAGCCAGGTTTCGGGACGAACTGAATCGCACGATTTTCACTTTGCCATCCGGTCCCAGGATGCGACGATTGGAAGCAAACTGCTTCACCTTCCCTTTCCCGGTTCCGACGTGGGTCACGGGGCGGGCCTGTTTCAGACTCTGCTGTGCCGCTTCGATAGTACGCTGCATCACATCTTTCAAATACGCTTCCTGGTACATCACCCCATCCAGGCCGTTCTCTTTGAGCCGTTGATTCGCCGTGATATCGACGCCGGGGGCGTCGTGCTGATGCAGGCAGTGAACCGCACAATGATCGGGCGATGTTCCGACTGCTGCCGCCAGTGCTTTCTTCCATTCATCCTGGGCACCGTTGTTCGCTCCCACCCAGTCCAGGGCCAGCAGGACGATCGGTTGATCTCCGCCCAGCAGAATCATGCCGCGAGCACTCAACGGATCCACGACTTTCTTAGCCGGCGCAATGTGCCCGTAACAGAGCGGATGCCCGATGGGGGGTGTGATGTCGATCGCAAACGTCGCGACTTTGAGTGTCTTTTCCTTTGACTGTTTTGGGGAATCTTCTGCGAAGACAGGGACTACCAACAATAACAGAGTACAGAGACTGAGGACGATCATACGGGGCAGGGACTTTGCGGACATCGGTTGACTTTCCTGAGAAATTGGGTGTGAGGATAGTTTCGGATGGAAGCAGACAGTATAACAGATTTTTGATTCGTCTGCCCAATCCCGATGATCAACTTCTGTTGAGAATATCCCGTTCCGCTCCCGTCATATTGACTGCCACATGCCTCGTTTTTTTTACGGTAACTTTGATTTCGAACATCAGCTCGCCGGGGAGACTTATGGCACTTCGACCAGCGCAGCAGCCTCGCTCACATCGAGCCTGGCCTGTTGCTGGCTGGGCCTGACCGAGGCGGGAGATCAGATCTATCTACCGGCGGCTCTTCCCCGAGAATTTACAGAACAACTGGTGACATCCGGATTCCCCCCTGTCGAGTTCACATCTGAGTGGCCCACCGCCAAGGCAGCCCGCTCCCTGACCTTCGTCCCCTGGGGGTGGTCTAATGAAGTGGCAAAGCTCGCCGAAGCGAAAGGCTTCGCCATTGAGACGGGCGTCCTGTCTGCAGCGTACACGGTCAACGCGCGTTCTTTCTCATTCCAGTTGGAAATGGACTGGGGACTGGCGCTGCCCGGCAGCTGTCGCGTCGTAAGCCTGGAATCTCTGGAACAGGTACTGCGAGCCTTCTCTGATTCCGATGACTCCAGCTGGGTATTGAAAGCAAACTTCAGCATGTCGGCCCGGGAACGCATGTGTGGTCGCGGGTCGAAGCTCAGCGAACCAATCCGAGGCTGGGCCGCAAAACGACTGACACAGGGACAACCCCTGTTTCTGGAACCGTGGGTCGAGCGGATCAGTGAAGCTGGAATTCAACTGGAAATCCCTGCTGCAGGAGAACCAACGCTCTTCGGACTGACGGTACTGCTGAATGATACGCGCGGTCAGTATCGTGGCAGTCGTATCAACGTCGATGATTCGACACTTCAACAATGGCAACCCGCGATTGACGTCGCACAACGGGTCGCCCGCGCCGTTCAGCAGACTGGCTATACAGGACCAGTGGGCATCGATGCGATGCAGTACCGGGATGCTGAGGGAACCATGCGATTACGACCGCTGCAAGATCTCAATGCACGGTATACCATGGGACGACTCGCGCTGGGTTTTCAACGATTCCTGACTGCAGACCAGGTTGCCAGCTGGCTGCACTTCCCCTGGAAAGAGTCGTATGGTATCGACTTTTCAAACTGGTTAAGATGTGTGACACAACAGTTGCCGAGCGATGTCAGTGTGCGACCAACTTCTCCCGATCGAATTGAGGGGCAGCCTCCACGTCTGGCCAGTCTCTTTTTGATCGCGGAAAATGCGACAGACCTGCTCACATCTGAAGCAGCGTTGCATGACGCGCATAATAACCTGAATCAAACGACCGGTTGAGACCTCACGATTGACCAAACAGAATTGACCAGACTTCATGAGCGAACAGCGGGAACCTCAACCACAACAGCGCAGCTGGCCTCGGCGTCTCCTGAACCGCATGGAAGTCAACCGAGCCGTCTTTTATGCGCTGGTCAGTCGGGGCTGGCAGTTCGTATCAGGCCCGGTGACGATGTTGTTGATCGTCGCTTTTTTCTCCAGTGAATTGCAGGGCTATTATTATACGTTTGGTGCGCTGGTCGCATTGCAGACGTTTGTCGAAATGGGGATGCAGGTCGTAACTCTCTATCTGACAAGCCACGAATGGTCGAAACTGGAAATTGACGAGCAAGGATATCTCATCGGCGAAGAGGAAGCTCTCTCCCGGATGCGCAGTCTGGCGGCCCTGGTTCTTAAATGGTACAGCATCGCCGGACTGACCTTTGTCGGAGGTATCGGCATCGCAGGTTACTGGTTCTTTCAGTCGCAACCTGCAGATGGCGTTGACTGGCAGAGCCCCTGGTACTGCATTGTCGGACTCACCGCGCTGACACTCGTCGCCACTCCCTGCCTGACGCTGCTGGATGGCTGTGATCAGGTTTCGGTAACCAATCGCTATCGCGCCTTTCAGAGTGTCACGGCCACCCTGGTTGTCTGGATCGCGATCTCCAGCGGCGCGGGACTCTGGACCAGTGTCGCCATCTGTGCCGTCCGTCTGTTCTGGGAACTCTGGTTGATTGGCGTGCGCTATCGTCGTTTTTTTGCTTCCCTGCTGCCGGCACGCTCCGGCCCCGGCGTCAGCTGGTCGGAAGAGGTCTGGCCTCTACACTGGAAGCTGGCAATCCAGGCGATGGCAACCTACTTCACCAGTTCATTTGTGATTCCCCTGATGTTTGAATACCAGGGCCCGGAGGTCGCCGGCCAGCTCGGTCTGACCTGGACCGCCCTGATGACCCTGCAAATGGCCGCCTATTCCTGGATGCTGAGTCGGGCGCCCCTGTTTGGTTCGCTGGTAGCCCAAAACAATCTCCAGGAATTCAAACGGGTGTTCTGGCGTCTGTTCCAGGTCTCCACGCAGGTCCTGATTGCGGGAGGGACACTATTCTGTCTGATCGTCTGGATCCTGCAGCTGCTTCAGGGAACGGAACTTCCGGAGTCCTGGAGTGTTCTGCAGCCCCTCTGGGATCTGGTTCATAAATTACAGCGGCGGATTCTTCCCCTGTTTCCGACGGTCCTGCTGGCACTCGCCCTGATTCCGATTCATATCGCCCAGTGTGTGATGGCGTATATCCGCCCCTTTAAGCAGGAACCCTTCCTGTTCCTCAATACCGGTTCGCAACTCGTCACCGGAGGCCTGGTCTGGTACCTGGGAAAAACTTACGGACCAGTGGGCGCAGGCTGGGGTTTTCTACTGACCGGCCTGCTGCTGACCATTCCCGGATTTTTATTCATCCTGAAACGGTTTACTCAAAAACAGTTGTGATCCGGTGCGTTGTCCATTCGCTGCTTTACTCCAGAAATTTGTTGACAGATAGAATTCAGCCGTTTACCATCAGGCAATATACATGGATTCATTTATGTCATCTCTTATGGTCTCAAGTTTATACCTTTTCATTTCTGCATTTGATTGAGCCCATTAATTGCAAACCGGTTTCTGTCGGGCCAGTACATCAGGCTTTGAGACGGAGACGTTCTCGACGGTATTTCACCACTTGAACTGACAACGTACTTTCTCACTCACAGTCAGTGCCAACTGTTTTCACCTGCGCATTGAAGGAGTCTGTTATGCGAACGTTATTCATTGCCACTTCTATTTGTCTGATGTGCATTGGCACGACGCCATCGAACACTGCCCAGGCAGAAGACAAGCCGTCCAAGCCAACCTTAAAAACGGTGAACTGGCCTGTTAAATTCACAGTTAAGCAAAAGCAGGCAGCGGTTCCACAACAGGTCGTTAAGATCAAACAGCCGTTCTATCCGGAACTAAATCCCCGCGTACAGCAAATTCAGGATGCTCTCAATACCAACACGAGAGCCAACTTTCCCAATGTCCCCCTCACTCAGGCACTTAATGAAATCCAGAAGCAGCATGGCATTAATATGTATGTCTCGGGATCAGCATTGAAAGAACTCGGAATCACTGCCGATGAGCCTGTTAATGTTTCCCTGCATGGGGTATCTCTCAAATCGGCGTTAAAAATCATTCTGGAGCCGCTGGGACTGGCCTATGAAATTGACCAGGAAGTCCTCAAGATCACCACACAGGCAGAAGTCGACCGCCATCTGATAACGCGGATTTACCCGGTCGGCATTCTGTGCCATTCTGCTGAAGAATACGAGGCCATCGAAAAAGCGATCGGCACTGCCTGTCGGCCGAACATCTGGGCCCGACGTCAACGACTCTCGGCCCAATCCCAGGTCATGAGCACTCCTGCACCATCGCCTTTCGCTGCACCAACTGGAATGCTCAGTTCTTCCATCACGGCCGTCCCCCAGTGCCAGGCTCTGGTAGTCAATGAGACAGAGGAAATCCATGAGAAAATCGTGGAGTTGCTCACACAATTGCGGCAGGTTCGTCAGATTCAGATGAGAGCAGTCCCGGAAACGAATTGAAGTTCAGACAGACAATCACCCCTGAAAATCAATAGGAGTAAAGCATGTTACAAACTGGAAAACGCAGAATGACCTGGACGCTGCTGGGACTCCTTGCAGGCGGATTATTAGTTACAGCCCAGGCTGAAGACAAACAGCAGACTAAAGCCAGGCAGGCTAAAAAACCGGCTCCGCCAGCGGTTGCCTCCGATTTAGCGACAGCAACAGCACTAACGGCCCCGACAAAACAGATCTTTTTCCCCCCTCTCACAAAGTTCGAAAAGGAATTTCAGGAAAAGCTTAACGAAACGGTCACCGCAGAATTCGTCGATGCCGCTTTGAGCGATGTCATCACGTTTTACCAGGATTCTACGGGCATCAACTTTGTGATTTTTGCGAACGATCTGGGACAGGATGGACTGACGACCGATGAGCCGGTCAACATCTCTGTCGAGAATATTTCGCTCAAAACAGCCCTCGATCTAGTTTTGGAGCCGATCGGTCTCACGTACGTCCTCGATCGGGATGTGGTCAAAATTACAACTCGGGCTAAAGCTGAAGAGATGTTAAAAACACGCGTCTATCCGGTAGGCGATTTATGTCAGACCCCCATCGACTATCTGATGCTGGAATCGGTCATCAAAAACACCAGTGTGGGCAGATGGCGGACGCTGAAAAGTGAAGTCACCCCCAGTCAGCAGGCAGGAGGTGGATTCGGTGGCGGTGGTGGTATGGGTGGCGGCGCAGGTGGTGCTGGAGGCGGTTTCTTCCAGGTTTCCGATCAAAATGGCATGAACGCAGTGCTGGGAGCCAGTCTGTACCATGATGACGAAGGCGGAACCATCTCGATCGTGCCGCAAAGCAAAGCCCTGGTTATCTGCCAGACTTACCACGCTCACAATGCAATCGTTGAACTGTTGACCCAACTCCGGGAAGCCCGTGATGTGAATTGATCAAGTCAATTTGAATTGCTCATGGAATTCGTTTAAACATAGTAAGGAACGAAACCACACTCATTCAAGACAGGAGATTAAGATGACAGTTTATAAGCGTCGCAACATCCGATGCGCCGCACTGGCAATGATCGCAACCAGCATGGTCGTTTCCGGCTGGTCCATCAGTCTGGCTCTGGGAGATAAAAAACCATGCAGGCAGGTAACCAGTTCAGCCGATAAAAACATCGCTAAAAAAACGACTCTGAAACAATCGTTTTACCCCGCGTTGACGGCACGCGAGGAAAACCTGGAGGCGGCACTGCAGGCAGAGACCGAAGCCAATTTCCCGGAGATTCCCCTGGATGAAGTCATGACTTACTTCAGTGAACTCCACAATGTTCCTGTTGTCATCCAGGCCCAGGATTTGGGAGCAATTGGTTTGACGCCTGAAGAGCCCATTGACACTCGGCTCAAAAACATCACCTTTGAAAATGCATTGGAACAGATTCTGGATCCCCTCAATCTGACCTACGTCGTCGATCGGGATTTGATCCTGATTACTTCGCAAGCCAAAGCTGGTGCAACCTTCAAAACACGCGTTTATCCCGTGGGTGATCTCTGTCAGACCGATGATGATTATCAGGCTCTGATAGCAGCCATTCAGAAAGCAAACCTTGGCATCTGGGAACGCACTGGGAAATCATCTCAGGCAATCAATTCGGCTCAGAACAAAAAGGGAACTCCCAACTCTGAGAAAGATAACGGATTTTTCAACATCCAGGGAAGCGTCATCGTAGAAGTCGCCAGCCCGCTGCCGAGTAGTACTTCAGGGGAAAAACACAATCCCGGCAGTACGCATCCGAACTATACGGGTACGATTTCGGCGGTGCCTCATTCGAAATCTCTGGTCATCAGTCAGACCTACCATACCCACAAGGCAATCGTAGAGCTGTTAAGCCAACTCCGGAAATCCCGGGCTGATCAAAGATGCAACTAGTTAAAGAGCAGCGTAAGAAAACAGGAAGCGGACCGAGGGGAGCAGCCCGCTTCCCGGGGAGACCTATTTTCCTCCGTTGGGAGTGCGGCTCATAATATAGGAAAACAGGTCTTTGACTTCCTGATCGCTCAGGTTCTTGGTCAGACCGTCCGGCATCAGGGAGAGATCGAGGGCCTTCAGGATCTCGATCTCGTCCTTGTTAATCAGTACTGTCTGCCCTTTGACGTCACGCAGGGTAATTGTCTTCGTCGTCTGCTCGTCAATCAGACCGGTCACGGTGCGTCCGTCGTCGGTCACAATCAGGAAGTTCGTAAACTCCTCGCGGATCGCGGCACTCGGATCGACAACCGCCAGCAGCATGAAGTCCAGGTTATCCCGTTCGTAGCCGGTCAGTTTGGGACCGGCCTTGCCCCCTTCACCATACAAGGTATGGCAGACCGCACAAGTCTTGTTGAATAGAACTTTGCCTGAAGAGAACTGCCCGCCACCGGCTTTCACCAGACGTGCCACGCGCTGCATTTCCTCCTGTTTTTCTGCAGGCGTGTTGCCACGAACCTTACCCCAGTGTTTCTTAATGCTGGCTTTGATGTCGGAATCGTCGTGCAATGCCATCTGCTGTACCACATCCAGCGGAATCGTGTTCGCCTTGATGCGCCAGGCATCCACTTCATTCAGGAACTGTTTGCTCCACGCTTTACGACTGGCCAGCACACGTTGCGCGGTACCCCGTACATCATGCTCGTCCAGCAGCGTACTGTGATAGCGGGCCAGAATGCTCTTGCCGATACTAGGATTCTCAAAGTTCATCAGCGCCTGCAACGCCACCCGCTTGAGTGAATGGGTATCGGATCCGGTCAGTGACAGAATCGATGTCAGCGGGCCGATGGCCGCTTTCGTTTTCAGCTGTCCCAGAATCTCGATGTAGGTTAACCGTGTCGGTCGGTCTGCATTTTTGTCTGCGATGATTTTCAAGGCGCGACTGGTCGCCTCCTTATCGCCCAGACGCAGCGCCAACGCGAGATCGGTTTCACCCAGGCTCTTTTGATATTCTGCCAGACCTTTACTCAGGTCTTCAGGCAGGTTTGTAATCTTCTGACCGCGGAAGGCTTCCAGCATCCCCACCATCAGTTTTTCCTTATGCTGATCGGAGGGTGCCAGCTTGAGTAATTCGGCACACATCGCATAATTCTCATCGCCGCCTGCCATCGCGTACCGCTGCATGATCCGTTCCAGAATCACATCCTGGACCATCTTGACCTGCCAGAACTCGGGCTTTGAAAACAGCTTCAGGACGGCTTCCCGATCCGTAGTCGCTTTACTCTCCAGTGACCACCAGAGCAACAGTGGAATATGCAGGTCTTCCTGATCTTCTTCGCGTTGCAGCAGGACTTCGGTAATCGCCAGTCCTGATTCCGCGGGGAAGCGTTTGGCTGATGATGCCAGCTGCGACCGCACCTCCGCATAGGGCTCAGTCTGCGCCAGTTCCACCAGGGATTTCGTCAGCTGTTTCGACGCCTGATGCCGATCGCCGAGCAGACGAATTGTCCAGCGACGTATGTGCTGATCACGGTGTCCCAGCAGTTCCAGGGCGAGTTCTTCATCGAACGCGCCGAGTTGGTTCAAGGCCCATAATGCTTCCAGAGCCCGGTCGTCGTTGTCGCTTTTGGCAATCTTCAACAGGGCTGGCACCATCGACTGGTCACCCCGTTCGCCGATCACCTGCACGGCTTTCTGCCGGAACCACTTGTTCGAGTGTCCCATGGTTTCGATCAGTTCGGCATTGGTCTGCTTTGACAGGTCGAAAGGTTTCACTGGTTCAAAGTTTTTCGGTTTGAGACGATAGATCCGGCCGCTGGTTTTGTGCCAGTTGTCGCGGGGATCCACGTGTGTCAGGCGGCTGTCATACCAGTCCGCCAGGTAGATGCAGCCATCGGGGCCGACCTTGATGTCCACTGGTCGGAACCAGCGATCCTGTGTGAGCACAATCGGCGGCATGTCTTCGGTTCGATACGTAGATGTATCCGGAATCAGGTTGCTGGCCATCACGCGGTTATGCAGTGAATTGGCTGCAAAGACCGCCCCATTATATTTGGGCGGGAAGATCCCCCCTTCATAGATCGAAAAAGTCTGGCTGAAACGCTCCTGGTAACCTTTGTGCCGCATATGTTCGTAATAGCCGAAGGCGTACGGGTTCGTCAGCGGACCATGCTTGCCCCAGTTCTTCTTGGCATAGCCTCCCTGAGCGTAATGCATGCCGCGGGTTCCCCCGTTATTGGTACCCGAGAAGACACGTCCCTTGGAATCGATTTCCAGGCTGAAGGTATTGCCGCCCCCTTCTGCAAAGATCTCGAAGATTTTCGTTTCGGGGTGATAACGCCAGATCATCTGGCCTTTGAAGTGCAGTCGCTTCGTGACTTCTGAACTCACTGTTCCCGTAGAAGTACTTCCGTTGGCGCCGTACAACCAGCCATCGGGTCCCCACTTGATGCTGTTCGCTACCGAGTGGGTATCTTCCAGACCAAAACCCGAGAGATGCACTTCGGGATCGCCGTCCGGAATGTCATCGCCATTCGCATCGGGATAGAAGAGCAGATAGGGAGGATTCAAAACCCAGATGCCCCCTTTGCCCACCGTGACAGCGGAAACAATATTCAGTCCGGTAATCACATCTTTGATTTTATCGAAGGTGCCATCTCCATCCGTATCTTCCAGCACCGAAATTTTATCAGCCCCCTTCACATGGTTTGGCGGTGCCTGGGGAACTTTATCGAAGACCGCTCGCAGATACTGATCATACTTGACGACTTTCAAACCTGCAGGGAACGGATATTGCAGGTATTGCACAACCCACATCCGCCCCCGATGGTCAAAGCTCATGTACAGCGGCTGCATCACTTCGGGCTCCGCGGCGATGGTTTCCATTTCAAAGTCCTGCTGAACCTGAAACAGTTTCACCGCTTCAGCGGGTGGGGTGGGATCCGATTCATCACCGACTTCCCCACGCCCTTTGAACGATTTCATGACCTTGTCGACCTGCTCGTTTCCGGCCAGATCCTGCTTGAACCGGTCACGGCTGATCTTGCCTGCCACGTCAACCTGTGGCGGTTCTTTTTTCAAACACCAGTAGATTGCATTAACCAGCGTGTGTGTAAATGTATTGATTTCAAAATCGCCGGGGTGTCCCAGAGAGGTATAGAAAACGCGTGACTTCTTATAGTTGTTCGTCCAGGCAACCGGCATCTGCACCGGCTGTCCTTCCACGTTTGAAAGTCCCCGCAACAGAGTCTTGGTTGAGCTTTTCAGGTTGATGCTCTTATACATGGAGCCTTCGCTGCGGAAGTATTTATTGCGGACGGTCGCCATAATCGGGTCCTGCTCGGCCCGCAACTGGGTGGTGACATCGGTCGGAGTTTTATTGCCGAAGTCGCCCGCGTATTCGCCTCCCAAAACTTCCTTGTCAAAATCTTTCCATTCCACATATCCCTCGGCTGGATTTCCTTTACTCAACGCAAACCCATGGCTTGAAGTACGGACAGCGACCAGTGGCTTGCCGGCATTCAGGTAATCCTGAATGAGTTTCATCTGCGCGGCTGGCAGAGTCTTGCGGCGGACACTCAAAAACAGCAGGTCCGCCGCTTTAATCGCTTTCAGGTCGGAAAAGGAGTTCGGATCGTCCTTGTCCGGAAAGATGAACTGCGTGCGAAATCCGAGTGGCTGCAGGTGCGCTTTAGCGAATGCGGGCAGACTCTCGGCTGTCTTGTAACCCTCTTCCCCGATCATAAACAGAATCAGCGGATGATCTTCAGGACTGGCAGCCTGCTGTTTTTTCGGATCTTTCTCTTCGCCTGAGAGGGAGAAAAAGGTCAGTCCACAAAACAGCACGAAGGCACTCAAGGTACAGACAGACTTCAGAGAGGCTCGATTCAGCATGGGGAATTTCTTTATGCGGGACAAAACTAAAGGAAATTAACTAATTGAGTTTTTCATCATAACAGCCCCTTTAAGGCTCTGTCACCCGACAATAGTGATTTTTTGGAAAGAAGCGCTGGCATGCAATCTGTATCATACACAAACCACGCCCGGCTGCCGTAAGTTCTGATATGATTACTGTTTATCAGAAGGTTTCGTTGATGATTCTTTGGAAGGTTGTTCCTGATAGTGATGTACGACCAGACTTCCGGAACGAAAGGCAATCGGCAGGCTGAAGGGAAACTTCGCTTTCAGATGTTCCGGAAAAGCCGGTGGGTAAGCATTGGGCCCCTCCGGCCCGATTTCTTTAGCCTGACTGACCAGCAGTCCTCCCGCCATCAGATTCGACAGCACAAACCGCTGCGGACTCTCGCGCAGGGCTTTAAAAATCAGCGGTCGCCGGGAAGGATAAAACTCAATGTAACTTTGCGTGTAGACAAACCGCGTGGACGGTTCCAGGTCCAGAGACAGATAGAGATGAACCATGTCATTGCTGAAGCAGGTCACCTCTCGATCCTGGGTCTGTTGCGACTTGAGAAACTCAGCCACGTGTTCCATGTCTTCCCAGTCCGGATAAGGAATCCGCGCCAGTTGATTTCGGATCGCGCCAGTACTCCCCTGCTCCAGGCAGGCACTCCACAGGCGCAGATAAGCAGGTTTTGTCACGGGCGAATAAATCAACGCCATGACGAGAAAACTAGCGGTCAGCAGCCAGCGGGTCAGACGGGCACGCCGGGTACAATGGAACGCGTAGACCAGCAGAGACAAACCCAGCAACAAAGGTGGAAAATGAACATAATCAAAGGGATGCTGAAGTAGTACCACCTGCAACAACCAGGCCAGATAGAGTGCTGACAGTAAACGCAGACGGAGCGCTGTCTGGGCTGATCGTTGAGAATCCTGTCTGATCAGCAGAAGGATCGCTGCAGGCACCGCTGCCAGGTGAATCAGAATATAAGGGAAGAAGCGGGCCACCATATTGAGGACAATATAACGGAGATTGCCAAAATTCCCTTCCGCCAGGTACTCCCGGTTCCAGTCCAGTTGTATTTCGAGAAACCAGGGTAAGGTCTGTGTGAAGTACAACCAACTGAGGCCCAGTGCGCCTGCGATCAAGCCCCCGGTCAACAGTCCGCCGAGATCCTTCCAGACTTTCGTTCTTAAATCAGGACTCGTAAGCGAACAGAGCCAGACAGCCAGCGCAGGAATTACGACGTGTGGCTTGAGCCAGACGCCGGCTCCCCAGACCAGTCCTTCCAGAAGCCCGTACAGAAATAGTGTCTTGCCAGCTACCGCCGCCTGAGCGCTGCGCTGTATCTGGGCCCACCGCAGATTCAACGCCGCTGCAGTGGGCAGGAGCAGCCAGAGATCACGCTGCACGTGACACCATTCGGAAACCGAGTAGTAAGCCAGGAACAGCAGGAAGGCGAGCTGAAAGCGGACACCTGAAGCGAACCGGGTCAGCAGAAATACCGTCAGACTGAAGACAAACAGATCAAAGGCCCGCAAGGCTTCGGTGCTCCAGCCGAACAACGATCGGACTGTGATGTGCACCCAGACCACGCCGGGAAAATTCGGTTCGACCATATCACGATAGAGCATGCCCCCGCGCATGACAGTGCGGGCCTGCAAATCATAGTAGGAAACATCGTTCGTCACCGGCATACAGATCAATTGCGGTGTCGCAACGATGATCAGCAGAATCAAGGCCCCCAGGGAGAATGTGGACGTATTCCAGAACGCACCTCGATGGGAATTCTCTGCTGTGGTCATTTCTGTAGCGGTAGTGTTCATCATCTTGAGAATCGATTTAAAAACAACAGGCTTTGCAAGTGCATGGCGATCGGTAATAATCGTGTGTGCCATCCTAAGCAGGCAGGAAGACCATTCACCAGATTTTTTTATGGAACTCACCTGGAATGTCGCGAATTTACCAGCTTCTGTTCAGCATTTGCTGGCTGTTCGGCTGCTGGCTGGCCATGATGGGCCTGCATGAACTGGGACACGTGCTGGGAGGCCTGCTGACCGGAGGCAAAATGGCGCGGGTCGTGCTGCATCCCCTGGCAATTTCCCGAACAGATCTGGCCGTGAATCCTCATCCTGCAATTGTCGTCTGGGCCGGCCCCCTGATCGGCGTCCTCCTGCCGTTGGGGCTCTTAATCGCGGCCCAACTGGCGAACTGGTCGCAAGCGGGACACGTCCAGTTCTTTGCCGGCTTCTGTCTGATCGCCAACGGCGCATACATCGCCGGTGGTGCCCTGGATGGCATCGGTGATTGCGGCGTAATGCGGCAGACCGGATCGCCCCTCTGGCTGATGTGGGGCTTCGGACTCATGACCGTTCCCGCAGGCTTTGTGCTCTGGCATCGTCTCGGTTCAATCCGCGACTGGTGGCAACATCCGGAACGGACCTCGGAGCAGAGTGCCTGGACCATGCTGCTGACCGTTATGACACTCGTGGTGCTGATGGTCTGTTTTTCTGCGCAATAGCCGTTTCCGGTTTGCTCATCGTCTCTGCTTTCTGATATCTTGGAACAATCACCGTCATGATTTCCCAGGGAGCATCCGCTATGTCTACGCTGCTGAATCGTCGTCAAATGCTGGGAGTCTGTGCTGCCGGCGCCTCAACTTTGTGTCTGCCCTCACTCACCCGGGCGAAGCAGGCCAAAACCAAAATGAAAACCTTCACCTTCAAAAAGGTGGGGAACCTGGAAATCAAAGCCGACGTGCACCGGGCCGATGATAACCAGACGCGGCCCGTCATGGTCTGGTTTCATGGCGGTGCCCTGATCGTCGGACATCGGGGGGGCGTGAGTGGCCGTGTGCTGAAAGACATGCTGAATACCGGCTATACCGTGGTCTCCTTTGACTACCGCCTGGCCCCCGAGACGAAGCTGCCCGAAATCATAGCTGACCTCGAAGACGGATTTACGTGGCTGCATGAGAAAGGCCCCGACCTCTTCAATGTCGACACCAGCAAAGTCGCGGTCTCCGGCGGTTCCGCGGGTGGCTGTCTGACGATGATCGCCGGCTATCGTACCCGGCCCCGGCCGACAGTTCTCGTTCCATTCTGGGGCTATGGAGATCTGATCGGCGACTGGATCGGCAAGCCCAGCCCGCATGACAGACATCAGACGGACATTACGAAAGCAGAAGCGCTGCGACAGGTGGGCGACGGAGCGATTGCCGACTCGCGCGAGAGTCAGAAAAATCGAGGCGAGTTCTATAAGTATTGTCGCCAGCACGGAACCTGGCCGCAGGCAATCTCCGGCTGGGATCATCACCGTAATCCCGAAAAGTTCTATCCCTACATGACGCTGAAAAATGTTACAAAAGACTATCCCCCCACGTTGATGGTTCACGGGACCAAAGACACCGATGTACCTTATGAGCAGTCGACTCTAATGGCCGAGCAGCTCAAACAGCATGGAGTGGAACACCAGCTCGTCACGATTCCGGGAGGCGAGCACGGCCTGGTCGGCGGTGATCCGAAACTGATCGAAGCCGCCTACCAGCAGGCCTTTCAATTCATGCACGAACGGATGAGCTAAACATACCCAGGAAACTTTGAGATGGCTCAGGCAGATTTGAACTATACCCCGGTGGCCCCTCAGGCCGTCCTCTCCCTGATGCTGGGAGTGTTCTGCACTTTGGGGCTCTTCATTCCCTGGCTGGCGCTACTCGCAATTCCGGGTCTCGTTCTGGGTCTGCTTGCATTGAAATCGATACGCCGTTATGAACTCAGTGGCCATCAACTCGCACGCAGGGGCATCCAGCTCTCACTTTTATTTGGAGTACTCGCTCCCGTCTGGCAGCTCACCTGGTACGAAATCCGCTTTCACTCAGAGGCTCTCCCCGGTTACACGCGGATCGACTTCGCTGCTGTTTCGAAGAACAGAACACACTCTGAGAAAATGTGGGAATCACTGCTCGGACAGCCGATCTGCCTGAAAGGCTTTGCAGAGCCGCGGCGGGGAGGTCTGCTCCAGTCCTTCCGCATGACCAGTCAGAGGCAACCCTTTTCATTTGGAAATCAGTCTGATCCGTGGGAAATGATTATAGTGCAGCTTCCGGAAGAAACCAGTTGGGAGTGGTGCTACGAACCGATCGCAGTCTCCGGCACGCTGGTTCGTAACCCGGATGCCGAAGATGACCCCGATGCGCCTCGCTTCCTGTTGAAACAGAGTACCGTCTTACCGGCTCTGACTTCCGATCATTTTCAGGCACCGTTTTCAGGAGGGGGAGGCTGTTGAGAACCCTGCGTCTTAAAAGGACAGAGTATGAACTCACGTCTGTCTGATGCCTTTCGTGCCTTTGCTGTGCCGGAGTGCCGGGAAACTTCTCCCCTGTATTGTTGTCTGACGGAAGAGATTGCCACAGATGCGGAAGTGCTGGAGATCGCCAGTCAGTCGCGGGACGGACAGCCGGTTCCTAATCTCCTCTTCGCTACCGTCCAATATCTGCTGGTTGCCAACCCGGTTCATCCGCTGGTAGAGTACTATGCGACCTGCACTGCAGAACCCAAAGATCCCTCAGACGCCTTCCCGCTGTTTAAAGATTTCGTACTCGCTCATCAAAATGAAATCATCGAACTGCTGCGAACGCGACTCGTGCAGACCAACGAGGTCCGCCGCTGTGCCTGTCTGTATCCCGCGTTCATGTACGCACTGCGGCACTTTGCCCCTCAACCGCTGGCCCTGCTGGAAATCGGCTGCAGCGCTGGACTGAACCTGCTCTGGGACCGCTATCGTTACACCTACGATGACAGCGGTAAAATCTATGGAGATCGCGAATCACCGACGCTGATCACGTCTGAATTTCTGGGAAAGCCATCTGCAGGGCTCGAAGATTCCCTGCCTTACGTCACACACCGCATCGGCGTCGACCTGCATCCGATTGATGTTTCCATTCCCTCCGAAGTCGACTGGCTGCGGGCACTGATCTGGCCTGAACAGCACGAACGCCGTCAACTGCTGGAAACCGCAATCCGGCAACAACAGGCGATCAATCTCGACCTGCGAACCGGCGACGGTTTTGCAGACATCTGCTCATTCGCTGCAGAGATTCCCACGGACTCCCTGCTCTGTATCTTCCATACGCATGTCGCCAATCAGATCTCACTGGAGCAAGGAAATGCGTTTCTGGAAACGATCCGCGAACTGGCCCGGCAACGCGATCTCCTGCACCTGTATAACAATCTGCCCGACGCTCATTTAAGATTACAGGTTTTCCATAAAGGAATTCTCACCCGACAGACACTCGCCAACACCGACGGACACGGACGCTGGCTGGAATGGCTGGCGTAACCGGCCCCTCAGTGATTTGACTGTATTCAACAATTACAGAAAGAAACCTCGTCATGGAGACACAAGGCCGCATTGTCATCGCCGGAGGCACCGGCTTCCTCGGACGGAATCTGGCCCGCTATCTGACCGGACAGAATTATGAGGTCACCATCCTCAGCCGACATCAGCCACAGACAAAGGGCGACTGGCGTTATGTGAATTGGGATGCCCGCTCTCTCGGATCGTGGGTCAGCGAACTGAAACAGGCGGCCGCTCTGGTGAACCTTGCCGGCCGAACGGTTGACTGCATCAAGACGCCCGACCACTGTGATGAAATTCTCCGTTCGCGGGTCGAAGCGACAGACGTGCTGGGAAAAGCGGTTCGACAGCTTGATTCCCCGCCGCCGGTCTGGGTGCAGATGTCGACAGCTCATCGCTACGGTGATCCGCCGGAATGTATCTGCGATGAAGACTCCGCCTTCGGCTACGGACTCGCGCCTTTCGTCGCACAGGAATGGGAAGCCGCCTTCCAGCGCGCTGTTCTCCCCCAAATGCGACAGGTCATTCTTCGCACCAGCTTTGTCATCGGCCGTGACGGGGGAGCGCTCCAGCGGCTTTCGAAACTGGTCCGCTGGGGACTGGGAGGCACCGTCGGACACGGACGACAGGGTATGAGCTGGATTCACGAGCAGGATATGAATCGCCTCTTTCATAGAGCTATCACCAATCAAACCATGCAGGGAGCCTACCTGGCCACCGCTCCCGAACCGGTTTCGAATGCCGAATTCATGCGTGCTCTGCGAAATGCTTTGAAGATGCCCATCGGTCTCCCTGCTCTAAGTTGGATGGTACGGCTGGGGGCGCCGCTGTTGATGCGTACCGATCCCGAACTGGCTCTCTACGGACGTTATTGTATTTCGCGACGCCTGAAAGAAGAGAATTTCGAATTCCAGTTTCCCGATCTGGATTCTGCGCTGCAGAACATCTATCATCGATAGTAGGACCGATTCACTAATGATAAAAAGTTAATTTTGACATCGAGCAGGCACTTAAGTCTCAAGCAGGAAACCGGTCTGGTTTGCCTGAAGGAAAGAAATCATGAAGTGTACTGCGCCTTTGCTGATCTTTTTGCTACTGCCCCTGGGTTGCGATTCATCAACTCCCCCCACACAACAAGCTACTATTCCTGATCAGTTGGAGGGGAACACGGCCACTGAAGTCCCACAGAAGACCTCTGATTTTTTAGAGCCAATGTATGCCCCCGTGCTGGTCATCATGCAGAACGAAAAAGGGTCAGGCACCACAACAAAATTCAGCCCCCGGTCACACTCACCCGGCACTTCCGTTACACATGCAGCCACCTCAACCAGTGGCGACCCCCGTGGACCTGCCAAAGTCTCCTGGAGTTATACAGGTACCGACCCAAAAGGCGATCACTATCAGTTCGAAAAAGAATTTCTCGAAAACAATCCTGGTCAAAAGAAACTAACCAAAGAGATCATCTATACTGGAGAGAATCAGATTGTCTTTGAAGACCAGTATCAGCGAATCAACATCTGCCCTGCCCCCGAGAAAAAAGAATAGCCGGGCTCGTTAACAATTCAGTTTTACAAAACCAGAACCCCACGTCCTGCTCACAGCCACCGAAACAAATCAAAACATCCACATTCTTTGAAATGCTGCGTCATCCGGTTTTACTGCAGTTGAATCACTATTCCTGAGCAGTCCCAAAAGTGTTCACAATCACAACCAACTGTGATTCAATAAGATACAGACAAGCAGTCTCGCACTACTCTCATAAACTGCAGCTGAATCCCTCCCGCTATCACTGTACGCCCTTTCGTTTAGGTATTTTAATAAATAACGGTAATTATGCTGGCTCTTCGATTCTGACTCCGGTTAATATATTAAGAATATAAAAATCTCTTTAAGAAACTAACCTACAGATTCGACAGTTTTCCGATCGATTCTGAACTGCCTCGCGTTTTTTTCTTTCACCGGAACTGGAGTTATCTATCGATGCTGAAGTCATCCAAAACACCACGGGGATTTACCCTCATCGAACTGCTGGTGGTCATCGCTATCATCGCGATTCTGATCGCCCTCCTCTTGCCCGCTGTCCAGCAGGCACGTGAAGCAGCCCGCCGCTCGACCTGCAAAAACAACTTGAAGCAGATCGGTCTGGCACTGCACAATTACCATGACTCCTATCAGACGTTTCCGATTGGCTCGCAGGTTTCCTACTATCGCGCTAACTGGCGATCTTCGATTCTGCCTTTCATCGATCAGGCACCTGCCTACAACAAACTCATTCCGGCGGCCTACTCTCAACACGGCTTTGCGGCCGGCAGCGGAAACTCTGCCTCCGGCTATAACACCGAAAACGCCGTGCTGAATAACCTCTACATCCCCATCTACAAATGCCCGTCCAGCACCGCGGATGCCTTCTACACTGGTACCAGTCCTGTTTCCAACAACGGTACGACCTCCCCGAACTCGGCTCTCGGAAAAGAAACCGGTATGACCATGGACTACGTGGGCATCAGCGGTTCTTACCTGAATGCCGCCCCCTACAGCTCCGGTTGTGGCGCTGCTTACGGCGGCTACTGGTGTAACAACGGGATGATGTTGATCGGCAAAGTCTCCCGCATGCGTGACTGTAAAGACGGAACCTCGAACACCATGGTCATCGCTGAAGATTCCGGCCTGGTTAACAACAGAGATTATCGCAGCAACTATTACGGTGGCTGGGCAGGACACATTGGACTGACCAGTTGGGGAACCGGCGTGAATACCATCCGCTACAGCCCTAACCCGTCCACTGCACCCACCGGGGGAGACCAGACCTACACACCCAACAACCCGCTGACCTCCGAACACGTAGGCGGCGTGCACGCACTGCTCGGCGATGGCGCCGTCCGGTTCCTCTCGAATAACATCGACATCGAAACCCTCCGCAGACTGGGTATGCGAAACGATAACTTCGTACTCGGCGAATTCTAAATTGAATCTCTGACGATGCACGATAACCTGAACTTCTGAAAATCCGCAACAGCCGATGCACGTGCCAAACGACATCGGCTGTTGACATAAAGTGATAACCGGAGAAACAACACCATGCTCACACACTCTCGAATGGCGCTCTGCCTTATGCTGACCGCGCTGCTGACTGCCTGTGGATCCAGTGTCGAGGAAGTCCCCACTGGCACCGTCAGTGGGACCGTGACCCTCGGGGGTAAACCGCTTTCCGGCGCGCGCGTCAATTTCATTTCCGGAACCGCAGGAGCAGGCGCCTACGCCGATCTTCAGCAGGATGGCACCTACAGCATTACCGAACCGATCGCCGCCGGTGACTACAAAGTCTATCTTTCTTCCCCCGGACTGGGAGATGCGCCCCCGGATGAAACGGGCAACCAGGAATTTAAGGACGCCCTCAAAGAGGTCCCGCAGAAATATCAGAGCGATCAGACCACCGAGCTGCAGACTGTGATCAAGGAAGGCGAGAATACCTTCGATATCGATCTCAAGCCCTGATTCATAGATTCTCAAATTTCTTAACAACACTGATTTTTTCCGGGAGTTTTTTTGATTTCGTGTATTTCACGAGTGTATACTGTTAATCAGGATTGAGAGCTGGTTGTCTCTTAAAGCAGTGAAAGGAAACAGCTGCCCGCTGACAACCCTCACTCCTGAAACCAATTGATTCATGTTTCTGGTGGAGAAAACAGACATGTCGATCATTACGACGGGCCACATCTTCCTGAAACGGCCCTATGAAGTCGCCAACGCGACAGCGCTCAAACAGGTGCTCCAGGAACAGGGGGGTGAACTGCATGGCTCCTCTGATGAACGTTACTGGGAACTGATCAAGCATCAGTTGATCATCACCATCAAGGTCCAGCCCATCACCGAGCTGCTCGACCAGTGCCAGACCGAGCTCAGTCTGCTCGGACTCGCCCCCGATGATGTTCCCGAGGTCATTACCGTGGAAGGCCTGATGGAATCCATCGATCTCTGTCAGTCGATCACCGACCAGCTCGCCTCCTCTCTCGCCGGAGTGACCGGCGGTGCGGAACACTGCCACTGAGCGGATTTGATTTTTAACGCGGGTAGAGTATCCTCAGATCTGTTGTACAGTTAATCAACTAACAGGTCAGGTGGAGGGTGCGATGCCAACGTTGAAACAGGTCGTTGAAGATTCAGATACGAAAGCAGGTAAGACTTTCGATCTGTTCATCCAGGCTGTAATTGTGATCTCCCTGGTTAGTTTTACGATAGAAACCTTACCCGACCTGTCTCCGACTACCAGAACCTTTCTCAGGGGCATTGAGATTGTCAGCGTGATCATCTTCACGGTGGAATATCTCGCCCGGGTCCTGGTTGCCAGCAACAGGCCTGCTTTCATCTTCTCATTCTTTGGTATTATTGACCTACTGGCGATTCTCCCTTTCTATCTGGGTATGGGGTTGGATTTGAGATCACTCAGAGCCTTCCGACTCCTGCGACTCGTCCGAATTTTTAAACTGGCCCGCTATAGTGCCGCTGCCAGACGTTTCCACAGAGCCTTTCTCATTGCCAAAGAGGAACTGGCTTTATTCCTCTTCGCCACGCTGATTATCATTTACCTGGCCGCAGTCGGAATCTATCACTTTGAGAATCCTGCCCAGCCGGAAGCTTTCAGCTCGGTTTTTCATAGCCTGTGGTGGGCAGTGTCAACTTTGACCACCGTCGGTTACGGGGATATCTATCCGGTCACAGCTGGGGGAAAAATCTTTACATTCTTTATCCTCGCTGCAGGGCTGGGTATCGTTTCGATCCCCGCTGGTCTGGTCGCCTCCGCACTCGCTAAAGCCAGAGAGATGGAAGACTAACTGCAACTTGCCCATTATTTTCAAATCCTCTTTCTTTTATTTTTCATTTTTTCTACACACAACCGATACCTCATCGCTATAATGAGTGTTTGATGAAGTGAAGCTCGCCCCAGATTCCTGCCTGATTCAAGACTGTGACCCATTCCTGAAACCAGTTGAGTGGTACCTCTACAGCTGTGATCTAGCGATCGCTTTCTTTCTGCACAGCACGTTTTACCTCCCTCTATTTTGAATGCAGGTACACCATGTTTCAAATTAGCGCTCGCGCTCCATTTGCGCTAACCTTAATCGGTTGCTCTCTCCTCTCAGGCTGCTTCGGTGGCTCAGCAGAACACATCGAACGCGCCTCTGTTTCCGGTACCGTCACCTTAGACGGCAAACCGCTGCCTGCAGGCAATATTCTCTTCGTCCCCGATGTCGATGCCTCCGGCAACCCCCTGCGTGGGAAAGCCGTTCAGGCGACCATCACCGACGGAGCCTATAAGATTCCCGCCGAACAGGGTCCCGCCGTCGGAAACAATAAAGTCCAGATCACCGCGACCCGCAAGACCGGGAAATTCCAGGAGTCGGACGGCCAGAAAATCGAGATCGAAAAACAGTATCTCCCGGCCAAATATAACGCCAGCACGACCCTGAAACAGGACATCGCGGCCGGCGAAAACACCGCTGACTTCACCCTGGAAGCCAAATAACTTCTTCTTTCGATCGTTCACTGAAACTCTTTCAGATTTTTTTCAATACCCTTCTAGTAGATGGATCAATCAAACTATGAAAGCGCTTTTGTCTAACCGCCGTCGGGGCTTCACACTCATCGAACTGCTGGTGGTCATCGCCATTATCGCCATCCTCATCGCTCTGCTCCTTCCCGCCGTTCAACAGGCACGCGAAGCGGCTCGCCGCTCTACCTGTAAGAACAATCTGAAGCAGATCGGTCTGGCCCTGCACAACTACCACGACACCTTCGGCACTTTCCCTCCCGCAACGATCCGTCGCCAGGGTGCCACCACAGAATGGGAAACCAGCATGATCAGCTGGCAGGCCCGTATTCTGGCTTCCATGGACCAGGCTCCTCTCTACAATCAGATCGACTGGAGCATTGAGCCCGGTAGAACAGGCACCAACGCCACAGCCATGAACAATGAACTTCCTGCATACCGCTGCCCCAGCGACCCCGGTAACCGTGGCACCACAGGCCAGTCTGGCTATGGACCAACCAACTACGTCACCTGTACTGCAGACTCCGGTGGCTACGCAGCCGGCGGATCGACCTACCAGAACAATGGTCGCTCAGTCATGTTCCTGAACAGTAAAACTCAAATCCGGGACATCGAAGACGGTACATCCAACACCATGATGGTCTCTGAATGCGAAGTCGGTAGCGCGTTTGCCAACGTCAACGCCACCTCTGGTACTGTCTGCACCGGATCAGCCACAACCAAGACCCGGGGTTTCTCCTGGTTCTACGCCCAGTCGATGCCCGCCTGGAGCTTTACCACCCTGGTGGGACCGAACACAGATCTTCTTGAATGTGCTCAGAGCACCGGCGGTTCCGCACTGCTGGGAGCCCGCAGCAAACACGTCGGCGGTGTGCACACTCTGTTCTGTGACGGACGCGTGCAGTTCATCTCCGAAAATATCAACCTCGGTACCTGGCAGAACCTGGGTCACAAATCAGATGGTAACATCATCGGCGAATACTAAGCCCGAGCAACGACCATCTTAAGAAAAGACACGGCCAGGGAAAGCCCTTTTTCCCTGGCCGTTTTTTCATGTCCTGATCTTTAATCTCCCCCTCAGTCTCCCTTGGGAATCACGGGCAGCAGAATATGCGAGGGATGCGCCGCGTCGTGATACACCGTATTGACCGCGGTCTGCTTCAACCGATTGTCATTCAATGGCTCCCCCGTATTCGGGTTCACGTCAAACCGTGGAAAGTTACTGCTCGAAATATCCACGCGAATCCGATGCCCCTTCTTGAACACGTTCGATGTCGGATACAGCTTGATCGTCACCGGATAAATCTCCCCCGGCTCCATCAGCTTTTCTTCCTTCAGTGAATCGCGGAACCGCGTTCGGATAATCCCGTCGCCGATGTTCAGATCAAACCCGCCCGGGAAGTCACTGCTCGGCGGATACACGTCAATCAGCTTCGCCGTAAAGTCGGTATCGACTGCAGAAGACGAAATCCAGAGCTTCACTGCCAGTTCCCCTGTGACTTCCAGATCCTCTTTCAGAGGTTCCGTCTGAAAGACCAGCACGTCATCCCGGGCTGACAGCGGCGTCGGATGCGTGAAATTCCAGATCTTCTCACTCCCCTTCTGATCCCAGCCCCCCTGCACCAGGATGTCATTTCCACTGGAAATGTTTCCCCCGATCGTCGGCACCGGATTCTCCGGATCGAACAGCAGGCTGGTCTTCGCAGCCTGTACTTCAGGAGCATCAGTCGCGAGCCCGCCTGCAGGTTGCAGATGAAATTTGGTGTATACGGTCCGTTCCAGTGGCCACTCCTGCTCGTTCCTCCAGTAACCGCCATGATTCAACTTCCCGTCCACGGTCTTCGAACCGTCACCGGTTCCCATCACGAAAATCCGCACCGGAGTTTCAAACGGAGCTGCTTTCCCGACACTATTCTCCTTCCCCTTCAGCCAGTGATCGTACCACTCTTTCCGCCAGCCCAGTGGATCCGCGATTGCAGCGGCTTTTCCAAACGTCACCTGGCCATGTGAGTACGCTCCCTGCTGCCCGTGAATCCAGGGCCCCATGATCATATACACGGGACCTTTGATCGTTTTCGACAGCACCTGAAAATTCGCGGTGTTATTGCTGCTCCACGAGTCGTACCAGCCACTCACCAGGTACACCGGAATGTCTTTGTACTTCTCCGGGTAATCGATGATGTTGTTCTGAATCCAGAAGTCATCGTTGGCCCCATGCTGCATCCCCGCGACCAGCCAGTCTTCGTATTCCGAAGCCAGCTTCAGCGGCGTCATCCCTTTCCGTAAAGGCAGCCGATGCAGATATTCCATCCGGTTCTCAGCCATCTCTTTCAGCACAGCCGCGGTTCCCGCATCATGTGACTGACGGCTTCCTTTACCCGCATTCAGATAGATCCAGTTCCAGAACCGCAGCTCAAACGCCCCTCCGTTCCGCATGCTGGCATAGCCCAGGTTCGACATCGCATCCACCGGAATCACGGTCTTCAGCTCGGGAGCCTTCTCCATCGCCAGCGCGTGTTGTGTCCCGCCGACATACGAAGTGCCGATCATCCCGATCTCCGCATTCGACCAGGGCTGCTCACCAATCCACGCCGCCGTATCGACTCCATCGCGACCATCATCGGTCAACATGTGCCACACACCCTCCGACGCATACCGGCCCCGCGTATCCTGGGCCACAAACGCATACCCGTGCGAAGCGTAATACATGCCCGACGACTTACAGCCATTCTTGTTATAAGGCCGCCGCTCCAGAATCGTCGGCAGTTTCCCGTCCAGCACATCTCCATCTTCCACAGGCAGATAGACGTCCGTCGCCAGCTTCACTCCGTCCCGCATCGGCACCATCACATTCTTCCGCACTTCAACCGCATACGGCCCTCGCTCTGCCGCCAGTGCAGGTAGTGTGGAAATCAGTAACGCGAAAACAAACAGAGTCATTCCAGCCAGGGAACGGCGGAGAAGACGAGAGGCAGGCATGGTTTTATTCCTTCTTGAGGAGGCAGGCAGCATCAACAGCGCAATGCAAAACATGATTAAGAAATCCTTACCAGCAGGCTACTTGCCCGCACTAACGTTGTCAATCAATGACAATAAACACACCCACCAAACTGAGCGGCACGGTGCCAGCCGCCGGTAATTAGTGTTGACTCCTGCCATCATCAGGTAGCCAGAGCCATCCCACTCCGAACACAACGGGTAAGCCCGAATGCAATTCGGGCCGAGCGCAGCGAGCAGGAAACTGTCAGCACAAAATCACGAACGCTCCTCAGAACCTCTCCTTTTCGAAATAATTCGATATCCCACCCCACCTGAAAACCTCTCCACTGAACCTCCCGCACTCCCCGCTGAACAGACTCCCCTTGATCCACGCCTCCCGAATCGTAAGCTACTTCCCCTCTGGCTCGCGCGCGAGGCGGGTCGACGCCCACCGGTACAGTCACCACCAGTGCCCCACATCCACCTGAACCTCCGCCGCTTTTCACCCTGTTTCCACCGGAACATTCTGAACCAATGCGAAATGTTCTCCCCCCAATGTTCAGGGCAAACCAGGACACACCCCGGCCAGACGAGGACAAAATCCCAGACACACCAGGACAAAATCCGGACACATCGGGACAAAATTCTGTCTTGACGCCCACGTCCCTTTCCGCAAAATTCAGTTTCATCACCAAGAACTTTCGAAATAAGAAATCGATCAACGGGTGCCATCTGTCGGCTTGTCCGACAGTGTCGATCATCATCAGGGTCTGCCACTTTGAATCAGGCATCATCGGGTACTCTAGAAAATCATCCGGGATTACATACGCAACAGGAGGACACAGCGCAGACCGACAATCTCGAACCAGCACACCCACTCCCACCGTAGGGTGCGGCCCTGTGTGGCCGCCCGCCTCTCGAAACTCTCTACAGTCCAACCTCTGATGGAAATTCATCTAACACTCCCCTGTGAGCGGAATGGCGCCAGCCACCGGTAATCAGGATCAACGCTGAATCTTTTACCGGCGGCTGGCACCTTGCCACTCATTCAACTGGAATAGCCCGGCTGCAAATCGATCCGTATCTTTGCGTAACGCACCACGCATCCTACACATCGGCACCAGCAGAACCAGTCCACATCAACCAGTGAAAATCAGACACCACACCAGCTGCACGAACCTCTCCCCAGAAATCCGGTCTAGTTGAGAAAACCATGTTTTCAAAAATCAGAACCGGGAACCTGTCCCATGCCGCGTATCAAACTCGCTTATCCCAAAATCCCCGACAGCCGCGCTGCCCCGCTGGAAAAATGCATCGCCTTCGAGAAATACGACGGCACCAATCTGCACTGGGTCTGGGAACCGGAACTGGGCTGGTACGCCTTTGGCACCCGCCGCAACCGTTTTGATCTGGACGACCGGGGCATCGCCGCCTTCACAGAGGACCACCCGGAACTCGCCCAGGCTCCCGCTTTGTTCCTGGATGAGTTCGCGGCACCACTCCAGTCCACCCTTTTATCCAGACCTGACTTCGCCACCCGCGAAGTGACCGTCTTCACCGAATTCCTGGGCCCCCGTTCTTTCGCCGGTCGACACAATGCCGACGATGACAAACAGCTGATCCTCTTCGATGTCGCCATTGAAAATCAGCTGCTCGGCCCCGCACAGTTCCTGGAAGACTTCGGCCACCTGCCAGTCGCCCGCGTCGTCTACCGCGGTCGCTTCACCGGCCAGTTCACCAGCGACGTCCGCGCCGGAAAATACGCAGTTGCAGAAGGAGTCATCTGCAAAGGCGGCACAGGTCCCAACCTCTGGATGGCCAAGATTAAAACCGACGCCTACCTGTCCCGCCTCCAAACCGCCTTCGCCGACAACTGGGAACAATATTGGGAATAACCGGCGCGTATGCACTATAATGCAAACGATAAGAACCAATCGTAGCAGCCGGGCATAGCAAACAGAAAACGCTCCCAACAGAATCTGAGCGGCACGGCGCTAGCCGCCGGTAATCAGTGTTGACTGCTGCCACGATCAGGTAGCCAGCGCTATCCCACTCCGAAACAGCGAGCAGAAATTTGACAGCGGAATCATTTGAAAACGAGTGTCCCGGTTGAAACATCCATAAATCGAATGGCCACCGGACTTCACACACAACCATCAGGAAACAAACATGGCACTCAAGGAATCAGTCGGGAAACTCCCTTGGTACAAAATACTCGCCCTGATTCCGCTCTGGCTCCTGATACTTCCCCTCATGGCGGTATTATTCCTGATCTTCGTTCCCCCTGTAGCGCTCTTTTTTTTCCTGCAGAGCCTCACCGGCGAACTGCTCTTCTATCTCAGCATGTGGAACGCTGGCCGCACACTCAGCGGGCACCGCCTCCGTCAGCAGCTTGCGGCTGGTGAAACGGGAACGCTGATCATCGAACATCCCCTGCTGGCCTGGGGCAGAACCAACGCCTGGTGGACTCCCGAGAACATTCTCGAGGAGGCCCCCGGCCCCATTCCCGATTTCGCATCGGAAGAATACCAGGATCAGCTACTCGATCTGATTGAGCAGGACCTGCCACACCCCTGGGACGAATGGTGCTGGCAGCAATATACATCACCGCATCAGGGCCAGGCCAGACTGCTCAGAGTCTGGAACGGAAAGCGATACGATCTCTGGTTCAACACACATTACCCCGCGATCCCCATCGTCGAAACGACAACCGCCATTGCCCGCCAACTCGAATCCGAAACGCAACCGAACTCAATCAAGTAATGGGAGCACCCCAAATACACCAGTTCGCCTCACACTGATTGAAACGCTCCCAACAGAAACTGAGCGGCACGGCGCAAGCCGCCAGTAATCAGAGTTGACTGCTGCCATAATCAGGTAGCCAGCGCTATCCCGCCCACATTGAACCGATAACCCGAAGCCGGCCCACAACCATTGTACAACCCGATTCATTATCAATGGCTGACTTCACAATCGGGTAGCAACTCCTGCAGTTTGGCAGCCCCGGCTTCGGTAATCCCCGAATCGTACAGGCTCAAACTTTTGAGCCCTTTCAGCGTGGCCAGCTTGGGGATACTGGCATCCGTAATCCCCTTGGAGCTCAGCAAATTCAATTCGGTGAGCGCGGGAAGTTCGGGTAGATGATTGAGCGACATGTAGGGATTACTGCTCAGATTCAGTTTTTCCAGCTTGTCGAAATCTTTCAGGATCACCAGGCAGGCACCGCTAATCGGAGCACCAGAGATCTCCAGTCGTTTCAGAAACTTGAGCTTGGCAAACCGGGCAACCTGCTCATCGGTGATGTCGGTATTCTGCACCATCACGTATTCGGTGTGATCGTCGAGACCAGCGACGAAGTCCACCATCTTATCATTCACTTTTGTGTTATAGAGTGTCACCCCCGTGTAATTTCCATCGTCATCCACATTGACCTGCAACGCGAACGGTCCAAATCCGGCCCCTTCCATTCCCAGTTTCGGTCGCAATGCTTTCGCAGCCTCTTTATCGCGTGCCATCCGCAACCCTGCATTCATCTTCCGCGGTTTGGCCTGGGGCTGTTTTTGTGCAGGCTGCCCTTCAGGAGCAGGCGTCATCTCTGCCTGTGCAGCGGGAGTCGCTTCCGGCTGTGACTGTGCCCCGGCTTCACCAACACGGGTAACCGCCTGGGCCATCGGCGCCTCTTCTGCAGGAGACGGATTCGCTGCCCCCTGTTGATCCGGCGGCGGTTGAACATCCTGGCAACCGGTAAGACTGAAAATCAGCGATAGAGAAATCAGGGACAAAACTACTTTCAGCATCGTCGTCTCCTCGGGGAAGGGAAAATGGGCGAAAACATTCCGGGGACTCGTGCCTCTCTCAAGATCCAATCTATCTGCATCCATGCAACCGATCAAACAATTAATCAGAAACTCACTCAGAAACCAAGCAGTTGGGCGTCACTATCCCCCCCAGACAGGATTCGAGAATCGCACCTATCAGCAACTGAGCGGCACGGCGCTAGCCGGTAATCTCTTCAGCGCGGAACCCACTTACCGATGGATAGCGCCATTCCGCTCAAAAAAAGGGTGGGCACGGATGCAATCCGTGCCGAGCGCAGCGAGCAGGAGGTTGCAGCTCACCAGAACAATTCATAACAGTGCTACCCACACTATCCTCACAAAGAGGTACATCTACTGACCACCTTATGATCACCCTGAGACCTCCTGTTGCCTCCGGCAATATCGGATTACATCCGATACCACCCCCGGTTGGGTGTCCTTCATTTGAGAACCCCCACGTTCCAGTAATCCCACCTGAACCGTTTCGTGTTTTTCGTGCCTTTCGTGGTAGAAAAATAACTACGCGTACTACCTGTCAGTTGGCCCCACAGCGACCGTAACTCACCCCAGCGAACTCGCCACCAGATACTTCTGCAGCATCCCCTCATCGATCTCCACACCCAGCCCCGGTTTGGTCGGCACCGCCATTGTGCCTTCTTTGATCTCAAACCGTTCGGTAATGATATCGTTTTCCAGACTGTAATAGGTGCAGTCATTCGCCAGCGGAAAATTGGGAGACGAAGCTGCCATGTGCAGCATCGTCGCCGTGCGGAGTCCCAGGTCGTGGGCACAGTGAAATATACAGGGCACACCTGCCGAGGCTGCGACCTCACCTACCAGTTTCACCGCCCAGATCCCGCCGCACTGGTACGTGTCTGGCAGCAGGTATTCCGCCGCATCCAGTTCCAGAATCTTGCGGACATTCTCCATCGTCGTCACCGATTCATTCAACGCCAGCGGCGTTGTCGTCTGCCTGCGGATGTCCGCTGATTCCTGCAGCAGGTCTTTATGCATCGGCTGTTCGAAATACTGCAGCTCGTAAGGTTCCAGATCGCGGGCCAGCTGCAGCGCCACCTCCGGCGTGTATCCCATGTTGGGGTCGATCCGCAGATTGAGCTTGTCCCCCACCGACTCACGAATCCCCCGCACCATCGCCAGATCCTCTTCCGGCGATCGCCCCGCCTTAGTCTTCATGGTGGAAAAACCACGATCGACGTAATGCTTCGCAATCGCAGCCGCCTCCTCGGGACCGCGGATCCCCATGCAGCAGGTCACTTCCACGCGATCCCGGTACAGTCCGCCCAACAAACGATGCAGCGGCAGCCCCGCCTGTTTCCCCAGGATATCCCAGCAGGCCATTTCCGCCAGCGACTGACGATAAGGCTCGTCCCCCATCCCCCAGTCTGCATACAGGGCAGCAATGTCAGTCGGATCTTTCCCCATGAGAATCGGCCGAAAGTACTCAGCTTCCTCCCCTGTAAAACTGACCGCATTCTGAAACGACAACCGTTGTGGCGTCTCGCCCCAGCCGGTAATGCCCGCATCGGTCTCGAGGCGAATCAGCAGAGCGCCTGTCGTCATTGAAGAAATATACCGCGACTGGTAAGGCGAAACCGGAACTTGCAGCGGGACATCAACCAGAAACGTTTCAACGCCAGTGATCTTCATCGGAGGCTCCAGAGGCAGGGGAAATCAGTTGTCGGGCGAGAATCTCATGCTACCAGTTACGAATCAGGCCCACAAGCAGACCAATACGATATCACTTCAAATCAACCACGCCGGGTGGCACTATCGGCTCGCCCAACAGTGACCGCGAAACGCTCCCATCAACAACTGAGCGGCAAGGCGCTTGCCGCCGGTAAAATCTTCAGCGAGGAACCCACTTACCGGTGGCTGGCGTCATTCCGCTCAAAAAAAGGGTGGGCACGGATGCAATCCGTGCCGAGCGCAGCGAGCAGGAGGTCGCAGCTCACGAGCCCAATTCATAACAGAGCTACCAACTTTATTACCCTTAAAATGAGGTACATCCATTGACCACATCATAATCACCCTGAGACCTCCTGTTGCCTCCGGCAATATCGGATTACATCCGATACCACCCTGGTTTGCTACTCTTATTTGGAGAGCCCCACTTTCCAATATCCACCCTTAACTTTTCGTGCCTTTCGCGTTTTTCACGGTAGAAAAATTCCCACGGTTGTGACCGCGCCCCGCCTCCCGTAAAGTAAAACAGAACGAAGATTCAACTCCGTCCCGTTTCGCCCCCTGCAAGGTACCGCCATGATTCCTGAAATCACCAACCTGCTCACCCCGCAAGCCACACCCCCGACCGAGGAGCTCTTCGAACACCTCTTCCGGGGGCAGTCCTGCCGGGTGGAACGCATCGTTTCGACCGGGCAGTCTACGCGGGAAGGACAGTGGTACGATCAGGAACACGCCGAATGGGTGGTTCTGCTCTCGGGGTCAGCTGTACTCCGTTTTGAGGGGGAAACCGAGGGGCGGACGCTCATTCCCGGCGATGCAGTGAACATTCCCGCGCATTGTCTGCATCGGGTCGAGGCGACCGCCGCCGACGGGGAAAGCGTTTGGCTTGCAATCCACTATGAGCCTGTCGAGAATGGGTGAATCAACATCTGGTATCAGATCACTTCAATTTCAAATAGATTACAGGAAAGACATTCAGACTGATGAAAAAGAATCCGGTCAAAGCAGCATTGAGTGAGGGGAAACCTCAGGTTGGAACATGGCTCTCATCCGGGGATGTAATGATGACCCGCCTGATGGCCCGCGTCGGATTCCCCTGGCTGACCGTCGACATGGAACACTCACCCATCGACTGGTCGCAGGCCGCACTCCTCTTCGGTGCCATCGCAGATGCCGGCTGCGTCCCCCTCTGCCGGGTTCCTCTCGGAAAATATGAACTCATCAAACGGGCCCTCGACGCCGGTGCTCACGGGATTGTCGCCCCGATGATCAACACCGTCGAACAGGCCAAAGAAGTCATCGACGCCGTGAAATATCCGCCGATCGGCAACCGTTCGGTAGGCGGTGTACTGCACGCCATGAACTTCGATGCCACCGCAGGCGACTACTACAAATACGCGAACGATGAAATCCTCGTCGTCCTGCAAACCGAATCCCCCGAAGGGGTCGAGAATGCCGAAGAGATCTACAGCCTGGAAGGCGTCGACGCCATCTTCGTCGGTCCCAACGACCTGACCTTCCAGATGAGCAAAGAAACCGGCGTGCATCCATCACCGGATGAACTCGAAGCCATGCTGCAGCGGATTCTGGAAACCGGCAAGAAGACCGGCACCCCCGTCGGTCTGCACGTGCAGACTGTCGAAGCCGTCGAACAGCGCATCGCCGAAGGCTGGCGGTTCATCGCCTGTGGCAGTGAAGTCAAGTTCATGGTCAACGAAGCCCAGCGGATCGTCACCGGCCTGAATCTCAAGTCCGACACCGCCGACCTGGCCCGCTACTAAACCAGCGGCCATAAAAATCAAATCAGCAACAGAGGCCATACCCCTTGTGGTTGTGGCCTCTTGCTTTGCGCCGACTACCGCCGTTATTCGGCTCCCACCTGGATGATCGTCCGTTCCTGGTGCGTCCCCTCCAGCAGGCTCTCAACCGTCTGCTGTGCCTGGTCGAGCGTGATGACCTTTGCCCGCGAATCGAGGTCGTCCAGCTTCCAGTCAGTCGCCAGCTTCTGCCAGAGTGCGGCCCGCTTTTCAATCGGGTACCAGGCCGAATCGATCCCGTCGAGTGTCACTCCCCGCAGAATGAATGGGAACACGGTCAAATCCAGCTGCGCGCCCCCCGCGTTACCACAGGCAGCCACACAACCCTGAGGCTGAATCGAGCGGATTACATGACTCAACAGAGAGCCGCCCACCGTATCGATGGCAGCCGCCCAGTGCCCTTTCAGTAACGGACGGTCCGAGTTGATATCAATCGCCAGCCGATCGACGACTTCCTCAGCTCCCAAATCGAGCAGTCGCTGATGGTACTCCGCTTTACCGGAAACCGCGGTCACTTCGAACCCGCAACGTTTCAGCAGCGACAGGGCAAACGACCCGACACCTCCCGAGGCCCCCGTCACCAGCACCTTGCCCGACTCGGGTTTGATATGATGGTGCAGCAGACTGTCGACGCACATCGCCGCCGTCAGTCCTGCGGTTCCGAGAATCATCGACTCTTTGAGCGTCAGCCCGTCAGGCAGCGGCACAATCCATTCCGGTTTGACGCGAATCAGTTCGGACCAGCCTCCCCAGCGTTCGACTCCCAGCTCATAGCTGGTCACTACCACTTTGTCTCCCACCTGAAACTGATCGGAGTCGGAAGACTCCACGATGCCTGCCGCATCGATGCCGGGCACATGCGGGAAATGACGGACCACGCCGGGATTCCCGGTCGCCGCCAGAGCGTCTTTATAATTCACCGACGAATAAACGACACGTATCGTCACTTCACCGTCAGGCAGGTTGTTATACGGTACTGAGACAACATCAGCTGTTATTTCTTTGGGTTCCTGTTGACTAACCTGAAAACAGCGAAAGGAATTTGTCATGATAGATCCGGTTTTGTCAGAGTTATAAATATACTTACCACGGACCGTCGGGCGTTTCCATTTCCAGCACCCGCCAGCAGTACCAGCTGGCCACCGTCCGATACGGCGCCCAGAGTTCGGCGATTTCGATACACGTCTGCTTGTCGGGACGGGTCTCCAGTTCGTAAATCGTCTGGATGCCGTTCTGAATTCCCAGGTCGTCATGCGGGAACACATCAGGACGACAGAGGCCGAACATCAGAAACATCTGCGCCGTCCACTGACCGATACCCTTGACCTGCACCAGTTCCGCGGTCACCTCATCATCGGTCATTGTGTGCATCTTATGCAGCCGTACCTGTTTTTCAAGTACCATCTCCGCCAGGTGATGCACGTAATTCGCTTTCTGTGCAGACAACCCAACCGAACGCAGTTCTTCGTGAGAGAGCTGCATGATCTTTTCCGCACTCGGCTGCCCTTTTCCGGTCAACGCATGCAGACGTTTGTAAATCGTCCGGGCCGCAGATGTAGAGATCTGTTGCGAGACGATCGAACGCAGCAGCAGTGCAAACCGATAACGATACGGCTTCAACGAACAGACACCGATATTGTCGATCACCGGCTTAAGCCTGGGATCGACTTTTCGCAGATGCAGTGAAGCTTCTGCAAACGACTTCGCGTGGTCACTCATTGCAGCTTCCCGGCGGGCGTATGTTCGGCCAGGTCGGCGATCATATCATGCGTGGCCGCTTCCACTGCCTGCTCCCATTCTTCCGGAGCGAATTTCTCGAAATACGGTTCCTTGCGAATCGCGAAGTTGATTCCCCGCGAACTGTTGATGATCGCGCCCAGCCCTTCCGCATCGAAGGCTCCCGCGACATCGCCGGCTCCCGCACCCTGGCTGCCATAACCGGGCACCAGCAGCGGAGTATGCGGCATCAGTTCCCGCAGTTGTGTCAGCTCTTCCGGATAGGTCGCCCCCACCACCGCACCGATGGCGCCGTAGTGTCCGTTACCCGTTGTATTCAATGCGAGGTCATTCACGACCGCCGCCACACATTCATACAAAGTATGACCGTCTGTTTTCCGATCCTGAAAGGTCCCCGCTCCCGGATTACTCGTTCGGACCAGCACGTAAATCCCCGCCCCCCGTTCGACGGCCACTTTCACAAACGGTTGCAGGGTATCGCTGCCCAGGTAAGGGTTCACCGTCAGACAGTCCGCCGCCCAGATGGCACTCTCGGGATCTGCGCCTGCCAGGTATGCACGGGCATACGCTTCAGCCGTCGAGCCGATGTCTCCCCGCTTCGCATCACAGATCACAACCAGCCCCGCCTCACGCGCCCGCTTAATCACACGCTGCAGCGCGAGACAACCGGCGGGCCCCCATTCTTCAAAGAACGCGGCCTGCGGCTTCACAGCCGGCACCAGGGGAGCGACCACATCGATCATCCGAAAACAGAACTCCTCAAAAGCAGCCGCGACGATCTCCGCTTTGCTGGAATGTTTCGCTTCCGCAGCAGAGACGATCTCCTCGGGAAGCCAGTCAAAGCGGGGGTCCAGACCGACCAGAGCGGGTGTTTTTTTACTGCGGATGGCGGCATTCAGACGATCAGAAAAGTGGTGCATCAGTTAACTGCTTTCAGAGATACAGGTTAGGGCATTTTCAATATCAGAAGGTTCGAGGTTTTCCTTCATGAATCATACTAAATTAAGCCGACAATGGAATAATGAGGGTTTTTGAATTCCCGATCCACGGCAGAGTTTTCACCAGCCGTAACGGACAGAGGGAACTGTTCTACAGGATTCGGACCGGAAGCTCTCATTGACCGAAAACAGCCACTCCCCGATCTGCAAAACACACCATATTCCGCTTGTCCCTGATTCATGGAAGAGTCGACAAAATGCTGGAAGTCATCAGCCCGTATCAGTTTAGTGAACAGAGAGCAGAATACGACGCCGGCGTGGCCCGCATGCGGCATTCGCACTACATGGACTACCCGCGTCACGTGCACCTTGAGACCCAGGCACGCTGTAATGCGAGTTGCAACTTCTGTCCTTACCCGGATCTGAACCGCAAGCACACCAAAATGAGCGACGAGCTCATCGACAAAATCCTGAACGAACTGACGGCGATCCCCCAGGAGATGAACCTGCAGATTTCGCCGTTCAAAGTCAGCGAACCGTTTCTGGATGTCCGTCTGTTTGACGTTCTGGAAAAAATCAACACCCTGCTCCCCCAGGCCAAAATCGCGCTGACCTCCAACTCCACTCCCATCACAGAAGACAAGCTGGAAAAGCTGCAGGATGTCAAAAATCTCCAGTACCTCTGGATCTCATTCAACGATCATCGCGAGGCCGAATACGAACGGGTGATGAGCCTCCCCTATCAGCGTACGCGTCAAAAGCTGGAAATGATTCACGATGCATTCATGGAAGGTGACATTCCCTTCCCGGTGGTTCTTTCGCGCGTAGGGGATGGCACCGCGGCAGACCATGAATTCGTGCAGTGGGTCAGCATCAATTATCCGCTGTTCAAATCGAGCGTCTTTCCCCGCATGGAATGGATGGGACAGGTGCAGGGGCTCAACGTCTATGAAGTTCCCAACATGGGCTGCGAACGCTGGTTCGAACTCTCGATCACCGCGACCGGAGAAGTCGCCCACTGCTGTGCCGACGGTCAGGCCGAATACCCCATCGGCAACGCCAACGATCAGAATGTCCTGGAGATCTACAACTCTCCTGAGTACCGCAAGCTCCGGGAGTCTACAGTCTCGCGCTTAAGCGTCGAACCCTGCAACCGTTGTACGTTCATATAAAAGAAAAACTGAGCGGCAAGGCGCTAGCCGCCGGTAAAATCTCCAGCAAAGATTTCATTCAATGGTAGCAAACGCCGGGTGCCATGTGTCCGGCCTAAATACTTGCCCGACAGTGAATTCCAGATCACGCGTTCCCAATTCAAAGGGTAGCCCCGAATGCAATTCGGGGTGAGCGCAGCGAACTGGAAACTGACAGGAAATCTTCCGGTTGCTCCTGCAGAACGCTCCTGCCATCTGAAACCAGTTGGTACTAATGCTTCCCACACCCTCACGGTTTAAACACAATATCCGTCACCGTACCGAACTTGGCCGGTAAAGGCATGTTCGCAAACGCACGATCATCGCCCGACCGATACTGCCAGCGTCCCGCCAGGGGAAGTGCACCACTGGCAGAAACCAGTTGAGGCACCGACACAAAATCGACTCCCGCATCGCGACCGGAAACAGAGACGACAATCAGATTCGCATCGTTCACAGTGACCATCCCGGGAGCGATCACGAATCCGTCGCCCCGTTTCTTAAGAGCCGTTCCGTTCAACCAGGCTTGAACCGTGTTCCCGGCAGACGTGGGTACCTTTAACTGCACAGGCTCACCAGCCAGCCACGCTTTCGGTATCCGGGCCACGCAACGATACCAGCGACTCTCTACGGTCCCTGCCGGCTTCTTGAACTCGGGCAAAGAAACCACGGTCCAGTGCGGTGCACCACGCAGGCTCACCTTTTCGGAGAGTTTCACTTTTGCGGGATTCAGACCTGCGGCCCAGTAGATCCCGTTGGCCAGCAGCCGTACGAACTCGGGTTGCTGGAAATCGCCAGTGTGTCCCATTGAAGTATAAAACGAACGACCGCCATCCTTCCGCTGAAACGTCCAGGCCACCGGTTCGACCGGCTTCCCTTTGATTTCCGCCGTCATCAATACCGTCGTCCCTTTCGCCAGCGGTGTCACCTCATACAGCGAATACGCCTGCGGGAACGGTTTGTCGGGAATGCCTGTCAGAATCGGGTTCTGCTTTTGCTTCGGATTGATCGTCACAATCGACCTCAGATCATTTGCGTGATGGCCGTGATAACTGCCGCCAAAAACCGTCGCGTCAAATTCAGGCCAGTCCGCGTATCCTTTCGGCGGCTCTTTCCCGCGCAGTGAAAACGCATGGCTCGCGGTGCGGATTCCCACCACCGGCTTACCCGCGGCAACATACTTCTTGATCAGCGCCATCTGTTTTTTCGGAAGTACACGTCTGCGAACGCTGAATAATACGAGATCCGCATCCTCGATCTCTTCGATCCCCGGGATCTTATTCCGCTCCTTGTCATCAGCAAAGACCAGGCTCACACGAAACGCTTTGCCCAGGTTCTCCGCCGCGAACTTGGGTAAACTTTTCTCTGTCTCGTACTCCTGCTCCGCCATGATGATCACGAGGTGAGGTCGATCATCTTTCTTGAATACAAATTCATCGCCTCCCAGAATCTGATCGCTGGTAATTGTGGGACAGATGAATTTTTCGATGTGCGAGATAATCAGATCGTTACCGGTAAAGTGACTCACGTAAGGCCAGCGCTGCGGGTTGTACATCGTATCGGTCAGGTCCCGCACCAGTACCACGTTCTTCCCATTCTGTGCCATCTGCCGTAATCCGAACGGACGACCGAGGACACACATGTTGGTATGTACGCCGGTCAGAATCACATTCTTAATGCCACGGCTTCCCAGAATCCGCCAGACTTCATCCCCCTTATCGGAAATGAAATCGTTCTCACTATCGATGGTGATCAACGGCGACTGCTTCTGCCAGGGGAGTGACGGATTGCGGCCCAGCGACTTCAGCTTCGCGGCCCACGCTTTGTGTTCTTCCGGGTCATCATCCTCGCCCCCATCGGACTGATCGAGGGGATACACGGCCTGCTCTTCACTGGGAATCTTCGAGCACCAGTTTTCGATGCCCTCCGGTATCGGTCCATTGAACGTAACCTGCTGCGCCCGCTGACGCGCCGGGTGTCCCTTGTAAGTCGGCATACAATCACTCGGGGCGTGAATGATGGTCACCCCCTGTGCGCGGGCCGTCTTGAGCAGCTGATCCAGCCGCGGTGCAAACTGTTCCAGTCGCCGGACCGCATTCAGACAATGATGGTAGTCCCAGACATCGCAGACGATAATCGCGGTCTGCTCGGGATCCCAGCTCTCCTTGTGTTCCAGTCGATGATAACGTCCGGAGCCTTTGCTGGTCTCGGACTGAGATCGCAGGTTCAACTGCAGATCCTCGGCAGATAGCAGACCGGTATAAGTCAACAACAGGCTCAGACAGACGGACAGTTTACAGAACAGCTTCACGTGATGTCTCCTGGTGGCAGGCGCATTGAGGGGAACAGGTTGAACCCTCCCCAGTGGTATTCCGCAGAATCTCTATTCTAAAAAGCCACCGTAGCAGAACAAAAGTCTGAAAGCCAGAAACAAAAAAATCCAGCCTGAACCACACAGGGATTCAGACTGGATCAGATGTTCTCAGTAGACGAGTGAGCGTTTAGCGACGCGACTCAGCGGAACGACGGTACCGCTGGACCGGAGCACTGTTCTGCAGGCTGTCCGGCGTCGATTTTTTAGCCGTCTGTGTGAAAGAAGAAGGAGGCCGGAACATGGCATCTTCCGACTGAGCGGGGCTGGCTACCAGGTGTGTCTTACTGGCCCGGGGCAGGCTGCGGCTGATGCGTTCATCCCGCTGACGACGTTCTGCATTACGGGGAGTTCCCGACAGGTTGGCCTTAGGCTGGAAGCGGGCCGAGGTCGGCTGAGGTTGATTACTGACTTCGCCCGACAGGTAAGAGACAAACTTGGAACTGGCCTTGTTGATGATCACAACCCGGCTGGCTGACTTGGGCTTGTTGAGCGGACGGATAATGCAGACCACTTCTGCTTCCCCTGCCTGATCCAATGCCGCCTGCAGCTGTGACAGGTCCGGATTACCGGTGGTTGCCGAGGTCACCTGTTGACGCGGCTGGCTGTCAGTAGGCATCGCCCGGTTCAGGAACTCATCCAGCAGTTGCTGGTTGGGAGCCGCCTGGGCTGCAGGAGCAGCTTCCGACATGGCGAACTTGGTTTCCGGAGCGGACTCCTGAACGGCAGGCTGTTTGTAAAGGGCCGTCAGGTTGCTTTCATCGAGCAGTTTATGCACCACGGGCAGACCGGCATACAGACCACGGCGGTCTTCCTTATCGACGGCAAAGCAGACACCCACCAGTTGGCCGGAGCGGTTAAACAGTCCCCCGCCCGAACGTCCCTGCACAGGCATGCCCGTACATTCGATGTTGTCCGGTCCCAGGAAACGGTTGAGTTCGGTTACCTTGATTTTCTCCAGGGTCGGCAGTTCTCCACTGCTGCAACCCAGAGATGCTACGACGTCACCCGCTTTTACTTCATCTTCCAGCGGAGCCACTTTCGCAGCAGCCACGACGCCCGAAGTGGGAATCGAAATCAGTCCTACATCGGCTTCCAGGTTATAACGGACCAGGGTACCCACATAAGTGTCGTACTTTTCGCCCTGGAAGACATCGACTTCAATCACGGAATCAGCCCTGATGTCACTGAAGATATGACTGCAGGTCATGATCAGGGTTCGACCGACGGCACTGTGAATTACCGTACCCGAACCGAGGTCCATTCCCTTTTTGTCTTTCACACGAATGCGAACCGTGCTGGCTCGCCAGTTGATGATTTCTTCCTGGGGAGCGGCTTCCGCGAACTGATCGTTGGCAGCATCGCCAAACTGGGCACGAATCACGGGCTCTTCGACAGGAACCGAATCATCTTCCGATTTGTTTTTACCAAAGAACGGGAGATTGAATCCGCGCGATTTCTTTTCGGGCTGCTTCTGATCCTGTGCCAGCTGAATCGGGGCTTCTTCAGCCTGATTGCTGCGACGATCATTGGATGCGAAGACGACCGGGTTACGGGGCTGTGACCGCTCGGGCTGAGCAGGTTCTGCAGCAGGAATCCGGGCCAGCATCCGACGCAGATTACTTTCCGTTGTGGCACCGACAGAACGAGCCACTTCTTTACCATCGACTACCAGCACAAAAGCGGGAATGCTGGAAACATTAAAACGTCGGGCCAGCTCAGGTTCCTGATCGACGTCGACTTTCTTGATTGGATAGCCTTCACGTTTCAAACGTGAAACCAGCGGACTCATTTTCTGACACGGGCCACACCAGGTCGCAGTGAAATCCAGCAGAACCCCCTTGGGAGCAGCTGCCAGTGCAGAACCGGTCATCATCAGAAAAGTGAATACGAATGTCGCTAATAATCTCATCTACCAACTCCTCACAATCGTTGGTTTCAACGCGCAACGCGTTTTAAAATTTGAGAAAGGGGTATCTGTTCGATGCTCGCCGCAAAATGTGGAACACATGCTGAGGACAGAGCAGACAACCATGGAGGTCGTCGTGAGCAGAGAAGCAGTGCGCAGAGATTGCAGCACAATCTCTGTGTGAGCGAAAAACTGCTTGAGCCCCCTCTCGATAAGAAGAGATTCGACAGTTCGAACTTTCACGGCCGGGTTGAGAGCGTCAACCGGCAGTCTGTGTGAAATCAGCTTCACGGTGCGGCTTCCATGCCTGGGGTTTTGGTTCCCATGAACAACTGGGAATTTGGGTCAGTTTGGGGTGAATCGTGTCCGGTCTTCCATAACCGCTGACATTGATTCGATTGAATTGTCGGTTCCGTACGTTCGTGTACTATTTAATAGAAATGGAATTCAGAATCCCATTTGTGACGGGTCACTTTGAATCACGCACCTCGCATACCAGAATCGCAATTTATTTTGCGAAAAATCAGCGAGAACGCGTAAATACATTAAAGATTATTCCTTGTAAATAGGATTTCTTCTGGAAGCTTTTACAATCACCGCTCAGAATCGCCGATTTGGTGACTTTTTTGCAAGGCATTGTAATTTTTACGCGATTTTTCGAGTTTTTTAAGCTCTGGCCCGAGGGGCCGATTTTAAAGGCCAGGCCCTTCCAATACCGGGGAATTTGCCAGGACTCGAAAACTGGTTGTGTACTTTTTGGTCTCACGACAACTATAATAGTCAGTGGTCCCCAGCAGAGTGACTCTGGTATCCGGGGCCGTGTTGTTTTAACATAACCACCATTATTGAAACAACTTATGCCCCTTGAGGCGTGAACCACTCCTCAAACACCTGCCTTGTACACAACGACAGTACCTCTGTCAGTCTGCTGACATCGAACTCAAAACCACCCGGATTTAGCCCGATCAGTTGATTTGCCAGTCATTTTCGACTCTCAGGCCGTAGAAAACCTGGACCAAGCCGCCATGTATCGACCCGAAAGACAAACCCTGCTCATGAAATCGTTACCGCTCCTGCTCCTGATGCCCCTGCTGCTCCTGCCGATCGGCTGTGGAAAACAGGATGAGATTCACACCTATGAAGTCCCCAAAGAAGGAGCCGACCTCGGTCCGGCACAGGCCACCTCTGCAGAAGCAAAACCGACCCGCATGCTGGCGGCCATCCTGCCCGGCGATGGACAGAACTGGTTCTTCAAAATGACCGGGGCTCCCGAACAGGTCGCTGCTCAGTTTGAGACCTTCATCGAATTCCTCAAATCGGTGACCCTCAAAGCAGGTCAGCCCGAATGGAAGCTCCCTGCAGACTGGACCCAGACACCGGGCAGTTCCATGCGATTTGCCACCCTCAAAGTCAAAGACACAGATCCCCCACTCGAAATGTCGGTAATCCCCCTGCCGCCCAGTGGCACACTGGAAAACGTCAATCGCTGGCGTGATCAGGTTGGTCTGGCTCCCATTACTGAAAAAGACCTCACAGCAGCCGAAGGCGTTTCTCCCAGCCTGGACCAGGAACAGTTCACCCTGAAAGCCGGCGACAAAACGATCACGGTCGTCAGCCTGGATGGCAAGATGGCTGACAACCCCATGAGCCGGGCCCCCTTCGCTTCCGGCATGATGGGTGGTGGTATGCCCGCACCAGGAGGCCCAGCTGCTTCCACGCCGCCGGCTGCCGCCGCACAGATTAAATACGAAACTCCCTCAGGCTGGAAACCCGGTCGCAGCGGAGGCATGCGGAAAGCCGCCTTTAATGTCTCTGCCGACGGAGAAACCGGCGAAGTCACCGTGATCGATCTCGCCAAAGACAGTTCTCCCCTGCTCCCGAATATCAACCGCTGGCGTGACCAGGTGAAACTCAAAGCCATTACCGACGCCGATCTGTCGGGGAACTCGGAGCAACTCAAAGCCGGGGATCTCGAAGCAACCTATGTCAAACTGATCGGTCCCGAAGGCGAAACACCACGACCGGCCATTCTGGGTGCCATCATCTACCGGGACAATCTGGCCTGGTTCGTTAAATTTACCGGCCCCGCTAAGCTGGCAGAAAAAGAGGAAGCGAACTTCAAAGAGTTTGTGAAGTCGATCCGTTTTGAATAGTCCGGCCCCGGCCTGATCACACAATCCATTTTAGTTTTTGAGTCTGACCCTCAGGAAATCCGTATGTCAACGAATACCCTCCCGGAAACATCTTACGAAACTGCCTCGCCCGAGTCCGGCTCTGGTTCCGCGAATTTCAATAAGCATTTTCTGAACTTCCTGACGCCTCTGGCCTCACTGAAAATCACAGTGGCCCTGTTCGCGATGGCCATCTTTATCATCCTGGCCGGAACCCTGGCCCAGGTCGAAAAAGATATCTGGGTTGTGATCGACGAATACTTCCGCACCGCCATCGCCCGCATCGATTTCAAAATCTTCTTCCCCCCTTCCTTCTTCCCCGGCATCAAACCGGACAGCGTTCCTGGTTTCTTCTACTTTCCGGGAGGCTGGCTGATCGGTTTCATGATGGGCGTCAACCTGTTGGCGGCCCACCTGATTCGTTTCAAGGTGCAGGGCAAGGGTAAAGAACGCACAATTGGCTGGAGCATTATCGGCATCGGCCTGCTCCTTACCTGGCTGGTCATCGCCGGCGGTTCGAATAAAGACGGGTTCCAGGAATATTCGGTCATGAGCTGGCAGGTCCTCTGGTGGCTCTTCGAAGCAGGCCTCGCTTTGTCTGCTATCGGCGGTCTGGCTTTGTTCTTCCTGCTCCCCAAACATCGCAAAGTCGAACGTGGTCTCGCCATCGGCGGCGCGATCATGCTGGGATTCCTGACCGCCTGGTTTATCTCCAAAGGGGATGCCGCCCGCTTCAGCGATTCCTCCATGCGGATTCTCTGGCAGTTGATTAAAGCAACCTTCGTCGGTGTCGTACTGCTCGCCGGTTGTATTCCACTCTTTAAGAAACGGGCCGGGGTCGTGCTCCTGCACGCCGGTGTGGGCCTGATGATGCTCAGCGAGCTCATCGTGGGCACCATGGCTGTGGAAACACAGATGACCGTCTCCGAAGGTCAGACAACCAACTTCGTCCAGGATATCCGCGAGATCGAACTGGCCATCATCGACAAAACCGATCCCCAGAAAGATCGCGTCACCGTCATCCCCAAGTCAATCCTGCTCAAAAATCGCGAAGGCGTCGTCTCAGATCCCGCACTCCCCTTCGATTACGAACTGATCCACTACTACCAGAACTCGTCGCTCCGCAAGATTTCATCGCTGACCGCTGAAGAGAAAAAAGCGGCCGAAAACCCCGCTACGACCGGCGTCGGAAAAGAATGGATCGCCCTGCCAGCACGGAATACCGCCGGTACCGACATGGGAGGCGGAGTCGACATCCCGGCAGCTTACATCAAAATCATCGACAAAAAGAGCAAAGAGTCTCTGGGGGTCTTCCTGGTCAGCCTAGATCTCTCGTTGCGGGACTTCGGCGAACAGGTTGTCGTTGATGGCACTCCCTACGAGCTCTTCCTGCGGTTCAAACGCTACTACAAAGACTACACCGTCAAACTGATCGATGTCCGCAAGGATGATTACGCCGGCACCAGCACGGTGCAGAACTATTCTTCCGATATCCGCCTCGTCGACAACGAACGCAACGTCGACCGCGATGTGCATATCTGGATGAATAACCCGCTGCGGTACAGTGGTGAAACATTCTACCAGAGTGGTTATCACCAGGATCCCCGTACGGGCGAAGAGACGACTACCCTCTCCGTCGTCACTAACATGGGCTGGATGATTCCGTATGTCTCCTGCATGATCGTTGTGGTTGGCATGTTCTATCACTTCATGATCACCCTGCTCCGCTATCTCGGCCGCCGCGAAAAACAGCGCACCGAACCTAAAGCGATTGAAGAGTTCGCCGTGGACAAGTCGGGAGAAATGACTCCCGCACTCCAGCGCAAACTGCGCAGCGAACAACTCCAGAAATATCTGATTCCGATTACCATCTTCATCATCTTTGGCGGCTACCTGATGGGCAAAGCCGTTGTGCGGAAACCCGACGCCAATCAGATGAATCTCTACAAGTTCGGCGAACTGCCCGTCCTCTACCAGGGACGCGCCAAACCCATCGACACACTGGCTCGTAACAGTCTGCGGATTGTCTCAGGCAAGCAGACCTTCAAAGACTCAGACGGGAAAACGCAGCCCGCCATCAAATGGTTCCTCGATACCATCGCCAACCCGGAAGCTGCATATAAGCACCGAGTCTTCCGTATTGAAAACCCGGAACTGCTCACCGTGCTGGGTCTCAAACGCCGTGAAGGGTTTCGTTATTCGTTTGAGGACTTCATCGAAAAACTTCCCGAGTTGACCCGGCAGGCTGAACTCGCCCGCAAGGCGGGGAAAGGCCAGGCAAGTCTCTTCCAGTCACGCGTCCTGGAACTGGAAAAGAAAATCGGCATTGTCGATCTGCTCATGCAGTCCTTTAATCCGCCACAGATTCGCCCGGAGAATGCACGTCAGGATGTGATGGAAGCCTTCCGGCGACACGAAATGCTGGCACAACGGAATCCACCGCTGGCGATTCCTCCCAAGCTCCTGGAAGACAAGGATGACCAGAAACCGGAAACCGCTACCGATGATCAGTGGCAGACCTATTCCGCTTCCTGGCTGCGTGATCTGCTGGGCCTCAGCGTCAATAACGAAAAAGAAAACGAAGCCACCCAGGCCTGGACGGGAATTCTTGTCGCTTATTCACGCGATAATGTCGCCGATTTCAACAAACAGGTCCAGGACTACCAGAGCTGGCTGAATCGGAACCGTGCCGATCTGCCACATACCAGCCTGAATAAGATCGACTTCGAAGCATTCTACAATCACTTCGAACCCTGTTACTATGCCGCCGTGCTGTATCTGTTCGCGTTTGTGCTGGTCTGTCTCTCCTTCCTGTTCCTGCAGCGACCACTGGGCAGTGCCGCCTTCTGGCTGATCGTGCTCACATTCGTCGTACACACGTTCGCGCTGATCGCCCGCATCTATATTTCGGGCCGTCCCCCGGTGACCAACCTCTACTCCTCTGCCGTCTTTATCGGCTGGGGTGCGGTGCTGGCGGGGATCGTGATTGAACGCATCAATCACATGGGCATTGGAAACCTGCTGGCCTCAGTCGCCGGCTTCTCAACACTGCTGATCGCACACATGCTCGCTGGTGATGGCGATACCATGGCCGTCCTGCAGGCCGTGCTGGATACCCAGTTCTGGCTCGCCACTCACGTGGTCTGCATCACCCTCGGTTACGCTGCGACTTTTGTGGCTGGTCTCCTGGGACTGTTCTATATCCTCTGGGGAACCTTAACGCCCCGCATGACAGCCGATGCAGGTAAAGAAATCATTCGCATGCTGTATGGCGTACTCTGCTTTGCCATCATCCTCAGCTTCTTCGGTACCGTACTCGGCGGTCTCTGGGCCGACGATTCCTGGGGCCGTTTCTGGGGCTGGGATCCGAAGGAAAACGGCGCACTGATTATCGTGCTCTGGAATGCCCTCGTCCTGCACGCCCGCTGGGGTGGCATGGTCAAAGATCGGGGTATGGCCATCCTCTCGATCGGCGGGAACATCGTTACCAGCTGGTCCTGGTTCGGCGTTAATGAGCTGGGCGTCGGTCTGCACTCCTACGGATTCACCGAAGGCGTACTGCTGGCACTCGGCCTGTTCATGCTCTCGCAGCTGGCCGTCATCGGTATCGGCCTGATTCCACAGCGAAAGTGGTGGAGTTTCAAACAACGCCAGGCATAAGTCACAGCGGATTTCCGTCTATGTACGCGACGGAAATCCGCCCGTCTTGCGGCCCACTTCAACAGAACCTGAGGCCAATCCCCGTAGACCCGCTGCAGTGATTTCCCCCTCTAAAACAGACCTTTCCCACTGGTTTTCACGGAAAAACCTCCTCACGCACACAGGCCTATCCCTCATTCCTTTTTGAATGAGGGATAACACTCGCACAGTATCCCTTTGTCTCTTATCCCTATCTTGACTGACGCGAATTTCGCCCATCCGATGCTGTGGTAGATCCCTCCTTAATATCATAACTTTGCAGCGCACTACAAACGCGCGACGACAATCAGGCATGAAGACTCGAAGCTGTGAAGGGATTCCGTTTCAGAAAAGTCGACATGCTCCGCCACTACCTTGCCATCACCGTTCTGCTGATTGCCAGTCCCCCCCCGGCATCCGCTGCCTTCGATCCGTATCACCTCGGTTACGAGGAGAGTCCGGGCCGCGTCAGCTATGATGCCACTGACGAAAGCTACAACGCCGACGTCGCAGAACTGTTCGGCAAGCACGCCTGGTTCGGTCGCTTTCATCCCCACTTCGGCTACCGGCATGAGCTGGGTGATACCATCGGCCGTACCGGGGGACTCTCCTCGTTCGACCTGTTCTTTCCCGTACTGGAAGACTGCAACAGTGACTGGCTGATTTTCGTCGACGCGCAACTGCTGCTCGACGATCAGAACAATAACCTCGGCTCGAATCTCGGCGTCGGTGCCCGTCGCTACCTGCCCGGCTGGAATCAGACCCTCGGTGCTTACGTTTATCACGACACCCGCGACACCGGCCTGGCTTCGTTCCAGCAGATTTCCGGCGGTTTTGAAATCCTGGACGACCTGTTTGAAACGCGGGTCAACTGGTATGTCCCCACCGGACAGACGCAGTCTCAGTGGGGCGAAGAACTGGTTCCCGGAAGTACCTTCCGGTTCGTCAATCATCAACTCTACACCGGAGCGATCACCCGGTACTATCAGAATGCATTACTGGGGGCCGACCTGGAGACCGGCGTTCGCGTCTTCACAGGCTACAAGACGGACCTGCGTGCCTTTGGAGGCTGCTACTTCTTTCAGGCACAGAACAGCGATGCGGCCTGGGGCTGGAAATCACGCGTCGAAACCCGCATCTCGGACCTCGTGGCTCTCAACCTCAGTGTACAGCACGATGACATTTTCCAGACCACGGTCAACTTCGCTGTCTCCGTCCAGTGGCCCAGCCTGAGTGGTCTGAGAGACGGACCCGCCGCCGGTCTGGTCGCCCGCGATCGACTCGGGGAAACCCCCGAACGTCTCCGCAGCATTGTCGTACAGAACCGGAGTGTGGAAGATCCCAACGGAACTCCGGTCATCAATCCTGCTACCGGGAATCCCTACTACTTCACGCACGTCGCGACCGGCGGCAACAGTGATGGCTCCTACGAAGATCCTTACGCAACACTCGCCAAGGCCTTCGCCGATCCACGGACACAACAGGGCGATCTGATCGTCTATGACCATCGCGATGCCTCCGAGGCTGGCGACTTTGTGCTCGCTCAGAATACACGCGTCCTTTCGACCGGACCTGCACAGTACATCAACTCCCAGTTCGGACAGCTGCAGATTCCCGATTCGGGTTCGGGGCTGATTCCCCAGATCAACGGCAGCTTCACCATGCATCACAATACCGAAGTCACCGGCTTTAATCTGATCAACGGCAGTGGCCCTGCTATCACCGCCAATGGCGTGGGCAATGTGCTGATCTCTCAGAACACAATCAACAGTTCCTACGCAGGCAGTGCCGTTTATCTGAACGGACTGACGGGACCTGTCACCTTCAATCAAAGCCCCATCACCGCAACCAGCGGGACAGCGATCTCCATCCACAACACCAGCGCCGATGTCACCTTCACGGACAGTACCATCACAGGCACCGGCGCAAATGCCGTTGATATTCTGAACTCCAGCGGCACCATTCAGCTCGGTTCGATCACCGCAACCGGCGGAACGACTGCGGTGAATATCGACAACAGCACGGCGCACATCACCATTGACGAACTCAACAGTACCAATGCCTCGAACAGCGCCCTGGCCGTCAATCAGCTGACCGGCAGCCTGGAAGTCAAACAGAGTACGATCGCCAACAGTGGCGTTGCCGGGGTGCAGCTCACCGATTCCACCGAGATCACGCTCCGCAACCTGACCATCAACACGCCTGCGTCCAATCCGACGGGTACTTCAATTACTGCAACGGGAACCAGCAATCTGCTGGTGGCCAGCAGTTCCATCAATCATGCAGGTGCAGGCACCTCCGTCAGTCTGACCAATTCCAGCGGCACCGTCACCTTCGATCAAACCCCCATCATCAAGGACGACGGTCTCGCTGTTTCGATTTCCGGCGGTAATGCGGATATCACATTCACCGGCAGTGACATCACCAACACCGACGGAGAAGGAATCGATATCCAGAATGCCGGCGGTTCCATTCAACTGGGAACAATCACGACCACGAACGGAGCTGTTTCAGCAAATATCAACGGCGGTGATGCAGACATCACCATTGCAGAACTCAACAGCGATAACGCCTCCACCAGCCCACTGGTCATCAACAATCAGACCGGCAGCTTCACACTCAACGGAGGAACTTTCACCAGCATCGGAACTGCAGGCGCACAGATCACCGACTCTTCCAATGTCACCATCCAGGGTGTGACAATGCAGACCCCGACCACTTACGGGATCTATGCCCAGAACGTGAACGGCCTGAATCTCAACGGCAATACAATTATCGACGTCAGTCTGGACGGGATCTATGTGCAGAATCTCACCGGCACCAGCAGCATCAGCGGTAACACCATTCGCAGCCTGCTCAGTGCCTTCGACAACGCGATTGAAGTTTCAACTTCCGGTGATGCGAGCCTCGACATCGACAACAACATTATCTCCAGCATACTCACGATCGGCAGCAACGGGATTGATGTCACCACAGGCGCAGGCAATTCCACGATTAACATTCGCGGCAACCAGATCACCAGCGTTGCCAACGGCTTCGGCGATGCGATTCATTTCACCGGAAATTCCACTGGTACCACAAACCTGACTATCAGCGGTAACACGGTCGAAAATACGCTGGGAATCTTTGGGGACGCCATCGACGTCCGCTATAACGCCGGCTCCGCCACGACCAGTATCGTCTCCAACACCATCGATTCCGACGACCTGCTCAACCTGATGAATGGCGGCATCTATCTGAATCTGAATACCACCGGAGCCACCGAAACCTTCATCAATCAGAACATCGTCTCCGATGACGCCCTTGCAGGCCTGCTCAATGACGGGATCTTTGTCGACATCGACCGGGGCACCAACGATACCATCGTGCATGTCACAAATAATGAGCTCGGCGGTTCCACCGACATTCTGGATGACGGAATTCAGATCCGCATGGGCAACAGCGGCGTCAGCAATGTGGCCCATGTGCAGGTCAACGACAACCAGATTTACGGCCTGCTCAACTTCGGGCTCAATGTCAGCGTCGCGAATGCGAACACCATCAGCCTGCAGGTCGACGGGAATGACACCAGCCTGCTGACCACGCTCAACTTCCTCAGCGGCCTGGGAGCTACCACGAAGATTGAAGACATCAGCAATCTCTCATCCAATAACAGCAACGCAATCGTGCTCCTGCTGGGACTCGGATCCTACCAGAACACAACCGACTGGCTCCTGCCATAATCCAGGCTCTCTTTGCATACTACACAGTCTCCCACTGATTTAATAGCCGGCATACCATCTCGCCAACCGTCATCTTTTACCAGCGTTGACTGAGCCGATCTGTACAACACACAGTATCCACTTCTGATAGTCTGCAGGATTTTACCGTTCAGATCGAAAGTACTGAGAGACGAATATTCCAGATAACCACCGTACTCTCTCTGGAATGGAATCCATGAAACGACTGTGCTTCGCCCTGCTGTTAGCCCTGTGTGCCACCGCCAGCCCACTCTCTGCAGATACCTTCGATCCCGAACCAGCAGACCCCGGCTTCGAAGGAGGCCAGGTCGGTGGCGATGTCAGCGAACTGTTTGGCGACTCTGCCTGGTTCGGCCGCTATCGCCCGCATGTCGGCTACCGTTACCAGGCTGGAGACACCATCGGTCGCATCGGTGGACTTTCCTCCTTCGATGCCTTCTTCCCCGTACTGGAAGGCGATGACAGTGACTGGCTGATGTTCATCGACGCCCGCCTGCTCCTGGGTGACGACAATCACAACCTCGGCTCCAACGTGGGTCTGGGTGCCCGTCAGTATCTGCCCGAATATCAGCGAACCATCGGGGGCTATATCTACCATGACACCCGCGACGCCGGCTACGCCAACTTCGATCAGGTTTCCGGCGGTATTGAAACCCTGGGTGATATCTGGGACGCCCGCCTCAACTGGTACGTCCCCACCGGCACCACCCGCAAGCAGTACGCAACCACGCACGTCAACAACGGTGGGAGCTACCAGTTCATCGGCCACTATCTGTATGGTGGCACATTCACCCGTTACTACCAGGCCGCGATGAAAGGCCTCGACATGGAAGCGGGTGCCAAATTCTACACGAATGACTACATGGACCTCCGCGCCTACGCGGGCTGGTACCATTTCCAGGCTTCCGGAAGCCCCCAGGCCTGGGGCTGGAAATCACGCGTGGAAAGCCGCATTTCGGATAAGGTTTCGCTGAACCTCAGCGTGCAGAATGACCGCGTCTTCGATACCACGGTCAACTTTTCCGTCGGCATTCAGTGGCCCAGCATCACCGGACTCCGTAACGGCCCCCGCTCCGATCTCAAAGCCTGGGATCGTCTCGGTGAAAGCCCCGAACGGCTTCGTGCCATCGTCGTCGACAACCAGGAAGTCCAGGATCCTAACGGCGGCCTGATTATCAATCCATCCACCGGCAACCCGTACTACTTTATGCACGTCGCCACCGGTGGTAACAGCGACGGTTCCTACGAAGATCCCTACGCCACCCTCGCCGCTGCCTTCGCTGATCCACGGACTCAAGCTGGCGACCTGATCGTCTACGACCACCGCGACGGTTCGGAAACCGGTAACTTCGTCCTGGCTGACAATACACAGGTCCTCTCCGAAGGACCCGCACAGTTCATCAACTCCCAGTTCGGATCGCTCCAGTTGCCCGACTCCGGTACCGGTATTAACCCGGACATCACGGGTAGCTTCACTCTGAATAACCGCAGCGTGCTGTCCGGGTTTGATATCACCACCACTGGTGCTGGTTCTTCGATTATTGCCAATGGCGTGGGGAACCTGATGGTCTCGAACAATACGATCAATCATAACGGAGCTGGTACGGCTATCAGTCTGACAAATTTAACAGGCCCCGCCACATTCGACCAAACCCCCCTCACAAAAACGGATGGGCTGGGCGTATCAATTACGGGCAGCCAAAACGCGGCTGATGTGACCTTTACCAACAGCTCCATTACGAATACCAACGGTAATGCGGTCGTAATTGCGAATTCTGGCGGAACAATTGAGTTCGGTCAAATCACAACCACCAATGGATCGACAGCCGTGGATATCGACGACAGCTCAGCGAATATCACAATCGCCGAGTTGAACACCAGCAACACCACTCTGGCACCGCTGGATATCAATAATGTAAGCGGGAGCGTCACACTCAACGGCGGGACATTCAATAACAGTGGGTTCTCAGGCGTCCAAATCGTCAACTCGAATAATATCACCATCAAAAACACCACGATCAATTCACCCAGTACATACGGTATCAACGGGGTGAATGTCAACAACTTCAATTTCTCTTCCAATACGATCAACAATGCCGACTCTGATGGCATCTCGGTGAGTGGTAGTGGAAACGGTACCATCAGCGGCAACACAATCAGAAGTATTGTAACTGCCTTTAGTACCGGTATAGACGTCACCCTCAATGGAAATGCGAACGTTGACATCGACAACAATACCATTACCAGTGTGATTGCGCTTGCCGGTTCGGGAATTGAAGTCACAGCCAGTTCCGGGGATGTGACGACACGCATCAGAGACAACCAGATTACCAGTTTCGTGGACGCCTTCGGAAATGGGATTGATTTTACCAGTAACTCAACCGGCGTCGTAGACACCACGATTACCGGTAACACCATCACCAACACAATTGGCGCCTTCGGCGATGCCATCACATTCCACGGTACTGCGAATGGGGTGATGACCACCAACATTTCCAACAACACAATCAACAATACCGCGGGGGCCTTTGGAAATGCGATCAACGTGATTTACGATGATGGTTCTGCCACGACGACGATCTCGCAGAACACGATCGACTCAGACGATGTCGGAAATCTGTTTGGAACCAGCATCTATCTCAACCTGAATACAACAGGGACCACGACTTCTTATATCACAGAGAACATTATCTCTGATGACAATAATTTGGCCTTGTTTACCGACGGGATTGCCGTGGACATTGATCGGGGTACAAACAACACTCTCTTCATAAATAAAAACAAGATTGCTCAATACGGGGGAGTCTTTGATGACGGCATCGAGATCGTGGCGGACACAATATCTGGCGCTTCTGCCAACGTCCAGATCCACGACAACATCCTCAACGGCAGCGCCGGGATTGGCGGACGAGGACTTGATGTCTTCACCTCGTTTGGATCGAATTCGCTTCTGTTGGATGTAACGGGGAACAACACCGATACATCTCTGTACTTCGAAGCCGTACTGGGGGGAGAGATACTTGTTGAGGATCTGCCGAACCTGCAGATCAATAATAACGGCGCCTCAATCACGACCATCGGAAATGTGCAGAATGCCCCATAACAACCGGCAATTCCTGCTGAAACTTCGGCTGCATGCAAGACTGATTCCCTGCTGAAAGGCATTCACAATTGTACCAGCACTGATATGTCACAACGCTCAGCCGCCGCCCATTGCCCCCAGCTTAACCAACCAGAACAACTGTCATGAACCGTATACATTTAACGTATCCTGATTGAAGCCCCTGTAGTCTCTCGTCGAAAAAAACTTCAACGGTTTTGATTTAGACGAGAGCATCTACGGGATAGATTCCATGACGCGGGCCTGGCTGGGATTATTCACATTCTTCTGCTTACCACTAACCTTACTGGCAAGCACACAGGAGACCGCTCCTGCGCCGCAGTCAGAAAACGTCCAGGCGGACGTCGCGGAACTCTTTGGGGATGCCGGCTGGTTTGGACGCTACCATCCTCATTTCGGCTATCGCTATCAGGCCGGTGATACCATCGGCCGCATCGGCGGCCTCTCTTCCTTCGACGGCTTCCTCCCCCTTTTCGAAGGTGAAGACAGCAACTCCCTGTTCTTCCTCGACGCCCGACTTCTGATCGACTCCGACAGCACGAACCTCGGCTCCAATGTGGGCTTTGGTGCCCGCCGCTATCTTCCCGAATGGGAACACACCATCGGTGCGTACCTCTACTACGATACACGGAACGCCGGCTACGCGAACTTCAGCCAGGTCTCAGGTGGTGCCGAACTCATCGGCGATTTCTGGGAAGGCCGCCTCAACTGGTATGTCCCCACAGGCACTCGGCGGAAGCAGTGGGGCTCCAGTCTCTCTGGTACAGGCAACTACTATTTCTCCGGCCACTACCTCTACGGGGGAACGCTCACCCGCTTTTACCAGGCCGCGATGACCGGCGTCGACATGGAAGCCGGTCGCAGAGTTCTCACCGGTTTCAATACCGACGTCCGTGCCTTCGCCGGCTGGTACCACTTTCAGGCGCAAGGCAGTCAACAGGCCTGGGGCTGGAAATCCCGCCTCGAAAGCCGCATCAACGACCAGGTCGCCCTCAACCTCAGCGTCCAGAACGACCGCGTCTTTGATACCACCGTCAACTTCTCCGTCTCCTTCCAGTGGCCCAGCATCACCGGACTCAAAAACGGTCCCCGTATGGACCTCACCGCCCGGGATCGTCTCGGCGAAAGCCCCGAACGACTTCGCGCCATCGTCGTCGACAATCAGGAACACGCCAGCGCCAGCAATACACTCATTCGTAATCCCGCAACCGGCAATCCCTACTACTTCATGCACGTCGCCGCGGGAGGTAACAGCAATGGCTCTTTTGAAGATCCCTACGAAACACTCACCAAAGCGTTTAACGACACACGCACCCAGGCAGGTGATCTGATCGTCTTCGATCATCGCGGCACTTCCGAAACCGGCGACTTCACTCTCGCCCCCGGTACACAGGTGATGTCTTCAGGCCCCGCCCAGTTCATCAACACCCAGTTTGGTCAGCAGTTGCTGCCCGGTTCCAACACCGGACTCTTCCCGCAGATCAACGGCAGCTTTACCATGAATGATCGCACCCTGCTCTCCGGCTTCCGGATTGTCACAATTGACGAAAGCCCCTCCATCAGGGCCGACGGTGCGCAGCAGATCACAATTACCCACAACACAATCACCAACGATGCCAATAACGGCATCTTCCTGAAAAACGCACGCGACATCTTCATCCGCAACAACACGCTGCAAGCTATCGATGACGACATGATTGAAATCGTCACCAGTTCCGGCCAGATCGTCATCGCGGATAACACCCTCAGAAGCCTGGCCAGCGATGCAGGACCGGCCGTCTTCGGCGACGCCATTTCCATCTCCGTCAATGACGACGCCCAGATCGACATCGATCGCAACACGATCACCAGCGAAGTCCAGGGCTCCGACTACGGCATCAATATCACCGCCAACGCCGGCGATATTACCACCCGCATCCGCGACAATCTTATTACCGGCTTCGACTTCTCTCTCGCAGGAGGCATCAAGTATCAGGGCAACTCGTCCGGTACCGCGCACACCACCATCTCAGGCAATACCATCTTTAATGACGACGGTCCCCTCACGGGCTCTGGCATCTTTAATGGCATCCAGGTCAGTCATCTGAACGGTTCTGCGACGACGGACATCATCGACAATAAAATCGTCACCAACGACCACGCGACACTCGGCAGGGCGATCTGGCTCGAACTGCAGACCGCAGGAGCCACTACTACCAACGTCAGCCAGAACCTGATCTCGGATCCCGGTGATTCAGAAGTCTTCGCCTATGGCTTCATCGCCGACATCGGTCTGGGCACCAGCCACGACATTTTCCTCACGGACAACACCTTCGGCCCCAACCAGTACAATCTGCGCGCCGACGTAAAATCTGGAGCAGCAGCCCGGATGCGCATCAATCAGAACAACTTCACCAACAGTGCGAATACCGCCGAAGACCTGCTGATCTACTCTGAAGATTCCGGCTCCGAACTCTGTATGGAGATCTTAAACAACACCGCGTATCATCTGTTTGAATTCAGCACCAACTTCGGGGGGGTTATCAAAATCGAAGATCTGCCGAACCTCTCGACGAACAACAACAACGTCCCTGTAATCACTACTGGAAATGTCATCAATATCGCGGACTGCTTCCCGTAGAATTATCGCTTCCGACAGGCCCGCGATCAAATGTCGTAATACATCGCGAATTCAAAGGGATGAGGACGCTCACGCAGAGCGGCCACTTCGTGGCTGGTCTTATACCAGATCCAGGTATCGATCACGTCTTCAGTGAAGACATCACCCACCAGCAGGAACTTGTGGTCGTCGCGTAAAGCCTGCAACGACTCTTCCAGCGAAACCGGAACTCCCGGCAGTTCGGCCAGTTCATCGGGTTTCAGATCATAGATGTCTTTTTCCAGCGGATGCCCTGGATCGATCTTGTTCTGAATCCCGTCCAGCATCGCCATCAGTACTGCCGACATCGCCAGGTACGGATTCGAAGACGAATCGGGGCAGCGGAATTCAAACCGCTTGTTTTCCGGATGCGGACTGTGGACCGGAATCCGGATTGCCGCCGATCGGTTACGGTAACTGTAAGTCAGATTGATCGGTGCTTCAAACCCGGAAATCAGACGTTTGTAGCTGTTCGTTGTAGGGCAGCAGAACGCAAACAACGCAGGAGCATGTTTGAGAATTCCGCCCATCGCATACATCCCCAGTTCGCTGAGCCCCCCGTAACGGGACCCCGCAAACAAAGGCTTGCCCTCTTTCCAGAGTGACATATGCAGATGCAGACCCGAGCCGTTGTCGTTCCACAACGGTTTCGGCATGAACGTCGCGGATTTGCCATACTTGGCCGCCACGTTCTTCACAATATATTTGTACCGCAGCAGGTTGTCCGCCGTCTTCAACAGCGGTGCGTATTTCATGTCAATTTCGCACTGACCGCCGGTCGCCACTTCGTGGTGCTGGGCCTCCACATCGACGCCGCAATCCATCAGCGCCAGCATCATTTCGGTACGGGCTTCCTGCAATGTGTCAGCCGGAGGTACCGGAAAGTAACCCTCTTTGTGTCGAATCTTATAACCGGCGTTGGGACCACTGCCCGCCTTACCCCGGTTCCACTGCCCTTCGATACTGTCCACATGGTAATAGCATTCGTGCTCATTCTGGTCAAAACGGACATCATCGAAGATGAAGAACTCCGCTTCGGGGCCAAAATTGGCTACATCCGCGATTTTTGTGGACCGCATGTAGCTTTCTGCTTTTCGGGCAACATTGCGCGGATCTTTGGCATAATCCTCGCGCGTGATCGGGTCCTGGATGTTACAGGTCATCACCAGCGTATTAGGCATGAAGGGATCGACAAAGGCGGTATCCGGCTGCGGAACAACCAGCATGTCGCTTTCGTTAATCGCTTTCCAGCCCCGCATCGAAGAGCCATCAAAGCCGAAACCGTCTTCGAAGCTCTTTTCTACTAAGATCTTAGCAGGAATCGTAAAATGTTTTTGTGTCCCGGGGAAATCCATAAACCGCAGGTCAATGGCCTGAATTTCCCGTTCACGACAGAGGGCGAGCACTTCCCGAGGAGTCATCGTTGTATCCTGATTCAAGTAAGTCATTCATCGAAGATTCTATGTGATTACTGAATAACTTAATAATGCAAAACATATACCATTCCCGAAATTTGCACAATAATCAGGCACATGGGAAATCATGTACACTCACCCGCATCCCTCGTGGCGAGGGTTAACCCTTACGACCCGCATAGTCCGTCACCAGAGAATTGATCTCACTCTGATACGTCTCCTCCCCTTCCCACAGGATCCCGGGCAGCAGATCCCCGAACGCATTCAGCTCCAAAATCAGTGCCTGGCGAAATCCGGGGGTCAGCAGCAGATCAACGCCCACCTGGAAACTCTCCGGATAAACACCCGCTGCCTGCTCACAGACTTCCATCAACGCACGCCACCGCTCGGGACCGAGAAGCTCCTGCAGCCGCTCACCATCGCCTCGCCGGTTCCCCAGGTGCAGATTCGTCAGCGGGCTCCGACTCTCCCGCACCACAGTGTGCCGAGCCTGACCAGTGATCACCACCACACGGAGATCAAACGTCCTGCCATGACTGAGCGCCGCTTTGGGCATCCACCGCTCCACATGCACTCCTTCCCGGCACAGTTCATCGATCAGTGTGCGAATTACGTTCAGATCGGTGTACCGTCTGACCTTCAGGGAATTATAGAGTCGCGTCTGCCCGTCCTGATTCACCAGCTCCGTAGAGGTGATCGCTTCGATCCGGCGGGAATTTTGATGCAACGCCACCACACCCGATGCGGAAGAAGCATGCGCCAGCTTGAGAAAAACACGACGCTCATTCCGCTGTTGCATGATGGTTAGCAGTTCATCGAACGAATGAATTTCCGGAAACGCCTCGGGAACCGCGCACCCCGCCTCCCTGCACCGGGCATGACAGGCCCGTTTATCAAACAGCTCCCGAATATCAGCCGGCGGATTCAACAGTCTGATGGATGCTATCCCCGACAGACACTTACCGATTTGAATCAGCAGGCTGCAATAGCCCATGTACCACTGTCGCGGATGCAGAATCAAACCGTGGTCGTACTCCAGCCTCTCGATCTGATGCAAAGACAAAAAGGGGTGTCCTTCCACTTCGGCGGCAGCCACACCTCGGGCCAGCAGTCCTTTTTCGACGGCGAAGTTTTCTCCGGGAGACTCGATCCGCACAATGTCGCCCGGTCGAATGATATCCCGGAGACAATCTACGTCTTGCAGCAGTCGTTCATACGAAACGACACGGGCCGCGGGTTGCCCCTGTGATTCCAGGGCCTGTTGAAACAGGTGGACCCTTCGATTCTCCGGGTTACCAATAATGACGAACTGAGAAGACATCGAACTGGTTCACAATCCCTTATTCAGAGACCGCACAGTAACGTTCCATTTCGCCATCGTACTCATCCGGCTCCTGCTGATCGTCAACATCGACTTCAATCTCCAACTCACTCAGCTTTTTGCACATCTCATCGCTCAGATAATGAAAATGCAGATCCAGCTTTTTCAACTGATTCAACCGATTGCAGTCCAGCAGGGCCTGGGCTCCCTCATCGCTCAGGGTCCCCAGTGACAGATCGACCACCTCCACCTGGTTTAGAATCGGTGCCGCTGCGATCGCCTTGGCAATCTCATCCGAGAAAATGCTGTTCCGCAGTCCCAGATACTTCAATTTGGGAAACAGGGCGCCGGTCAACAACGGCTCCACGTCGGCAATGCTGGCATCTCCACCATACTCGTCCGTCCCCAGCCACAGCTCCAGATGTTCCAGTTCCGGGAGAACGGCTGCAGTCACTTCCTGAACGACATCCGCTCCCAGTCCCCCCGCTTCGATAATCAGTGTTTTCAAATGCTCGTGATTCACCCGGCCCAGGCTGAGGTCGTTCGCTCCCCGAATGCGTAACTCCTCCAGCTGGGGAAACGATCTGAGCAGCGGTGACAGATCGGCCTGGCCGATCCAGGAGATTTCGCTTTCTTCAAATGTGATGTCACCAAAAAACAGATGCCGCAATCCGGTCAGCAGATCACTGGAATCCAGCAGCTGATCGACGACGGTCTCTGCCCCGGATCCTTCGTAGGCACCATCCCAGCAGCCGATCACCAGTGCAGTGACATTGCCGATCTGAGGATGACTCAGATACTTCTCCAGCAGATCGGAAAATTTCATCCCCTGCTGTTCCCGCTCGTATCCCAGCGTGAGTCGATAGGCCACGCCCGATGCATCCTGAATACCCGTTTCCGGATCGAATTCCCTGACAGGCAAGCCCCCGAATTCATCCACATGAGAATCGATGGTCATTGAAAGCTCCTCATAGTACGGCTGGTGACGAATTGACATCTTCTCAAACACTTATACAATAGAACAGTTCAATAATGCAATCCTCTGCAACTGGAAATTCACAGGGTCTTCACCTCGGCATGACGGGGCCCAGGGATCATCATTCTCAATCACACAAAGGCGGCCTTCGCGGAATCCCATGCTCCCCAATGCAGATATCAAAGCCATCCTGTTTGACCTCGATAATACGCTCCTCGATCGCAGTACAGCGGTGCGTCGCTATTTCACACAGCTCCTGCAGGATGCGTCCCCGCCCCTGCCCGAAGATGAATTCGAACTCACGCTGTTAACCATCCTGGCCCGCGACCGACTGGGCTATGAAGACCGCGCCGCATTCTTTGACTGGGCCGCCACGACCTGTTTTCCTGACTGGACTCCAGCTGAACTCTGGTCAGATTTCCGGGAGAAACTGCCCCGGATGATCGAACCCGATCCGCTCTGCCTGGAACTCCTGCAACGACTGCAACCGCACTACGCGCTGGCCGTCATCACCAACGGTTCCGCAGAACTCCAGCGCGCGAAAATCGAAGCCGCCGGCATCGATCAACTGATTGATCACATCTGGATCTCTGAAGAAACGGGCGCAGCCAAACCGGATCGAGCCATCTTTGCACAGGCGTTGTCGACACTGGGAGTCACTCCCCAGCAGGCCCTGTTCGTCGGCGATCATCCACATCAGGACATCTACGGCGCCCGGCAGATCGGTATGCACACCTGCTGGATACAACTGGACCGCACATTCCCCGGGGAATTCCCCGAGCCGCACTGCCAGATTTCTTCACTCGATTCGCTACAATGCCTGGTACCATGATTGATGCACGCGCCTGCCTGGGCACACACGACATCCTGTTGCTGACCCTCGATTCGCTCCGCTTCGATGTCGCAACCCGTGCGCTGCAGCAGGGACTGACCCCCAACCTGGCCCGTCTGCTCCCCGAGACCGGCTGGGAACGCAGACATTCACCTGGTAACTTCACCTATGCCGCTCACCAGGCCTTTTTCGCCGGGTTCCTCCCGAATCCCGTGACACCGGGCAAACATCCACGACTGTTCGCCCTCGAATTTCCCGGCAGTGAAACCATCGCCCCAGAGACCTGTGTCTTTTCTTCAGACAACATCGTTACCGGACTCGCAGCACAGGGTTACCACACGCTCTGTATCGGCGGCGTCGGCTTCTTCAATAAACAGAGTCCGCTGGGCAATGCCCTGCCCGGACTGTTCCAGGAAAGCCACTGGTATCCGTCCTTCGGGGTGACCGACCGGCACTCCACCCGGCACCAGGTCGATTTCACTCTCGAACGACTCCAGCAGCTTCCGGCTGAACAACGTCTCTTTCTGTTTCTCAACGTTTCAGCCACGCATCAGCCCAGTTGTATTTTTAAAGAAGGTGCACTTGCGGATTCCGTTGACACCCAGATCGCAGCCCTCGCCTATGCCGACGCTCAACTCAGCCCCCTGATCACAGCCCTGCAACAGCGGGCCCCACTACTCTGTATCATCTGTTCCGACCATGGCACCACCTTCGGCGAAGACGGCTACCAGGGACACCGACTCGCACATCCACTGGTCTGGGATGTCCCCTATCTCGAATGCCTGCTCACCCAGACCGGAGGTCCGGCATGAGCCATCTGCAAACACTGCTCGCGGAAACGCCCTACCTCGCCTACAGCTACGCCTATCCGCACAAGTCCGCTTATCGCCCGTTCGCGCGACCGCTGCCCCTCCGGCAGATCTGGGAACCGGAAGACCGCACAGATTTATCACTGTATCTACATCTTCCTTTCTGCGAATACCGCTGCGGTTTCTGCAACCTGTTTACCCTCTCGAATCCCGAGGACGATCTCGCAGCTCAATATCTGCAGCAACTCCGCATCGAGGCCCGGCAGGTTCGCGATCAACTGCCCGACTTCCATTTTTCTCAGCTCGCGATCGGGGGCGGCACTCCCACTTACCTTGAACCAGATGAACTCGCACAGCTGTTTGACATTCTCCAGAGAGAACTGAATACCAGCCCGGCACAGTTCCCCTGCAGCCTCGAAGCTTCCCCCGCGACATTAACAGCAGAGAAAGTAGCATTGATCCACGATCAGGGAATCGACCGCCTCTCTCTCGGCATCCAGTCGTTTGACGAACAGGAGGCCCTCAGCATCGGTCGTCCGCAGAAACGACGTGAAATTGTTGAGGCGCTGGAACTGGTTCGCAATGTCGGCATTCCCACACTGAACCTCGACCTGATCTACGGTGCCGACGGACAGACGGTCGACAGTTTTCGAGACTCGCTTCAGCAGGCACTCGCCTTCCAGCCGGAAGAACTCTATCTCTATCCCCTGTATGTCCGCCCGCTCACCGGCCTGGGACGCAAACCACAACAGTGGGACGACCATCGCCTGACACTCTATCGCGCCGGTCGGGACTTCCTGTTCGAACGGGGCTACACGCAACACTCTCTCCGCATGTTCCGTCGGACAGACGCGATCCAGCCTCACGACACGCAGTACTGCTGTCAGACCGATGGCATGATCGGCCTGGGCTGCGGCGCCCGCTCCTATACCAGCCGCATTCACTACTCCAGCGAATACGCGGTCGGCCGCAGTGGTGTGGCGGCCATCATCGCACATTATCTCGAACAGGAACCGGAGTCCTTCGCCTCGGCCCACTATGGAGTGGAACTGGATCGGGAGGAACAGCAGCGCCGGTTTCTGATCATGTCGCTTCTGCAGACGACTGGCCTCTCCCGCGACTTCTACTCCCGGACCTTCGGCGGAGATGTCCTCAACCATTTCCCCGATCTGCGGGAACTGGAAGAATATGGGCTCGCACGAATCACCGCGGATACGATCATTCTCACCCCCGCCGGTCTCGAACGATCAGACACCATCGGCCCCTGGCTCTACTCGGAACAGGTCCTGCAGCGTATGGAGACGTTTCAATGTCACTGAAACTCAGCATCCTCTATCGCGGCCCTCTCTCCAGTTGTAACTATGACTGTCATTACTGCCCTTTCGCCAAGCGCCACGAAACCGCCGCGGAACTGAAAACCGACCGACTCGCCCTCGAACGCCTGGTGGACTGGGTCAAAGGCCGCCACGAAGATTCGCTCTCCCTGTTCTTCACCCCCTGGGGAGAAGCGCTCACCCGTCGCTGGTATCAATCAGCCATCTGTGAACTGACCCACCTCCCCCAGATTGAGAAAGTCGCCGCCCAGACCAATCTCTCATACGATCTACAATGGATTGAAAATGCCAACGTCTCACGGCTCGCACTCTGGTGTACCTTTCACCCCTCGCAGACAACGCGGTCCCGCTTTCTCTCACAGTCACGCAGACTGACCGAGCTCGGTGTCGCACACAGCGTCGGTGCAGTCGGGCTCCCCGATGATCTGCCCGAGATCGAACGGCTACGAGCAGAACTTCCCGACAATATCTATCTCTGGGTCAACGCTGCCAAAAGTTCCGGCGTGGATTATTGCGGCGAGCTACTGGACCGCTTCACGGCCATCGACCCGCTGTTTCAGCTCAACACCCAATATCATGCGAGCCTCGGACGCAGCTGCCGATGCGGCTCCAGTGTGATTTCGGTCGACGGGGCCGGCGACATCTATCGCTGCCACTTCATCAAACAGCCACTGGGAAACATTTATGAACCCGGCTTTGCAGACACACTCGTTGATCGCCCCTGTTCAAACCAGACCTGTGGCTGTCACATCGGCTATGTACACATGGACGAACTGCAACTTTACCCGGTCTTTGGGAGCGGTGTTCTGGAACGCATCCCCGCGGAATTTGAGCTGCGTCCGGCAAAATAACTTTCCGTGCAGTGCGTAAGTCGTTAAACAAAGCACAGGACGCCGTGAATCTTAAAAACTTCACACACGCTTCACAGTCCCACGCTTTACAAACCCGGACCGCCTGCCCCTATAATATTGTACTACCCGCCCATACTTCTTAGTCCGATTTCAACCGCTACAACACGACTTGAGGAAACTATGAAACGCGCTGCTGTATCCAGCCTGTTCGCGCTGACTTTACTTGCAATCTGCTTACCCGTCTCCGCCAAAAAACCGGAGGCAGATCATATACGCAAGCTCCAGACCGAAGCCATTCGTAACAAGAAAAGCCCCGTCGCACACTGGGGAATCGAACCCGAAAAATATATCCAATGGTCCAACCATTCGCTGCGGCTGATTCCCGTCTACACCTTTGGTACCAAAGACGCCGGCCAGGGCATTGATCTCAATTCTTACACCGGTGTGAACAGCCCCTATCGCGATTCGAAAAAGCTGGAATCCATTTATGGTTACTCGCCTACCAACACTGTAAATCCCAAGGCAGACTACCTGGACCAGACCAATCTCTACAACATCCAGGAAGCAGCCCTGAAAGCAGGTAAAAAGAACATCATTCTCTTCGTCTTTGACGGCATGGACTGGCAGACCACCAAGGCCGCTGCCCTGTATTACTCCAAGGCTGATAAATACAAAAGTGGACGCGGCACCGGTCTTTACTTCCAGGACTACCCTGCTGCAGGCACCTCGCAGTTCGGCTACATGGTGACTGCTCCTCATAATGCCGCCACCAATGTGGATGTTGATAAGCAGACCGTACTCAATCCGGGCGGTACAATTCGAGGTGGCTATAATGCCGAAAAGGGAGGCCCTAACCCCTGGACTCCTGGCAACGATATCAAATATCTGATCAGCAGTCCCAGCAACAATTACGGAGAGCACGCCTATCCGGACTCGGCAAACACCGCCACTTCGATGACCGCGGGAATCAAGTCCTACAACAATGCCATCAACGTGGATCCCACCGGAGCCCCGGTGATGACCATCGCTCACCAGGCACAGTTGGACGGCTATTCCGTCGGCGTCGTCACCAGTGTCCCGATTACGCACGCCACTCCCGCTGCCGCCTACGCACACAACGTCAGCCGCAACGATTACCAGGACCTGGCCCGCGACCTCGTAGGACAGACATCCATCTCACATCCTGAAGAATCGCTGCCCGGGCTCGATGTCGTTCTTGGCGGCGGATATGGTACCAAAGCCAAACCCTCAGGCAGCAAGTCAGACGGCAAAAACTTTATTCCCGGCTGGAAGTACATCGCTGAAGAAACCATCAAACAGGCCGATGTCAAAAACGGTGGAAAATATACCGTCGCCCTCAGAACAGATGGCGTGGAAGGAAAATCCGGTCTCCAGAAAGCGACTCAGTCCGCCATCAAGAACAAGACCCGCCTGCTGGGTGTTTACGGCGTCGGGGCTCATGCAGCTCACCTCCCCTTCCAGACGGCAGATGGCGATTACCAGCCCGCGCCCGGCAAGACAAGCGCCGAAAAATACTCAGCTGCCGACATCAAAGAAAACCCCACCCTGGCCGATATGACCGAGTCAGCCCTCGATGTGCTCAGCCAGAACAAAAAAGGATTCTGGCTGATGGTCGAAGCCGGCGATGTCGACTGGGCCAACCACGACAATAATCTCGACAACTCCATCGGTGCTGTCAAAAGCGGGGAAGCCGCCTTCAAAGTCATCACCGACTGGGTCGAAAAGAACAGCAACTGGAAGGACACCATCGTGATCCTCACCGCCGATCATGGGCACTACCTGCATATCGATCAGCCCGAGGCCCTGATTCCTCCCAGTGAAAAAAAACAGAAGTAACGCAGGCCGGCTTCAGTTCGCCTGCAACTTCGGTTGTGTTGGCTGCAGCACGCTGGTATCGAGCATCGCTCGCACCAGCTTCTGCGCCACCGGCCCCGCCACACGACTCCCCGAACCGCCATGCTCGATCACCACGGCAAATGCGTACTTCGGTCGCTGTGCGGGTACAAACCCCGCAAACCACGCATGGTCGTTTTTGCCGCCTCCGTTTTCCGCGGTCCCCGTTTTACCAGCAATCGTAACTTCCTTGAGACGCACCGTTTTATAACCGGTCCCCCGTGGATGCGCGACCACCTCAATCAGACCTTCCCGCACCCGTTCCAGCGTGCCGGGATGAATACCACTCACGTAACGTCGCGGATACGAAATCATCTGTCGCGTTGTCGTGGATGATTCCGCGGAAGGCACCACGCTATGTGCTAAATGAGGCACGACCATTTCCCCGTCATTGGCCACCACCGCCATCAGCCGCGCAATCTGCAGGGGCGTCACCGTCAGCCGCGACTGACCGATGGCCATGCCCAGCGTATCTCCGGGATACCAGGGCGATTTCTTCTCAGACTTAGGCGGTGAGGGATCAGGCAGATGACCGCCCCGCTCTCCCGGGATATCGATCCCCGTCGGCTTACCGAATCCGAGTTGATCGGCCCAATGATGAATCGTCTCCGGTCCCATCGTCCGGGCCGCCTGGAAGAAATAGACGTTACACGATTCCCGCAACGCCCGCGTCAAAGTCAGTTCATTATGACCCACGCCATAATGTCGGTAGATATAGTCACGGTGCCGATCGGGACGATCCAGATACCCGCGACAGATAAAAGGTTCATCGGGGTCTACCTTACCACTTTCCATGAGGGCAATCGAAGTCAGCGCCTTGAATGTCGAACCGGGGGGCAACATCATCTGTGTCGCCCGGGGAAACAATGGTCGTCGCGGATCATTCAATACGGCCTGCCACTCTTCCGGGGTCGGATGCAGTAGCAGATTCAAATCGTACCGCGGCGCGGAAGCCGTCGCCACGATCGCCCCGGTGCGAACATCAAGTACGACAATACAACCACCGGATGCAGGGTCGGTCTGTTCCGCAGGTTGTTCCTCGGTTCCCTCGCGCAGTTCCTGCAGTGATTCATCCAGCAAGTCCTGCACCTGGTCCTGCAGCCCCGTGTTCAAAGTCAGCACCACGTCATCGCCTGATTTCGGCTCGCGGATAATTTCGGTACGGATAATCTCCCCCTGACGGTTCCGAACCACTTTTTTCAAGCCTCGCAGGCCGCGCAGGTATCTGTCGTAGGTTCGCTCGACCCCCATCTTGCCGATCCGGTCGCCTTCCTTGTAATCCAGTGGATCTCCCTCAGGGAACCGCTGCTGCCGAGACTTCAAAGTCTTCTCATCGATTCGATGCCGAATCCCAATCTCGTGGGGTGCCAGCGTTTTCTGTGGATATTCTCGCAATGTCGCCACCTGGATATGAATGCCCGGAAACCGCTCCGGATGTGCCGAGATGGCCAGCGCGATCTCGCGAGGAATCCCGGAAGCCAGGGTGTGATAATCCAGCTCTTCCCGCACCACAATCCGCTCACGCCGTGGTCGACGCGGGGGCCGCGTTAAGGCATCTTTAAACAACGTCCAGAATTTTTGCAGCTGATCCTGCTCTGCTGAGGCCTGCGTTTCCACATCAGAATCGTCGGACGAACTCGCCCCTTCCTTTTGAGCCGCACGCTCATTCACACTTTCAATAATAGTCTCAACGCGTTGTTGTACGTCCCTGCATGAGGTCTGCAGTTCTTCCGAACTGGTCTTCATCACCTGTGCCAGTTCGTCCCATAACTGCTGTCGTCGCGCCAGCACTTTCTCCTGCGCCGCCTCAACCTTCTCTCGGTTGCGGCGTTCCACAGGTTCGAGCAGCGTCAACGCCTGTTGTTTGAGCCACCTCGGATTCGGCGGTTCTTCCAGCCAGCGGTAATGCGCCTGCAGATCAAAGCGTTCGACATCCAGTGCCAGCACGCGACCATCAATGGAAACGATCCGCCCGTCACGACTCGGTATGCTTTCGAATGATTCGGTCGTTTTTCCGAACTGCGAATAAAAGTGTTCCGCATTCATCATCTGAATGAAGAGTAATCGCCCACTCACCGCCAGCAGGGGGACCACCAGAATCAACCCCAGCAGAAATACGCGGACGCCGGGCAGACGATCCACCTGAAACGACTGGCCCGCGGCCTCGTTTTCCAGCGTCATATGATCATTGCCGAGACGGTTTCGCATTAGAAAGTCAGTTCCTCAACCCCCCTGCCAGGGACACTCATCAATGAGAATAGCGAGAAGTGTAAGCACGTGTTCCCGCAAGCGAGGAACCACCGGAGACAGGCAGCAGTACCTTCCCGATCTTGCACAGCAGCAAAACAGACAGCCCCACCGCGGACGAATAGAGCGCATTCCCTGCAGAGACAGGCAGCAGACCCTTCAACGTCTCCACAGCAGGCAAGCTCCCTTGGTTCACAATCTGAAACAGCACATCAAAGGCCAGCGCCATCGTGGTGAAGACTGACGCACGACTCACAAGTGATCGCAGCTCGAAGTGCAACTGAATACGATAGACAAACCAGCAGAGCGCGGTCACCACCAGCACACCCGTTCCCGGATGGGCATCATCAAAGGTTTCACAGATGATGCCGACCAGAATCGCCCACAAAAACACCTGCGCATCCCGTAACCAGAACAGTGCCAGGCAGAGCACGACCAGCGGCAGATTAGGACGGCTGCCCGCCACAATCATTTCGGACGCCAGCCCGACCTGGGCAATCACTGCCAGATAACAGAGCAGCAGTAAGCTGAAGAATTTCAACGTCGATTCCTTTCTCAGTTTGCCAGCAGCCGTCGCGGATTGATAATCTGTCGCAGCACACTCACCTGGCGTACTTCAGACAGCCGCACCGCCGGTTCCACAACGATCTTCCAGTATGGTGCCCCACGGGGGAGCTCGGCTTCGATCACCCGACCGTAATACATCGGCTGCCCCAGCGTCGACTGCATGCTCAGGGGAAGTTCACGATCGACTTCCCCCGTGTAGACTTCCTGCCCGACCTGGATCGATTCGGTCGGCGGGATCTGTAACAGTTCGCATTTTCCTTCACCGCGTCCCACCAGGATCCCATCTGTCCCCAGTTGCAGCCCCTGCTCGGTTTTGCGGGCAATCCGGGCCGAGCCACGATAGTTGACCGACGTAATCGGAATCAGCGTACTCGTCCACTTGCCGACTTCGCTGATCTTGCCAATCACCGCCTGTCCCGCATAAAGCGAGTAGCCTGCTTTCACACCCTGCGCCGTTCCCTGATCGATCACAGGCAGATCGGACTGCAGCACAAACGAAGATTCAAATACGCCCTGCGCACCGCCCTGGTTCAACAACCGCCCTTCTTTCAGGAGCGCAATCGATGCTTCTCCCAGAACGTTGGCTTCAATCAGATCGGGAACCAGCAAACGGTCACTCTTGTGGGTGTCGTAATCGGGAGCCCCCGTACGCCTGAGTTGAGCCAGTTCCTCAGCCAGCCGCAGCCGTTCCAGTGCAAGCCGACGGTTCTCTTCTTCCACTGCCGCGAGTTCGCGTTCCAGTTGTTCCACTCGACCATCAGGTACATTCGTTTTGACTTCCGGGACATCCCGTTTCTTCAAAGTCTGTACCAGCGATAATCCGGGACGCACCGCATCCCGCACCAGGTTCGACAGTCGTCTGGAGTACTCCTGCGGAACAAAGTACAGACCGACCCCGATGGTCACCGCCAGGAGTACCAGCTTGATCTCTGCTGATCGGGATTCGCGTTTCATCGATCCGGGCCCGTCCTTTTAAAAGTCACCTTCGCCATTATCAAAGGCATGCCGCCACTGGCTCAGATGTTCCAGGCAGATCGCCGTTCCGCGGGCCACGGTCCGCAGTGGATCCTCATCCACTCGCACCGGAATCCCCAGCTGTTCGCTCATGTAATATTCCAGTCCCCGCAGTAGAGCACCACCGCCCGTGAGGACCATGCCGTTATCCGCGAGATCCGCCACGAGTTCCGGCTTGCACTGTTCGATAGTCTGTTTACAGCAGTTCAGAATCGATTCCAGCGGACCATGCAAGGCATCGCGTAATTCTTCGCTGGTCACAATCGCTTTCCGCGGAATACTGCTGATCGTATCCAGTCCCTTGACCTCACCGGTCAATTCCTGCTCCAGCGGATAAGCACTGCCCAGTTCCAGCTTCAGATCCTCTGCGGTCTGCACGCCGATCCGCAACGAGAAATGCTGCTTCATGTATTCCACGATCGCTTCATCGCACTTGTCGCCGCCAATCCGCACCGAGTTACTGACCACCGTATCGCCCAGACTCATGATGGCCACTTCACTCGTCCCGCCACCGATGTCACAAACCATGCTCGCCATCGGTTCAGAGATCGGCAGCCCGGCACCAATGCCCGCCGCCTTGGATTCTTCAATCAGATAGACCCGGCCGGCGCCTGCTCGTTCGGCACTGTTGAACACGGCGCGCCTTTCGACCGGCGTGATACTGCCCGGCACTGCAATCACAACCCGCGGTCGCAAACCACGCGAATGATGACGGGCCTTGAGTATGAAATACCGCAACATCGACTCGCAGAGTTCGAAGTCGGTGATCACACCATCTTTCAGAGGTCGTACCGCGATGATGCTATCCGGCGTGCGCCCCAGCATCTGCTTGGCCAGCTTTCCGACTGCGGTTCCTTTTCCCAGAATCTTGCGGCTGCCTTTATGCAACGCCACGACCGAGGGTTCGTCCAGCGCAATCCCCTCGCCCTGGATCGCGACGAGTGTATTCGCCGTTCCCAGATCGATCGCCAAATCAGGACAGAGCCATTGACGTAAACGGTGCAGCATCCTTGCACTACCGCTTCATGGAAAAAGAAGAACTGAGTGGATAAGAAACAGTCGACAATCTCATCGATCAACCGACGAGACGCCTGTGATTCACATAACATCCTGTTAAGATTGGGAAAATGTATTCGAGATGGTGAGTTTCTGCAAGATGCAGTTTTGAAACTAATCCATCGCCTTTAAAACAGGAAAACCTGGCAATCCTGGATAGCATTTCGGGAGTTGGATTCCCCCCCGGCACTGCTATAATCCCATTATCCTTGAACTTAGAGAGTGAACCCCTGCCCGATGTCGAACCCGGACGACGAACAAGAACTGGATGACAATCCACCCCAGGATCAGCAACTTTTAATTCTGGGCGGCTCCCTGTTCTCCATCGGCATCATCCTCGCTGCGTTCGGATTTGGCTGGGCTCTGGATATCAACCCGCTGGCGAATCTGAACTGGAGTTGGTCGGCACTCATCATTGGCACGCTGGCTGCGCTGCCCATGTTCGGATTCTTCCTGCTCACGATGAAACTCCCCTTCCAGGCATTTCACAAGATCAATCAGTTTTTGCTCGACGAAATCGGCCCCCGTATCGTCAAGGCGTCTGTGCTGGAAGTGTTCATCCTCTGTATCTTCATCGGCCTGGGAGAAGAACTGCTCTTTCGCGGGGTTCTGCAATCCTGGTCCAACCAGTTTGGGGTGGTCTATGCCATCATCTTCACCAATCTGCTCTTTGGCATTCTACACTCGGTCACCCGCGTCTACGTCATCGTCGCGTCGCTGATGGGCGTCTACCTCAGCCTGCTGCTGATCCTCTTCACACCACAGAACCTGCTGATCCCGATCACCACACACACGGTCTACGACTTCCTCTGCTTCATGATGCTCATCCGCATCTACCGCCAACAGACAGCCGAGACCGCTGCTGAATAAACGAGTGAATTCCTCACCTGCAATCCACCTGAAGGGTTGTCACAGGTGACATCCAACATTGTAAATACATCACTTCGACTCGATGAGCTGCTTCAGCTTTTCACGATCCTCTTTTTTCGAAAGCGTCAGATTACCAAATACGTTTCCCTGCCGATCGATCACAATCAAAGTCGGAAATTGATTGATCCCGTATGCAACACTCATTCGTGAAAAGGCAAATGAGTCACCTCCAGGCGTGAATGCCAGCTTTCGATTCCGTGTCAGCGCGACAGGGAAATCAATCTGCTGTCCCTTCCAGACCTTTTCACGGACCTGGGACAGTTTTTCATCCATCTCCCTGATCGAATCCACTTCGTCATCCACACCATGCGATACGTGAACTCCTATAATTGCCAGATCGTCTTGCGAAAACTCTTCCCGTAACCGAAACAGTTCTGGAATGCCATGCACTACACAAGGTCCACACCACCAGCCCCAGAATTCCAGCAGAACGACTTTACCCTTAAGTTGTGAGAGCTTGACTGGCTCATTTTTCCACTCCTGAATGTCAACGATTTCAGGAGCAGGCTTACCTTCCAGCAAGACCCAGTTCAGAGCCGGAGCATCGGCGGCTTCTACATCATGGCTTGTTCGCCCCACTTCGATCTCGATCGTTTTTTCGATCGGGCAGATCGTTTCTCCAGCAGCAACCAGAGTGTATTTCCCCGGCGGTAGGTAGAAATGCAGCGTTGATCCTGTCTGGCTGCACCACAGACAGGTCATATTCTCCGCCCCACAGAAACCACGGATGGCACCAGTCCCTTTTCCGATTTGCTCCAGCTGACTGCTCCGAATCGTCCAGCTTACATGACACTCCGGGAGCATGGTCAGCACGAGTGGCGACTGACTCTCGTCTAGGAGATCAGTCCGCTTCACAGCGACCAGCCCCCGTTCTGCATGCCGTGCGTAAAACATACCTCGATACTTGTCTTTGTTGTGTAACCGGATGATCCCCTCTGCATCAGACTTTTCTTCAAAATGCCCGAAAGTCCATTTTGCTCCCTGCTGCCGATCATATCCATTGACCATCACCACCATCCCGGTCTGCGCTCCGGCGACTGGCTTTCCTGTCTCATCTACAAGCTGGACTGTCAGAAATGGCTGGGACTCGGCGACTACTTCTTTCTGGATTTCATCCGCAAGTGCCAGCTGTGTCACATTCAGCAGGCACATCAGCATGAGCAATATCAGACACCGTCGCATGTTTCGCTCCTCAGAATTTACTGCTACCTGTCCCCCTTCGAAGATAAACCGCCACTTCACTTTTGTCTATTAAATTTGATTATTCTCAGCTGGAGGTTCCTGCCCGCTCTGGCACAGTCCGTAAAAAAAGCAGGACGGGCTCTCCTTAACCCGTCCTGCTTTAATTGGCATCCGTTCCAGATTTACTTGTTCTTCGGAATCCGGGGATCCCGTTTCAGAGGCAGTGAAACCTGTTTGCCGGTCCAGGAAGACTGATAGATCGCCAGAATGATTTCGACACTCTTACGACCATCGTTACCGTCTACCAGCGGCTTTTTGCCGGTCTTGATTGACTTGATGAAGTCTTTCAACTGTTCCATATGCCCGGCGTAAGAAATCGCCGAAGGATCGCTGGCACCGCCGGTGTTACCGGTCGACTTACCCAGCTCCTCACGGATCTTCGCATCACGGGCCTGTTCTTTGGAGAACTCCCAGTGCAGTACGTCGTCCTGCTCGATGATCACGGTTCCCTCGGTACCCGAGATTTCCGTCTTCTTGAGCAGACCGGGATAAACACTGGTGGTCGCTTCGATCACACCCAGGGCACCATTCTTGAAACGAATGGTAGCCACACCGGTATCTTCGACTTCGATCCGCTCGTGAGCCAGAGTGCCGGTCATGCCGTTCACATCGGCCACTTCACCCATGAACCAGAACAACAGGTCGACGTTATGAATCGCCTGATTCATGTAAGCGCCGCCGCCGTCCAGTTTCCAGGTACCACGCCATCCGCCGCTGTCGTAATATTCCTGTGTCCGCCACCATTTGACGTAGGTATCGCCCAGGGTCAGCTTGCCGAAGCGGCCTTTTTCGATGGCCTTCTTCAATTCCACATTGGCAGCGCCAAAGCGGGACGGCATGATTGTCGCCAGCTGAACTTTATTTTTCTTACAGGCGTCGATGATCGCATCACACCGCTTCAGAGTAATTTCCAGCGGCTTTTCCACAACGACGTGCTTGCCGGCATTTGCGGCAGCAACCGCCGGATCCATGTGGGCGCCACTGGGGGTGCAGATGGTGACGACGTCCACTTCCGGATCGGCCAGCATCTCATCCAGCTCATGATAGGCTGTGCAACCATTCGCTTCTGCAAACTTATCAGCTGATGCTGGAAACTGATCATAACAGGCGACCAGCTTGGCACCACGAATCTCTTCGAGCGCCTTTGCATGAAAATTCGAAATCATGCCACAGCCGACAATTCCAAATCCTGTTGCCATAACTGTTGCTTTCTGTGTTTCTTTTGAAATATGTAATACTTCACCCGCTACGGTGAAGCACGATTCTACTGCGCGATCGTTAATACCACGTTTTACGAAGTATTCCTCATGAATGCAATCCGCGCGGAATCATTTCCCCTGATTGCAAATAGAAACGCACAGAGAATACAAAGTGCTTTGACTTAATCGACCAGATCCACCTGACAGAATCGTTTCTTGCCCACCCATAACAGCAGACCCGACGCCACGGGAATCGCCTGATCATGTGATTCAATCCGGTCCTTATCGGCCCCCATTTTGGCACCTCCCTGCTGGATCGAACGTCGAGCATCGCTGGTTGAACCACACAGGCCGGTCACTTTCAACAGGTTCGCTGCCGCCAGAGTTCCGTCCTCATTCAGATCGGATTTCGAAATCTGCACGACCGGAATATCGGAAGGCATCCCACCAGAGCCAATCTCCCTCTGCCAGCGTTCGGCGGCATCATCTGCTGCAGCCGCGTCGTGGTATTCGGTGATAATGGTTTTCGCCAGCTTGACCTTGGCCTCCTTGGGATGTCCCCCCAGGATCGTCTTCACTTCATCCAGCGGGAAATCTGTCAGCAGCTCAAAGAACATCTGCATGCTGTCGTCTGAAAGCTGCATGAATTTTTTCATCATCTCATACGGGGCTTCGCTGATCCCGATATAGTTCCCCAGGCTTTTCCCCATTCGCCGCACGCCATCAGTACCCACCAGAATCGGCGACATCACACTGACCTGCTGTCGGATTCCCTGGTCTTTCTGCAGGTCCCGCGCCAGCATGAACGAATACAGTTGCTCCGTTCCTCCCAGCTCCACGTCTGCTTTGATCTCAACTGAATCCCAGGCCTGCATAATCGGATACAGGCACTCGTGCAGGTAAATCGCCGCCTCTTCCTTATAACGCTTCGAAAAGTCGTCGCGTGTCAGCAACTGGGCGACGGTCACTTTGCTGCACAGTTCCAGGATGTCCGCGAAGTTCATCTTGCTGAACCAGTCCCCGTTCCGGACGACTTCAGCATTGTTCAGGTCGATCACTTTCCCCACCTGGTTCAGGTAATCGGTGGCATTCGCTTCGACCTGCTCTGCTGTCAGACGGGCCCGGGTTTCGTCACGTCCGGAGGGATCGCCCACCAGCGCCGTGTAATTTCCGATAATGATTACCGCCTGGTGTCCCAACTCCTGAAACTGACGCATTTTCCGCATCGGCACCGTGTGCCCTAAATGGAGGTCAATCCCTGTAGGATCGATACCATATTTAATCCGCAAAGGCGTGCCGGTCTCGCGGCTCCATTTCAGTTTTTCTGCCAGTTCCTGTTCGGGAACGATCTTCTCGACACCACGGCCGATAATAGCCAGTTGCTCTTCCACAGGCAAAAATTGCATTGTATCTCAGACTTTTCTCACAAATCAGGGAATCAGTTACACGGTCCTGCTCATTGTGTCGACTCGCCCCGCGAGCGTCAATCAAAGCAGGACGCTGTATGTCTGTTATTTTGGCTGATCTGCCCGGAAGACCGACTCCGACCCCGTCTGCTTGTCTTTTTTACAAACCATCCCCGTTTTTCGCTGAAGCAAAAAAGTGGCATTGATCGAAGCCGCGATCATCGGTTAAAAATAAGTTCCACGGCAGATGTCCTCCCCGTCTGCAACTGACTCTTTCCTGAATCCTGCCCGTTCCTCCTGACAAAGTTCGTCTCTGATGGACCTTAAGCAAATATTTCAGTTCAAACAGGATCCCGAATTTTCCCGGCTCCTGCACCACGACAAGCAGATTGATCTCACAAAAGCCGCACTCGAGCTGGCCCGTGATGATCAACCAGACCTCGTCTTTGAACACGTTCTGATCTGGGTCCGCCAGCGGGCCTGCGAACTTTCGGGCCGCGTCGCCCTCGCGGAAGATGACCGCGCACTGGTGCAATGCCTTGTCCAGTGCCTGGCCGGTCAGCACGGACTGGGGGGAGATACCATCTGCTACCACCAGGCGGAAGGCAGCTACCTGAATCATGTCATCGAAAGCCGCCAGGGACTCCCGATTTCGCTCTCCCTGATTTACATGGCAGTCGGCAAAGAACTGGGCATCGACATTCACGGTGTCGCCGCCCCCCTGCAGTTCCTGGTTCGCTACGATGCCCAGGATGGCCCGCTGTTTATCGATCCCTACTCGAAAGGGACGATCTACAGCGAGGAGGAATGTCTTAACCGGCTGGGCGAACTCGGAGAATTTCCCCGGAGTGTATTAAAACGCCTGTTGCAACCGGCCACCCATCGGGAAATCATCATTCGTATGCTGATGAACCTGAAACGCATTCATGAAGAGCGTCAGGATTTTGCACGTGCCTGGAATGTGCAGCGACGACTGTGTGCCCTGCACCCGCTCTCCAGTACACATAAGAAGGATCTGGCTGCGCTCAGTTTCAAAACGCAGAAACTCGGACTCTCCGTCGAACTGCTGGAAAACTGCCTCAAAAGCTGTCCCGAATCCGAACAGGATGACCTCCAGCTCATGCTGCAGAAAGTGCACACCGAACTGGCTCAGTGGAATTGAAGCTCAGCCTGTCTCAGACAGACTCGCATCCATGCCGATCTGGTACAGAAACCGCCCACCACTCTGGAACAGGTGCGCTTGGGAAAATCGACTCCAGGCCAGACTGACCACGATAAACTCACGTTCGGCCTGTTCCAGGTCGAATGTGATCGCGACCTCGCGCGACAGGATCGGCATATCGTGAAAGAAGGAGATGCCTTCGATCGAAAGATTCCGGCACTCAACGATAGTCAGTTCCGAACTCAGTGATTTTGTCTTCGGGTCAAAGAAGGCCAGACCGATCTGACGCTCGCAGGGAATCCGATGCCACCGGCGACTGCTCAATGAAAACGGTTCCAGGTTCCAGCTGGCGACAATCGAATCCGCCAGCTTGTTCAACTCGGGAATCCGTCGCAGACAGGGAAACTTCTGAGTCTCCTGCAGAAACGCCGTTCGTTTGTCCGGGCTGAGTTTATGGATTGCATCCTCGATCTGAGGGGATGAGACAGATTCTCTCGCAGGCACCTTGATCATATCTCGCATTGATTCACTCATCGCTAAACGTATCAGAAAGGACTCCAGAGCTGTACGGCCCGGAATATCTTGAATTGATTTCAGTCATGTCGGGAGAAGTGCATTCGTTGAAACATGCCTGACGGGGTTTCAGGGAGAGAGATACCAGAAATCTAGCCTGCAAAGAATTTCTGGTCAAATTGTTCCAGCAGAACAACACAGCCCGAAAGCCTCTGTTTTCCCTGCAACCGGGCCCAGACCGCATAACCGGACTTGAGACGCCTGCTTCTCTAATCGGCAAAGACGCCAGTCGCGTATGAGTTTACGACGTGAGAAAACGTTCATCCCGCATGAGATGAGGCGGATCACTCATTTTGCATTTTCACTGGAAATCAGGGGGCGTCCTGACTGAACTTCTGCTCCAGAGCCGCTTTCACGTCCTCGACCACGGGCCCCCAGTCGCCCAGTTCCGCCTGCCGAAAGAGACGCGCTGTCGGATACCAGGGACTGTCACTCCGATCCAGCAACCAGCGCCATTCAGGAAGACGCGATACCAGAATCCAGACCGGTACTCCCAGACCTCCTGCCAGATGGGCACAGGCCGTGTCGGTTGTAATCATCAGATCCAGATTTTGCATCAAAGCAGCGGCTTCAGTAAAATCACCAACTTCTGCCTGGTACTCCGGCCCCGGTTGCCAGAGTTTTCCGGCCGCTTCAAATGACGCCAGCTGGTCTAAGCCATTCACCTGCTGCACGCTCACAAATAGTACGCCAGCCACTTCCAGCAGAGGAGATAGCTGCTCCAGCGGAATCGAGCGGAATTCATCCCGGGGAAACTGCAGATTCCCGCTCCAGTTCAAACCCACTTTTTTGCCTTCCAACGCTGAGAGCACGTCGCTCCAGTGCGCCGTCCGCTCCGCGGCAGGTTGAAAGAGGGGCACCTCGCCGGGAATCGTCTTCAGGCTGGTTTCCAGAAAACGGGGTACACTCAACAGGGAGCACTGATAGTCACATTCGACAACCGGATCTCCGGGAACCAGCAGTTCATCAATCTCCTCAATGCTCTTTAACAGACCGGCCAGTTCCGGCTGAATGAGTACCAGTACTCGTCCTGCCCCGCGGCGTTTCAATTCGCTGGCAAAACGAATAAACATCAAAGTGTCTCCGAAGCCCTGTTCGCACCACAGGCAGATCGACTTCCCTTCCAGTGGTTCTCCCTGCCAGGCGGGGCCGGGGTAACTCATGCGCGTTGATGTATCGATGTCGGACCGACGCTCATACCCCTCCCAGCCAGCCTGTAAGTCACCTGTCAGCATGCGTGTGGTCGCCAGATTGAATTCCGCAATCGGAAAATGAGGCCGCAGTTCTAATGCTTTTTCGAAGTTCACACAGGATTCATCAAAGCGATGCGACAGCCGCAACGCGTTCCCCAGGTTGTTATATCCCTCGGGCTGATCGGGGGCTGCTTCGATGGAACGCTCTGCTGTCTGAATCGCCGCCGGGATATTACCCATGCATTCCAGCACGTAACTCAGGCTCACCAGAATCTGGTAATGACCGGGGTGGGTCTCCAGCATCGCCTCATAGAGTTCCACCGCTTCGGGGTATTGACGCTGCAGCACCAGCACATAGGCCAGCTTCATGGAAAGATTGAAATCCCCGGACGCCTGCTGCAACAGTTCCCGGTAGATCTCTTCCGCTTCCGCGAAGCGACGCGCCACTTTCAACACGTCTGCCAGTTTCTCATACGTCTCGGGGCTCCCGCTCTGTTCGTATGATTTCCGGAAGCATTTAACCGCATCAGCCAGTAGTCCTCGGCTCTCAAACAGGCTCCCCAGGTTAAAATAGGCCCGCTCATAATGGGGATTCAGACGCAGCGCGTGCTCGAAAGACTGACCGGCTTCCTGCCATTTCCCGATCGCATGATAGGCCACACCCAGATTATTATGGGCGTCTGGCAGTTCCGGATTGAGCTGAATCACCTTCAGGAAGCTCTGAATACTCAGATCCAGATGCCCCCGCTGCAGTTGCAGTGTTCCCAGGTAGTAGCGGGGCTCCCAGTGGCGGGGGTCCTGTTCCAGCAATTGCTGGTAGACAGCTTCTGCCTGATCCAGTTGCCCTGCATGGTGATGCGTCAACGCGGTATTGAGTAATTCCTGAACCTCAGACATCCGAGAACTCCATCCGTGCCTGTGCCATGTGAGCTCCGCTCCAGGACTTTAGGCTAGTAGCTTTGAATTTCATCTGAAGTCAAAGTAACATGCTGAAAGCAGTACTGCAACAACGGTTCGCTGATCACTGATATAGAAAGTCGAATGCATGGCCGCCCTCGTTTCCTGCCTGACCAACTCCTACGGTCGCTTTGGTCCCGTCGCCGCGATCGAAAACATCCGCGATGCCGGAATCGATCACCTCGAACTCAACATCAAAAACCACGGCGTCCCCTCGTTCTTCAAAGAGACTCCGCTGCTCACGGAAGCCTCCACCGCTGAGGATATCGCGCACGTCAAAGATCTGTTGAAACAACACCATGTGAAACTCTCGAGCTGCAACATTACCACCGGCAATCCCCTCGATCCGGAAGTCGTCATCAAGACGAAACGAAAGCTCGACCTCGCTCATCAGCTGGGTGTCAAACTCGTTGTAGGCGGCGCAGGAGAAATCGAACAGGAATCGGATCGTGACACCCTCTACCAGCACCTCCGTGAAATCGGCGATTACGCAGGAGCACAGGGCATCACCTACTGCTTCGAAACACATCCCGGCATCTGCGTCAACGCAGCCGGCATGCTCCGCACCATGCAGGACCTGGATCACCCGAACCTGCGGCTCAACTTCGACACCGGCAACATCAATTACTACAACGAGCACGCGAATGTTCTGGAGTCCCTGCACGAGGTCGTCACCTGGGTCAAACACGTGCACCTCAAGGATTCCTACTGCAAATTCAAGGACTGGAATTTCGCCGCCCTGGGCGAAGCGGGAGGCGTTGACTTCTTGAAGATCCGCTACATCCTGGAAGACAATAACTTCAATGGTCCCTACAGTCTCGAAATCGAAGGCATCGAAGGGGAACCGGAGCTGACGCTGGAAGAACATCACAACCGCGTCAAGCAGAGTGTAGTCTACCTGCGGGAGTGCGGCTTTTTTGAGTGAATACACAGGCTGGCCCTCTTGCTGAAAGACCAGCCTGCCTTGCAACAGCTTTAATCCCGGGGAGGATCCAGGCGCAATTCCAGATCCTTAAAGCGGACCTCCATCGGCCCGCCAGAATGAATCTGAAACGCCAGAATGCCGGACTTGGCTCCCTGGGGGTCATTCAGATCCGTGCACAATTTACCGTTGATGTAAGTCCGAATCCGCGGGCCGACAGCAACCACCCGGTATTCATTCCAGTCCCCTTCACGGACATGCTGCTCTCCGGATTCCTTGAATAACAGACCCCGGCCATGTTCTTCATACAGCTTGCCCCACCAGCCGGCACCGATGTCGGCCTGGTACCCTTTGACATGGCCTCCTGGCTGCAGACTGCTGCGGAACTGAATCCCGCTGTTCCCTGCATTCGGGGTGAGCTTTACTTTGACCTTCAGTTCGAAATCACCGACCAGCATGTCACTCACCAGGAACTCATTCCGCTTGATCCCCGGCGAACGGCCTACAATCTCACCGTTCTCCACGAACCAGAGCTGACTGTCCCCCGTCCAGCCGGTCAGATCTTGACCGTTAAAGAACTGCTTCAGATTCTCCGGCGTCGCCTTCATCGGCACCTGGCCGGGGCTCGCCAGATATTTGACCAGCGAACGTACCTCGATCCGGCTCAGCTGTTTCCACAGGTTATCAGGCATCATCGACTTGTCACTCAGGCTCATCTCGTCGATTTCGTCACGAGGAATAATCACCGTCTCGTTCGCCGTCGCGACCGTCACCGCGTTCTTATCTTCCTTCTTGATGATCCCGGTAATAATCCGCCCTGATTCCGTGACAATCACGGCCGGCTGATAATCCTTCGCCATCACCGCACTCGGATCGACCACGTTCGACAGCAGATAATCGAGGTTGGCCCGGTTCGAACCGGTCAGTTCCGGACCAATGCTGGCTCCTGTTCCAAACAGCTTATGGCACTGTTGGCAGGTCTTCGCAAAAATCGCCCGTCCCAGGTTGATATCAGGCGTCGGATGCGGTCGCTCGATCATATTCTTATAGCTGGCGATCAGTTTTTTCTTATCCGCTGCCGACTCGCGGACAACGCCCCATACCTTACCGATCTTGGCATTCAGCTCTTTATCTTTGAGATTCCCCAGCTGACGGATAATTTCCGCAGACAGATCCTTGGAAGGGACTTCACCCGCTTCGACCGCAGCCACCAGCTGCTCCGCGAAATTCAAACGACTTGCCAGCGTATTTAACGCATCCCGCTTCTCATTCAAATCGTACTGAGGATACCGCTCCAGGATCGCAGTCGCGATCGCTGCATCCGGGTAACCGGCCAGCCCCCGCAGTGCTTCGCGGCGGATTCCCTTCTGATCCAGCAACGGAATCAGAATTGGCACCAGTTGCGGATCCCGGACTCCCAGCAGACTATCCAAGGCCGACTTCCGTCCCGCCAGATCGTTCTTCTGGTCCGCGACGATTTCCCGCAAGCGCTGCATTGCCGCCGGGTCACCAAAGGTCACCGCCAGCGACAAAGAACGTGACTTCACCACCGGATCCTGGCTCGCCATCAGTCGTTTACCCACACTCTTCCAGGGTACCGGCATCGGAAACTGGCGTCGTCCCCGCAGTGCGCTGTTAATCGAATCCAGAAAGACTTTTTGCTCATCCGCAGCCTGTGCATCTCCCAGCTGTTCCACCAGAAACGCGACCGCCTCTTCCGTTCCGATATCCGCGATCCGCCGCAATGTGTACGACTCGATCAGCGGAATCTTCGCATCTTTCGCCAGGGCATAGGCTTGCTGCATATCATGCGGTGCCAGCGGCTCCAGGGCATACCAATAGAGCAGCGGCAGATTATGATCGTGCTGATCTTCCGCGTGACTCACCAGACCTTTGAGAATTCCCGCCCGCTGATCCAGTGGCAGCCGGTTGGCCGCTGATCCCAGGTAGAGACGCACCACCGGTGAAGGATCCTGCTTCGCCAGTGCTTCCATTGTTTCCAACAACTGCTTTGACGGCTCTCCCGTCTCCAGCGCCAACTGTATCGCCCAGCCCCGCATGAATTCGCTCGGGTCTTTTAAAGCCTGCATCACTTTCGCTTCCGAAAGTCCCCCCGTCACATGCAGGGCCCACAATCCTCGCAGGCGACGCGTCACGTCGTCATTACCGAAGGCAATCTCCGCCAGTTGTGCGTGCACTTCCGGGTCGGCACCACGCTCCTGCAGAATGCGTCGGGACTGCCGCACGTACCAGTCGTTCTCGTGCAGTTGCAGCTTGACCAGCTCAGCACTCGTCAGTTTTTGCAGATCGACTTTGACCGGCTTCGCATCGTTATATGCCACGCGAAAAATCCGCCCGTTCGAACGGTCGTGCTTTTGAAATTCACGATGATGGCACTGGTTCGTGTCATACCAGTCAATGAAATAGACCTGCCCGTCCGGACCGTACCGCAGATACAGAATCTGTGAGGAACGATCGTTCGCATACAGGAAATCGGGAGCGAAGTCGCCAATATATCCCGACCCTTCGCGGGCCAGCTGATCCTGATTCAAACGGGCACCATGAATGTTATTCATGAACAACTGATTGTGATACTTCTTCGGCCAGCTGCCTCCCAGGTAGATCATCGCCCCGGCATGCGCGTGTCCCCCGCCCACCCGGTCTGAAGCGACCCGGTCCGACTGGTTCCATTGCCCACCGGTCCAGTGCCGGTGTTTGGCAATCGTTTTAATGTCGTCGTAAGTGTAAGGATTGAAATGCTGCCCTGCCTGTCTGCGATAGCGTGCGTTCTGAACAATATGAAACAGGTGCGGAATCACACAGCAGGTCAGAAAGCACTGCCCCTGATCGTTGAAGTCCACACCCCACGGGTTACTCGTCCCGTGCGCAAAGACTTCGAATTCGTGCCGCGTCGGATGATACCGCCAGATCCCGGCATTGATCGGCTGTCGCTGATCATCGGGGGTACCCGGCTTCCCGACCCGGGAATGCGTAAACACACCGTGGCAGCCGTAGAGCCAGCCATCCGGCCCCCAGATGAACGAGTTCAACGTTTCGTGCGTATCTTCGTAATGCCAGCCGTCCAGTAGAATCTCGGGTTCTCCGTCTGGCTTATCGTCGCCGTTCTTATCGGGAATGAACAGCAGGTACGGCGCCTGCCCCACCCACACGCCGCCAAAACCGACTTCCAGACCGCTCACCAGGTTCAGCTTCTCCTGAAAGACTTTCCGCGTCTCAAATTTGCCGTCGGCATCTTTGTCTTCGAAAATCAGAATCCGGTCTTTCCCTTTTCCCTCCGGCTGCTTGCTGGGATAGGCATACGATTCCGCCACCCACAAACGCCCGCGATCGTCAATCGTCATCGCGATCGGCTGCTGCACATCAGGTTCGGCAGCAACCAGTGAGACCGAAAACCCGTCCGGTACCGACATCACTTCCGCCGCCTTCTTTCCGGGCAGACCGTCATACTTTTGTGTATGCTCCTGCGCGGGGGCTCCACTGTCCGCTACTTCCAGTTGTGCGGGCTTTTTATCGTGGAAGCGGAAATGATCGAAGTTAATGTGTCCCCAGCCTCCCTTATGCTGATCCACCAGTCGAATGAAGATCTCTTTGCCCTGGTATTTCGTCAGATCCACCAGCTCCTGGTGCATCCGCTCATTGTTGCGACCACTGGCTTTCGCGATCACCTTGTTTGTCGCCCGGTCCACAATTTCGACACGCGTCGAATCGTGACTTCCGCCACCGACATAAAACGTGGCATAAGGATGTGTCACTTTGATCGAAGCCGAAGACAGTGTCCCCACGGGCACATCTTCCAGCACCTCATAGGTACCCACCCAGTACTGTCCCTGGTGATTGCTCACCATATCACGACGACGCGCCTTGACCGTATCCCCTTTGACCGGCTGCGAACGGAATGCCTCTCCCTCCGAAACCCAGTCTTTCAGATCACCGGTCTCGAAATCGAGATTCAACCGTCGTCCGTCTGCGTTTGTAGCGAAATGCTCGCCCGGCTTGAGTTCATTCTTCACCGAGACTTTCTTGGGCACATACTTTTTCGGCTGTGCCTTTTTCCAGGTCGCTTCATCTACTTTCACCTGTTTATGCTTCAGCAGATATGTGCCCGACTTATTCCCCACTACCAGATCCGGGAGCTTGTTCCCCGTCACATCGCCGGCGACCACCTGGGTCCCCACTCCCGACTTGTCATTAATCTGGTAAGGCAGAAAATCCACACCCTTCGGCGTCCGCACAATTTTAAACCAGTAGTTGACCGGCGGTTCTTTCGCTCCCGGATCATGCCCCTGGTGCGCCCAGAACCGTTTCCCGGTTACAATGTCCTTAATCCCGTCGCCGTCCATGTCCACCAGATCGACGGCGTGCAACTGTGAGAAGACCACTCCATACTTGTTCTCTTCAGGCTTGCTCCCCATGATCGGATGCTCGACGAACGTAATCTCGCCATCTTTCTTGACGTTCTCAAACCAGGAGAGACCATACGCGTGGGCCGCCTTGCTGGTGATCACATCCTGGTCCCCGTCGCCATCCACGTCGTAAGCGTACATCTGCGAACCGCCCGCACCAGTAAACTTAAATGGGTGCCGAGTCCAGAAACCGGCTTTCTGCAGATCAGCCGGTTGTTCCCACCAGCCGTTCTTCTCGAGGATGTCCTGCTTTCCGTCGCCATTCACATCACCCACACCCAGCCCGTGCGTAAAGCGACCATACTTCAGATTGGGCGAGACCGCATGAAAGCTCCAAGGCTTCGTCGGATCTTTCCCCGGCCCCGCATAGCCGAGCTGTCCCCCCGTGTGGAACACCAGTTCCGGCTCTCCATCCCCAGTCAGGTCGGTATACGTCGGCGACTCGTTATCGACCACCGGATGCGCCAGGTACCGCTTCCAGTGCCCCGACTGTTTCTGCGGATTCGCATACCAGTAAGCTTCCTTACCGGGGAACCCGATGATCACAATATCGGGCCACTCATCCTTGTTGACATCATTCACAAATGCAAAGAAGTTGTCGGAATAGCCGTTAATGCTCCATTCCTTGACCGGATAGTACTCGTGCTTCGTTTTGAAATCCGGCCCCGCATACCAATACGGTCCGGAAATCAGATCTTGGTGACCGTCCCGGTTCAGATCGCCGAAGGTCGCCCCTTCCGCATAGAACTTATCCCCCAGTTGCAGACGGTCAAACTGGTGGAGCGTGAACTCCTCTGCAGCAGCCAGCGGTGCCGCCAGAATCAGCGATAACAGGAACAGGGAGTAACGAGCCATAACGGTCCCCTCGAATATCTATGTGAATGATGTCAATCGAATTAAAAGCGAAATGTGACGTACGCCAGTTATTCCAGTGTGAACTCGGGCAGCTTGCGAATGTCGCCCCCTGCCACAGCAGACTCATGTGCCAGAATTCCTACACTGGTCCAGTTCGCAGACAGCGGGGCATTTGGCCAGGGATCAGTGTCTTCCACCAGCGACTTCAGGAACGCATGCACCAGGTGCGGATGCGAACCACCGTGCCCGGCCCCCTGCAGAAACGAGAGATGGTCGGCGTCATGAATCGCCCGGGTGAAATTCTGAATTTCAGGCGGCAGCAGATGTGCGTAATCGGGCACTTCCACACGCTCGGGAATTTCCGGTTCCGGTTTCTTCGCCGTATGCAGCACCGGGTTCTCCCCTTCGATTAGAGGCCACTCAAACGATTTTTTCGTGCCATACACGTCGACCGATTCCCGGTACTGCCGCGCGGTATCAAACAGGAACCGCCAGATGTGAGCCGCGATATCGGAATCCTTGATCTTGATGTGACACGTCTCCACAGCGAATTTGTTGCCCGACTTTTCCGCAATGTCGTCGTTCACGGTCCCGGAACCAAAGCAGCTCACATACTCGGCCCGACCGTTGACCATCCCCAGCACCGGACTCACCACGTGCGTTGCATAATGCATCGGGATCATCCGCTCCCAGTACTCGGGCCAGCCTTCCATGTCCTGCGGGTGACTGGCCTGCATGTACTGAATCTTGCCCAGCTCCCCTTTGTCATACATCTCCTTGATGAAGAGAAACTCGCGGCTGTAAACCACCGTCTCCATCATCATGTATTTCAGTCCGGTCTCTTTGACCGTCTTGACGATTTCTTCGCACTCCGCCACCGTCGTCGCCATCGGCACCGTACACGCCACGTGCTTCCCTGCCTTCAACGCTTTAATCGACTGCGGAGCATGATCGGGAATCGGCGTATTAATATGGACGGCATCCACATCAGGATCCGCCAGCAGCTCGTCGTAAGAGGTATAACGTTTCTCAATCCCGAACGTATCGCCGATCTCGTTCAGATGATCTTCCGAACGCTGACAGATCGCATACATGTTGGCATTCGGATGCGCCTGGTAAATGGGAATGAACTCGGCACCAAATCCCAGACCGACAATCGCGACATTCATCTGTTTCTCACTCATGGCATTCCTTCTACGCTGCAGGAGAGACTCTCTGTTTGATCCGGTTCCCTCATCAGGGGAACCCGGCCCATTTTCTTTATTGTAAATGCCCCCTGATCGAGTACCATGTAAACTTGCGCATAATAAATTGAGATATTTCACCGCACAACAAAACTGCCCTCATCCATGCTATCAGGGGTCTGAGACCGTTTGCCAGACGAGCTGTCACGGAATCCCTTTAAGAATATTACATTTACGTCGCCCTCAATTCCGCCCGAAACCGGCTCTATGAAATCACGCCCCTCAATCGCCCTGCTCATCGAATCATCCAACTCCTATGCCCGCGGACTCTTACGTGGCATCATGGCTTACATCCACGAGCACCACTCCTGGTCGATCTACCTCCCCGAACATGGCCGAGGCAACGTCCCCGTCAACTGGCTCAACAGCTGGCACGGCGACGGCATCATCGCGCGAATTGAAAACACGAAGACCGCCGAAGCCGTCGTGAACTCCGGCGTCCCGGCCGTCGATGTCAGTGCCGCCCGTCTGGCCCCCTCCCTCCCCTGGGTCGAAACCGATGACCGCGCCATCGCCTCCCTGGCCGCGCAGCACCTCATCGAACGCGGCTTCGAGCACTACGCCTTCTGCGGCGATCATCGCTTCAACTGGTCCCGCTGGCGGGAAGACCATTTCCAGAACGTCATCCAGGACGCCGGCTTCACCTGTCACGCCTATCCGCAGACCGCCGGTCGCAAACAGGCGCCCCCCTGGGAAGCCGAACAGCAACGCCTGGCCGACTGGATTCAGCAACTCCCCAAACCGGTCGGCATCATGGCCTGTTACGACATTAAAGCGCAGCAACTGCTCGATGTCTGCCGTACGATCAACGTCTCTGTTCCCGAAGAGGTCGCCATCATCGGCGTGGACAATGATGAAATTCTCTGTAACCTCTCCGAGCCTCCCCTCTCCAGCGTGATCCCCAACACGCGTCTCACCGGCTACGAAGCAGCCGCCCTGCTCGATCGCATGATCGCCGGCGAACCGGTCTCTTCAGACGCTCATCTCATCAAACCTCTGGGTATTGCCACGCGCCAGTCCACCGATATCCAGGCCATCGACGACAAACTGATTTCCGACGCCGTCCGCTTCATCCGCCAGCAGGCCTGCGAAGGCATTAACGTGCAGGACGTTTTAAAGTCGGTCCCCCTCTCCCGGCGGGTCCTCGAAAGCCGCTTCCAGAAAATCATCGGCCGCTCACCACACGAAGAGATCATGCGCATCCGCCTCGATCGTGTAAAACAGTTGCTCGAAGAAACCGAACTCCCTCTGATCGAAATCGCCAGCCGCACCGGCTTTCGCCACTCCGAATATCTGAACGTCGCCTTCAAAAAACAGACCGGCACCACCCCCGGCCAGTTCCGCCGCGAACAAAAACAGACGCGCTGAACTGCATTCTCAAAAAATATCAAATCCACGCGTGATCTTTCCCCGCTTCTCCCGCCTGAATCAGAGAGCCGGTCGCACAACCGCCGCACCGTCCCTCAAATTTCCGCATTCAGACGAGAGGTCACTCCGATGCAACAACCTCAGGTATCCCCCTTTAAACGATTTCATCTCCTGGCTTACACCATCTTCTGGGGCGGAGAATTCCTGATCATGTTCCTGGCGTACCTCGTAAAACAGGTTTTCAACATCACCCCACATGGAATGGACCTCCTGATGATCGGACCGGCGTGGGTCCTCATGTTTGTGGGGGCGGTCCTGTTATTGATCGGAAACTTTCATCTGCATCTCATCGGGAACCGAGTTACCGATCTGATTCTGGGCCTGGTCAGTGCCATCATTCAGGCGGGAGCGAATTTTGTAGCCTGGTTCGTCATCTGGTTCATCTTTCTCACCGAAGTGCTGGGTATTAATATCTGTTGAGGGTTCAGCAAATTCAGAACTATCCTGTTTCAATTCGTCCAGCAAACCGTATATTAGTAGAGATTAATACTTAGCACATTTGCTTTTTCCTTAATCTCGACGAATTGATAAAACAGCATGACAGACACCGCCCCGGCTGCGACCGCTGACAAAAACCGGAAACGCATCGTCTCCCTCGACCAGTTCCGGGGCTACACCGTAGCGGGCATGTTCCTTGTGAACTACATGGGCTTCTTCATCCTCTGCCCGATCGTGCTCAAACATCACAATACATACTGCAGTTATGCTGACACGATCATGCCCCACTTCCTGTTCGCGGTCGGCTTTGCTTATCGATTGACCTTCGGCAGACGGATACAGACCCAGGGGGCCGTCTCGGCTTACCTGCGGGTAGTCAGACGCCTGCTGGGACTGGTAATGGTCTCGCTGATCATCTACCGCGTCTCACCGGTCGCGAAAAGCTGGAGCGAACTGCAGTCGATCGGCGTCTGGGGCGCCATTGCCGATCCACTCAAACGTAACTGGTTCCAGACGCTGATGCACATCGCCGTCACCTCGCTCTGGATCACGCCCGTGATCCGCGCCCGGGCCTCCGTGCGGATCGTCTATATGCTCTTTTCCGCCGCCGCGCATGTGGTGCTCTCGTACTACTTTTATTTCACCTGGGTCAACTCGCCCCCCAACGGCATCGACGGCGGACCGCTGGGCTTTCTGACCTGGACCATCCCCGCCATCATCGGCACGCTCGCCTGCGACTGGGTCGTGGAAGCAGAAGGACTGCCCCGCATCAAGCCCATCCTGTTCTGGTCGTGTGCGTTGATGCTTTCAGGCTGGATCATCTCCTGTGGGACCCGTCTCTATGATGTGCCCGCAATAGATCAATCCATGGCAGGCAACCAGGATCTGAAACTGGCCATCCATCCGGTCATTCCTACAGAAGCACAATTCAAAGCCAAAGAGGGAGAGCCGTTCTCCGCTTATCTGGCGGAACCTCCGTTTGTCAAACCGCCGGAGCAGGATCAGCGAAAATGGAACTACTGGATGATGAGCCAACGGGCGGGAACACTCTCGTACCTCGTCTTCTCAGCGGGACTGTCACTGTTCGTCTACCTGTTGTTTCACCTCGCCTGCGATCGAGGCAACCTGAATATCCCCCTGTTTCGCACGCTGGGAACCAACGCTCTGGCCGCCTACATTCTGCACGACCTCGTCATGGAATCCATCAAGCCCTTCGCCACGAAAGACGCTCCCTGGTGGTACGCCTGGGGCAGTTTCCTGCTCTTCTTCTGGATCACATGGCTGATTGTCCGGCATCTGGAGAAGAACCAGATCCACCTCAAACTCTGAGCCGTTTTCATTTCGATCGGATCGTCATCAGGAACTGATTGACGGCCGCATTCAGACTCTCAGACTGTCGGGCAATATCGTTGGCAGCACTGACCAGGTCACTCGTGGAGAGGAAGGTCTCCGAAGCCGTGGAGGAAACACGTTTGACGGTCTCCGATGTCGAAACCGTTTTGCCAGCGGCGTCTTTGACGTTTTGATGAATCGTCGCAATCGCCTGGCTTTGTTCGGAAATCGACGTCGAAATTGATTCGCTGATCTCGTCTACTTTACGGATCGTACTGCTCACGGTCGCAATATTCGTCACCGCGTCATGCACCACGTCCTGGATCTGGCGAATGTGCTCGGTAATATGATTGGTGGCCCGGGCGGTATCCTGTGCCAGGTTTTTCACTTCAGAAGCCACCACCGCAAACCCCGCTCCCGCCTCGCCGGCACGCGCCGCTTCGATCGTCGCATTCAATGCCAGCAGATTCGTCTGCTTCGCGATATCAGCGATCATCTTGGCGAAGGAACCGATGTCATTCGTCGCTTCCACCAGCCCAGACATGAATTCACGGGCATGCTCGCTCTCATTGACCGCCTGCTGCACCACCTCCGTAGACTGTTTGACCCGGTCGTCGATCTGCTGGATCGACTGATTCAACTGCACCGTCGAATCCGCCACCACATCGACATTCTGTGCGGTCTGGTCGATCGATTCGACGGCCATATTCGTTTCGAGAATCGCACGTTCCGTCACAGATTTCAATGACTGAACTGTGGCATGCAGCTGTGTAGCGGCTGCGGAAACAATCGTTGATATCCCCTGCACTTCCTGCTCGAATTCATCCGCCATCTCCAGACGTCTGGTTTCAGACTGTTGCAGTTCCTCTGCCTGGTACTTCATCTTTTCGCCCGCCTCGTTAATCACTTCAGAAGCATGACGGAAAGTACCCCGCATTCCTTTGAGCAATACTTTGCGGAAGAATTTCCCGTGAGCAGCGGCGTTCAATGAAGCCTTGGATTCGCGTACAAACGCATCCGTGTAATCCAGCAGCCCGTTAACCGAAACCAGCGCGCGTCCCAGATCACCGTCCGCATCGATATGGAGCAGGCGAACTTCCAGGTTCCCTGCCGCTGCAGACTCGCAAACATCCGCCAGCTGTTTGACCCAGCGGCGATAGTGTTCCAGTTCCGCGCGTTCCTCGTTTGTGAGGGGAGACGTGGAACGTTCTTCTCCAGTCGACTGTATGGCTGCTTCCAGTTTCAGCATGGGGTCCCTCCGGGGTCTCAATCTTCTGGCTTAAGAGTTACAGGGCAAAGACATACTCATCGTATTCCATCCCGACTGCATCCAGTTGAGACAGCAGTTCCACGGTTGCATTCTGCATCCCGGTTCGCCAGTCAGAGTTGGCTCCTTCAATCCGCTTCAACGACCGGTAAAGAGGAATCACTTTATCCAGTGCCTTGCGTTCGGGCACCCGGCGACTGGAGTGATAGCCACTGATCTGGCCGGACAGATTCCACGTAGGAGTAACATGGGCCAGTACCCAGTAATGGTCGCCGTTCTTACAAAGATTGACGACGTAAGCGAAGATCTCTTCACCCGCCTGGATCGTATCCCACAACAGCTTGAACACACAGCGCGGCATATCCGGATGACGGATCAGATTGTGAGGCTGCCCCAACAGTTCTTCCTCGGTGTAACCGGAGATCTCGATAAAGGTCTGATTCGCGTAAGTAATGTGTCCCTTGAGATCCGTCTTGCTGACGATAATCTCATGATCTGCAAATGTGCGTTCCTGACCGGTTGGAATCGGGCGTTCCATGTGTGCCTTCCCTGTGCAGCAAACTCAGTAGAGATTGTCCCCAATAGACAATCAACTGACGGCGGAGTACACCGCCTGGAGACGGGAGCGCGAACAGACGAGAGACCGGCACTGACCGGATCATCCAATCGGAGGTTCCCTGATATAGAACACAGTGCCATTTCTGGACACTCTGGTCATATATTCCTTTTCGAACCTCTGGCGTTCCGGAAATTACAAAAGAAACCAAACTATTGCGCGAGCCATTAAAAAAATTTGAGTCACACGCGCAAGGTCGGGGTCCTGATTCCCCCATTAAACATGCGACCACCCAAAAAAGCGGCATAGCCCTCCTGCTGACAGGGACTCTCGATCGTAACCGCTCAGATGTACCCTGAAACGCGCGCATGGCGATCGCGGTCTGGTGGGAAATTTGAAGCTTGAAAATCAGCTCAGTGTTACTTCTTTGTCGCCCTGAGTAACTTTCCCCAGAACGTGCGAAGGGATCTGGAGTGACTGCAGTTTTTCCTGCACGGCCTCTGCATGTTGTGCCCGGACGATGGCAACCAGGCCGATTCCCATATTGAAGACGCGGAACATTTCGGCTTCGTCAATATCCCCCAGCGACTGCAGCCAGTCAAAGACAGCAGGCACTTCCCAGGCAGATCGCTTGAGATCGATCCGGCGATTCTGAGGCAGAATTCGTTCCACGTTTTCCACCAGTCCGCCCCCGGTAATGTGGGCCAGGCCGCTGATCACAATCTTATCAGGAAAACTCTGGAAGATGGTGTTAATGGCGTCCGCGTAGATCCGGGTTGGCTCGAGCAGGATACTGGCGACCGTCCGTTGATTCAACTCCTCAATCTGATCGTTGACATCCAGGCCCGCCATTTCGAATACGACTTTACGGATCAGGCTGTAGCCGTTGGAATGGAAGCCGCTCGATTCGAGGCCCAGAACAACATCACCTGATTGAATCGCCTGACCGTCCAGCACCTGGTTGCGTTCGACAACGCCTACACAGAATCCGGCCATATCGAAATCCCCGTCACCGTACAGGTCGGGCATGATCGCGGTTTCTCCACCCAGCAGAGCCGCTTTTGAGAGCACACAACCTTTAGTGACGCCTTCCATCAATTCAACCAGCCGTTCGGGATCGTCTTTTCCGAGTGCGATGTAATCGAGAAAGAACAGTGGTTCGGCACCCAGGCAGAGACAGTCATTAACACACATCGCCACCAGGTCGATGCCGATCGTATTGTAGATTCCCGCCTGGATCGCGACTTTGATCTTAGTCCCTACCCCATCGGTCCCGGAGACCAGGACAGGATCTTCGTACTGCCGACCAGCGGGACCAGGTTGAGGATTATTCAGACGAAAGAGTCCTGCGAAACCGCCGGGGAGTTCCATCACCCTGGATTTCTGTGCGACATGAGTTTTTGCCAGAAGGGGAGTAATCGAGGACATGGCTTTCTGATAGAGATCCAGGTCAACGCCGGCATCTTTATAGGTCGCTTTGGCCATAATATTCAGTCGCTGTAGATAAGGAAGAGTTCAAAATCGCGTGTCAGATCTGATCCGTTCTGCAGAACAGACCCACTGCTCACAGCATAGCAATCCCCGCTGGATATGGAAATCATGCGTATCGGATATTTAAACCCCATAACTGGAAAACCCGGACCCGATGGGGATTCTTTCACATTTCTGCTTGAGATGATGCTGACGTTCACTACATCTCATCAGCGCAAGAGCATAAGATTTCCGACTGCTGAACAAGAGCTTTTGATGTTTCACAACCAGTCGTCGAAGGGAGTACTCGGGTATGAAGTTAGCCACTTTACACACAGAACAGGGTCCGACCGTTGTTTCAGTTACCGACCATGAGGGTCAGTTGACCTTCTACGATGTGCGTGCGTTCGACGACACACTGCCCCCCTCATTAAAGGGCGTGCTCAGCCTGGAAGACGGACTCGAACGTGCCTGTAAAGCTGCGAAACAGGCCGTGGAGGCCGACCGACAGATTACCGGTACGCTCTGCGCTCCGATTCCGCAACCGGGGAAAGTCATCTGCATCGGCCTGAACTATCGCGATCACGCCGAGGAAACAGGCATGGCCTTTCCCGATGAACCGGTTTGCTTCAGTAAATTCACGACTTCCGTCACAGGTCCCGATCAGCCGATTCGTATTCCGGAAGTGGCCAAAGAGGTAGACTACGAAGCCGAACTGGTCGTCGTCATCGGAAAGACATGTCGCAATGCGAACCTGGACAACGCACTTGAATACGTTGCCGGTTACATGAACGGACACGATGTCTCCGCACGCGACTGGCAGATCGGACGTCCGGGCGGACAATGGCTTTTAGGTAAAACACCAGACACCTTTGCACCGATCGGTCCCTATCTGGTCACCTCGGATGAAATCGAGGATGCAAACAACCTCTCCATTAAACTGACGTTGAATGGAGAGGTGATGCAGAATTCCTGTACCGATAAGTTTATCTTCACAATCGAAGAGATTGTGCAGTTCCTGTCTCAGTTTATGACACTGGAACCAGGCGATATTATCTTTACCGGGACGCCACCAGGAGTTGGCATGGCACGCAAGCCCCCCGTCTACCTAAAACCTGGAGACCAGGTTGATGTAGAGATTCAGGGACTGGGAGTACTACGCAATTCTGTGGAAGCGTGGAACTGATAGTAGAATTACTCAGATGTTGTTACGCGAACAGCTCGCAGACCGCGATCGCTTTTTTCGCTTTCGAATTCAACAGTCTGGCCTTCTACCAGTTGATCGAACGTGATTCCGTCCAGTGATGAGAGATGAAAAAAGATATCCTGTTGACCATCGTTGATGAAGCCAAAACCTTTTTCAGTAATTTTTTTGATTGTTCCAGTGGCCATGTAGCCCATCCTCTAACTTAAAAGTCTCTCGACAATAAAACGGAGTTTATTGTCACTCGTAATTGATCACCACTTCAAGAAAACACGTTCGTAAAATAGTGACGCACTGAAAAAAATACGCTCAGCGTATTATGACGCAAAAATAAGAACAGATATCAGCCCTGAGTAAACTGGACACTTACTTGAATAAGAATCAAATTCTCAGAACTGAGATTAGTGTGACAAACCCGGAACAAATTAGCAAACTGTTATATCAAAGTTTCTTATAAAAATTTTGATAATTCGAAAAACAGTTTCCCCCTAATTTTTGCCAGTTTTTTATGGATTAAATGAAATTAATCTTGACCTTTTTGTATTAATTTGGCAATCCGCCAGACGCTTCTCAGCGCACTCCTGAACCCTGCCAACGCCCCGCGATTTCGCTATAACCAGTAAACCGGTTGCAGTAAAGCCAGTTTCTCAGAGCCAGAAAAACCTCAGTTTCTCCCTATTCAAATTGAAAACTGATCTAAAGTTTCTCGATGGCGCTTGAAATCTGGGGGTGCTCATTTTTTAATGTTTCTAGACAGAATGTCTTCATTGACAGAATGCAAGTGACTCACTTTTTTTGAACAACGAAATCGGAAGGGACAACTCAATGTCTTTCACAAAACTGAGCCGACTGTTCGTCGTGCCCGCCACCATCAGCATGTCAATCTGGGCCGTTGGTTGCGGCAAGCCTGCTACCGAAGCTCCTGCACCTGCTGAAGAGCCCGCTGCTGAAGCTCCTGCAGGCGAAGCACCTGCTGGCGAAGCTCCTGCTCCTGAAGCTGGTTCCACCACCGGTGGCGCTGGTGCAGAAGTACCAGAAGGTGGCGAAGAGTCCAAGAAAGAAGGCTGATTCTCATCAGTCGGCCGACCACCAGGTCAGCCACAGGCCTCCGGCCTGATGTAAATTAAAGAAACGCCCGTTAATTCAACGGGCGTTTTTTCATTGTCTGAACACGATGCAACCCGCGAATCCAAATCACGGATTCTTTGATGCCAAAACGTGCTATTTAGCTCAGCATCACTTATAATAAATGCTTCTTCCCCCAGGGGAGACCTGCTGACTTTTGAATCCGACTCCATCGCACGACTGCCTGAAGGAATGAAACCGTGAAAACCGCATCTGCTCTCATTGCCGGTCTGTCTCTCTGCCTGACACTCTGCCTGCCTGCTACTCTCTCTGCTGAAGAGAAAGCAACTCAGGAAAAATGGATCCCCCTGTTCAACGGGAAGAACCTGGATGGCTGGACGGTCAAAATTCGGGGTTATGAACCAGGCGTCAATTATGCAGATACATTTCGGGTGAAGGACGGGTTACTCACCGTCGACTATGAGCACTACGATGCCTTCGATGAAAAATTCGGTCACATCTTCTACAAAGACTCCTTTTCCCACTACATCATCCGCGTGGAATATCGTTTCATCGGCGATCAGGTCAAAGGCGGACCGGGCTGGGCATTTCGTAACAGCGGTATCATGGTCCACGGCCAGAGCCCCGAAAGCATGTCCCTCGACCAGCGTTTTCCGGTTTCCATTGAAGTCCAGCTGCTGGGTGGGAAACCGACGGGCAAACGCAGCACGGCCAACCTCTGCACCCCGGGTACGAATGTCGTCATGGACAACAAACTCTTCATGCCCCACTGCATCGACTCCTCTTCCAAAACCTATCGGGGCGATCAGTGGGTGACCGTTGACGTCGAAGTCAAAGGCAACAAGATCATCAAACACGTCATTGATGGGGAAACCGTGCTGTCGTACACCAAGCCTCAGCTCGACCCCAAAGACGCCGATGCCCAGAAGCTGATCGAACAGGGCGCCCCAATCATGCTGGATAAAGGAACCATTTCCCTGCAGTCGGAAAGTCACCCGGTTCAGTTCCGGAAAGTGGAACTGCTCAATCTTGCCCCCGAAAACAGCAGTAATTGAGAACCGGTTTCAGAAATCTCCGCTGCGAACTCCACGAAGTCAGAGATCTCGTTTCAATCTATATAAATAGACATTTTTCGCCAGATTCACTCTGGTACAATTGGAGCCATTAACGAATACTACCGGTAGTCAAATATTATCAACAACATTTGCTCCCGCCCGGAATTCGGCAGGGGCAGGAAAGACAAGATTGAGAAAGCAGAACCAATGAAGGGTAGCCAGAAAGTAATCGACGCGTTAAACGATGGCCTGACAATCGAACTCACCGCCATCAACCTGTACTTCATCTCTTCCAAGATGTGCAAAGACTGGGGCTTTGACAAACTGGCCAAGCACTTCTACGACGAATCCATCGAAGAAATGAAACACGCCGAGCAGGTCATCGATCGCATCCTCTATCTGGATGGCGTTCCGGAAATCGCCCGCTACGACGTCATTCGCGTGGGTAAGACTGTTGAAGAACAGATCCAGAACAGCCTGGAACTGGAAACCAAAGGGGTCTCAACCTACAACGAAGCCATCGAACTCTGCCGACAGGAAAAAGACGCCGGCAGCCGGGAATTGATGGATCAGATGGTCGTCGAGTCAGAGGAAAGCATCGACTGGTGCGAATCACAGCTGGAACTGATCAAACAGGTCGGCATTCAGAACTACCTGGCCGAGCAGATTCGCGAATAGCAGGTTTAAACCGGCTGAGCGGCACACAGACAACGTCGCTTGGACTGTCCACAGTCATCACACAGCCCTGCCAGTAAGTCCTTAATGCGGCAATGGCAGGCTGTGCAGCCTTTTCCAGCTCCGCAACCGCGGGTTACTTCGTGGACGGTCTCTGCCTGGGTCTCAGTAATACACTGCTGGACCTGATCTGGAGTCACTTTCAGACAGTGGCAGAGAAAACGGCGGCGTGGTGCAACTTCAGGGGCCGGGGTGGCTCCCACACGCTCGATCTGGCTTCCGGTTACTGTAGACATCTTACACTTATACCCAGGCGTCTGTCGCATCCATGGTGGCAGACGCTTTTTTTACGTGGATAGTGATCTTGAAAAACCCGGAGTTCCTCAGGTAGGAAACGGTTGGAACCCCGATCTCAGGCTTGGACCTGGTGGAATGTCGATCATGAGACTCAGTCTCAACTAAGATAAGTATATCGACCTTCTTGAGACTGTCAACTACCGTTTCCGCAAGTTTTTGACAGTTCAGATAGAAAGAAATCCCGATTCATGTGCCATTCAGTACACTCAATCGGGCCATTTTCTCCCCTAACCCAGCCACAACAGGCACTTAAGTTCTGACATCCAATTGCAAAACAAAAACAGGCCTGCTCTCGCAGACCTGTTTAGTGTCGTTTCAGCCTTCTGCCAAACGATTTATGTCGTCTGTTTCTTAAATGCGGTGTCTGGATCACGGAATCGGTAACCAACTCCACGCACCGTTTCAATCAACTCCGCGTGCTTATCCAGTTTCTGACGCAGAGCCCGGATATGAACGTCAATCGTCCGCTCCAGCACCAGGGCATCGTCTCCCAGAGCCGCATCAATCAACTCAGAGCGGGAGAACACCCGACCCGGCTGACGAACCAGCGCTTCCAGCAGTTCGAATTCACTGCGGGTCAGTGAGATGGGCACATCGTCAATCATCACCCGGTGACGCCGGCGGTCGATCATAACTCCCTGGCTCACGATGGTATCAGAGGCTTCGCCATTGCTTTCACGTCGACGAAGCAGAGCCTTGATCCGCTCCAGCAGAATCTTGACGCTGAACGGCTTGGTCACGTAATCATCAGCCCCCAGCGTGAATCCGACGACCTGATCGGTCTCTTCAGATTTCGCGGTCAGCATCAGAATCAGCACATTACTGGTTACCGGGTCTGATCGCAGTCTGCGACAGACTTCCAGTCCGTCCATCTGAGGCAACATCAGGTCTAATATAATCAGGTCAGGCGTTTTCAACTGGGCCTGCCGTAACCCGTCCATCCCATCCAGGGCCACCACGGCATCGTACTTCTCCTGTCGCAGATTGTATGCGAGAACTTCAGAGAGAGAACGATCATCTTCAATCACAAGAATGCGTTTCTTTGACATGTCTTTTTCTTATAACACCTCTGTAAAAGCGGGTCAGGTGGAAAATGTTTCTTTGTGACGATGACGGACAATTTCGCCCTCGGTCAGGTAAATCACATCTTCCGCAATATTTGTAGTATGGTCGGCAATACGTTCAATGTGGCGCGCTGAAGAGAAAAAATGTAATGCCGGCTTAATCAGGCTCGGATCGGTCTGCATCAATCCGTAGATTTCATTGATGATCTCGCGGTTGTAACCGTCGACAATATCATCACGTTTACAGACCTCACGGGCCTTATCGGTATCGAAATCGATGAACGCGTCAATCGCGTCGCGTAACATCGAAACCGTAACTTTCGTCATGGGTTCCAGAGCAGCAGGAATATGGAAATTCGGATAATGCGACAATCCGATGGTCCGCTCAGCGATATTCACCGCCAGGTCGGCAATACGCTCCAGATCATTGTTAATCTTCAGCACCGTTGCCGTCTCGCGCAAATCGACGGCCACCGGCTGGTGCAGCGCCAGAATCTTCAGGCAGTCTTCCTCAATCTTCACTTCACTCTCGTTGATCGCCCGTTCCTGCTCAATCACTTCATTGGCCAGATCAACCTGAACTTCGTAAAGCGCGCGACTGGCTTTGGAAATCATCTCTTCCACCAGTGATGACTGGGTGATGATTTCCCGCTCCAGTGATTCCATATCACGCTGTAAATGTTTTGTCATTGGCTTATCCAAATCTGCCGGTAATGTAGTCTTCGGTCTGCTGTTTCTTGGGATTCGTGAAGAGCTCTTCCGTCGCTCCGGATTCGATCAGCAGCCCCTGATAGAAAAAGGCAGCCTGGTCGGACACACGAGCCGCCTGCTGCATGTTATGCGTAACGATCACAATCGTGTACTGTTCTTTGAGTTCGAAGATCAGGTCTTCGATACGTGCCGTTGAAGCCGGATCGAGTGCCGACGCCGGTTCATCCATCAACAGAATATCTGGATCGTTGGCCAGAGCACGGGCAATACATAACCGCTGCTGCTGACCACCCGACAGGTTCAATGCAGAATCGCTCAGGCGATCTTTGACTTCTTCCCACAAGGCCGACCGCTGCAGAGAACGCTCGACGATCTCGTACAGATCTTTCTTTTTACGAATACCTGCGATCTTGGGACCGAACGACACGTTATCGAAAATCGATTTCGGAAACGGAGTCGACTTCTGGAATACCATCCCGATCCGCTTCCGCAAGGTCACGATGTCTGTGCGGCTGGAATAAATATCCTGACCTTCCAGCAGGATCTCGCCTTCGACCCGGGTGCCTTCGATCATATCATTCATCCGGTTCAGACACCGGAGAAACGTCGACTTTCCACAGCCTGAGGGGCCAATGAATGCAGTCACGCACCGCTCAGGAATCGAAAGTGAAATATCAGTTAAAGCGCGGTTATCCGAATAATAAAACGACAGGTCACGCACGCTGATCTTTTCGGTAGCCTGCGCCAACTCATCGGCAGTCCGCATGCTTTTACCTTCAGGAATCGAAGGCCGCACGACAGGACCCTGTGAATGAGTGGAGGCTGCTTTATCAGGTGATTGCATATTATTTTTAACCGAGGGTGTTGAAGCCATAAATTGGTTATCCCCGCTGAATACTATTATAGATAATCGAAATCAAATATGTGCGGGAGAATTTCGTATTTTCCCGATCGCCAGGATCCCTCTCTTACCAGCGAATCTTTTTTCCGTATTTATGCCGCACGAACACCGCTACTGCATTCATGCTGACCAGTACGACCAGCAGTACTAAAATCCCGGCTGCCGCCAGATGATGAAACTCTTCCTGCGGCCGCGAGGTCCAGTTGAAAATCTGAATCGGCAGAGCCGTAAACTCATCCGATAATTTTTCCGGTACAAAGGGAACATAAGCCATTGCCCCGACAACCAGCAGGGGTGCCGCTTCTCCGAGTGCCCGTGAGAGGGACAGAATCACTCCTGTCATAATCCCCGGCAGGGAAGCCGGCAGCACCTGGTACCACACCGTCTGCCAGCGGGTCGCCCCCAGAGCATAAGCCGAACGTCGGATCGAATCCGGTACCGCCCGCAGCGCTTCCTGGGATGCCAGAATAATAATCGGTAATACAACCAGAGTCAGTGTCAATGCGCCGGACAGCACGCTCCGTTCAAAAGCCAACGCCCGGACGAACAGTCCCAACCCCAGAATTCCGTAAACAATGGAAGGCACACCGGCCAGATTCGCAATATTCAACTGAATCAATTTCCGCCAGCGACTGCGTGGAGCATACTCTTCCAGATAAACGGCAGCCCCTACTCCCAGCGGTACTGAAAACAGAGCCGTCAGACAGATCAGCCAGATGCTGCCCCACAGCGCTGTCTTGATACCGGCTTTTTCAGGGAACCGTGAAGGCAGGGACTCGATAAAGTCCCAGCTCAACCAGCTTTTGCCCTGCAGAATGATATTCCAGATCAAAACCAACAGCACCAGCACACAGGAAATCGTGGCCAGAAAACAGGCCACAGTGAACATCCCGTTAATGATACGCCCACGGCGTCTCTTTGTATAAATATCGAGTTTCGTGCTCATTCGTAGCGTTCTCCTACTCGGGAGAGAATATATTGAGCAATCACGTTCATCGTCATTGTTGTGACAAACAAGGCAAGGCCGACTGCAAAAATTGTACGGTACTCAATCGTGCCTGCAGGTGTATCTCCCAGACTCACTTGCACAATGTAAGCGGTCATGGTCTGAATACTTTCCAGGGGATTCAGGGTCAGCTTGGGTGTCGCCCCTGCTGCCAGAGTCACCGCCATTGTTTCACCGATTGCACGGGAGATGGCCAGCAGGAAACTGGCAATAATCCCCGACATCGCAGCCGGCAGGACCACCCGTACGGTCACTTCAAATTTGTTTGCTCCCAGTGCAGAAGCTGCTGCCCGCAATGAAATCGGGACCGACTGCAGAATATCTTCACTCAGAGAAATGATCATCGGCAGGATCATGATCCCCACCACGACACAGGCACTGGCAGCATTGAATACGCCGGCACTGGGAAAAATCTGGCGGATGATCGGAGACACAAACACAATTGCCATAAATCCATAAACGACCGATGGGATACCGGCCAGGATTTCCAGGATTGGTTTCACGATGTCGCGGAAGCGGGGAGACGCATACTCACTCAGGTAAATTGCCGTCCCCAGACCAATCGGAACCGCCACAAGCGCGGAACCGCCGGCGACCAGCATCGTCCCACAGAGCAGAGGCAGAATCCCGAAGTGCTGTGGCTTAAGCAACGGCGTCCATTCAGTCCCCGTCAGAAACTCCAGCACAGGCACATCGTAGAAGAACTTAACCGATTCGTACAGCAGAATGATCACAATGCCTACGGTCACCAGCACTGAAATGCTGGCGCAGATAAACAGCGAGAAGTGTACCAGGCCCTCATACACAGGACGCAGACGGTTCCACAGACCACTCGCACTTTCAAGAGACGCAGGGCGAGGCAGCCCAACGACCGCTGCCTCACCCCCGTTTACTTCAACTGGTTGTTCTGCGTCAGAACGTTCGTTTGTCACTTCGACAAAGCTCCATTAAAGGTTTCCATGTTCTTCTTCTGAACTTCTTCGGAGACGGGCACATATCCCACGTCTTTCGACAGAGCTGCAGCGTTTTCCATGTAGAATTTGACGAAGGCAACTACTTCAGGTCGCTCCAGAGCAGACTTCCGCACATAGATGAACAGCGGGCGGGACAGTGGCTCATAAGTGTTGTTCCGCACGGTTTCCAGAGAAGGTTTGACACAACCTTTGCCGCCATCAACAGCCAGCAGCTTCAGTTTGTCTTTGTTTTCGTCGTAGTATGCATAGCCGAAGTAACCCAGGGCATCTGCGTCTTCGGAGACACCGGTCACCAGCACGTTATCGTCTTCACTGGCAGTGTAGTCAGCCCGGCTGGCCTTGGATTCACCAACGATTGCTTCGGTGAAGTAATCGAAAGTACCCGAGTCAGTTCCCGGACCGTACAGCTTGATGTCTTTGGCAGGCCACTTGGGATCCAGGTCTTTCCACTGCTTAACGCCACTTTCCGGACGCCACAGTTCTTTGAGCTGACCGACGGTCAGGCAGTCGCACCAGTCGTTCTTAGGGTTCACGATCACAGCCAGACCGTCAAACGCAACTGACAGTTCGATGAACTCGATTCCCTGTTCTTTACAGGCGTTGGCTTCTTTTTCTTTCATCGCCCGAGATGCATCGCAGATATCAACTTCGCCAGCGATGAATTTCTTCATTCCACCACCGGTACCGGAGACACCAACTGTCACACGAATCTTAGGCTGCACTGCACGAAACTCTTCGGCAACCGCTTCACTCACGGGATACACGGTGCTGGAGCCATCAATTTTCACACTGCCTTCCAGCTTCTCGCCACCCTCAGCAGGTGCTTCGGCTCCCGGCTCAGATCCAGCCTGCTTGGCTGCCGGGCCGTCGCTGTTCCCGTTGCATCCAACGCCAATCAGGGAAACGCCAATGGCCAGACACAGCAGCCCCCATACTTTCCCCTTGTTTGTCGTGATCATCGTGTGTGTTTCTCCCAAATGCGATATGGTTAAATAAGATGGTTCTTCGCTTTGATTCAGAGACCACACCGCCGTTCAGAGCGAACGGGCACCTGTAGCCTCTCTCAGACGCGTGTAACCATACCCGCAATTTGTTAAGACTATATTAAGAAACCGTGAAGTACTTAATCTTTCCGGAACAACTCAACCACCGGAAATGCGCATCCTAACACAGGAATTACACAGCACTTACCACACTCAACCCCGATCTCAGCCACGGGGGAGACGGACAGAAAACGTCGTTCCTGTCCCGACCTTACTGGTCACACCAATCGTACCATTAAACGATTGTACAAGATGCTTCACAATGGAGAGCCCCAGCCCGGTTCCACCCAGCTCACGCGAACGCGCTTTGTCGACCCGGAAGAACCGCTCGAATAGACGGGCCAGATGCTTCTCCTCAATCCCGATCCCGGTATCCTGCACCTGCAGTAACACCATGTTACCTTCATCACGCTGCCAGCGAATCGTAATCGTTCCCTGCTCCGGCGTGTACTTGATCGCGTTGTTGATCAGGTTCCCCAGGATCTGGTGCAAGCCTTCTTCGTCAGCTTTGACCCGCAAACCGGGCTCCTGCTCTTCGATAATCAGTTCAATCTGCTTTGACTCCGCCACAGTCTGTTGATCTACCAGGCAGGACTCAACAAACGGACGCAGCTCGATACTGATAATATCGAAGACCTGATTTCCTGATTCGATACTCGCCAGGCTGATCAAGTCGAGAATCAGCTGGTGCAGACGGTCTGCCTGTTCTTCGATCCGCATCAGAAAGGTTTTGCTGATCTCCGGATCATCCATCGCGCCACGGATCAGGGTCTCCGTATACGCCTTGATGGAACTCAAAGGCGTCTTCAATTCATGTGAGACATTCGCAACAAACTCCTGACGCAATGATTCCAACCGCCGTAACTCGGTCATATCAAACAACACGATCACCAGACCCGGACAGGGAGTGCCGGGCAGCGGAGTCGTGGTCACCCCCAGAATCCGATCGCTGGTACTCTCGAGTTCGACTTCCATCCGCTGGGGTTCCAGGGTTTTTAACACCTCTGTCACCGCCTTTTGCAGCTGATGATTTCGTACCGATTCAAACAGCGGCTTACCCTGTGCCTCTTCCGGCGAGAAAAACAACAACCGCCCCGCCGACTCGTTGGCAAACAGCACATGCTGTCGTTCATTGGTCGCGATTACGCCCTCGACCATACCCTCCAGCACGGTACTCAGACGATCACCGCTCGCCTGCAGCTGACGCACGCGTTCGGCCATTTCCTTGCTCATATGATTAAAGGACTGGGCCAGGATTCCCAGCTCATCATGCTGGGGGAAATACAGTTTCTGATCGTAATCCCCATTGGCAATCGACTCGGCTGCATTGGTCAGAATCGTCAGGGGACGGATCATGCGAGCGACCACCCAATAGGTAATCAACATCACGGTAAAGCTGACCAGTAGCGCAATACTCCAGATCAGCTTCTCAATCGACGCGATCTCCAGCTGAATTTTGGACATCGTGATCGAAACACGCACCACCCCCTTAGGCTCGCCATCATGCCGGTACAAGAGCGCATAATACTTCATGGGCTCACTCAGTGTCGGACTTCTCCGTTCGGAAGTCCCCGAACCCGTGGCCAGCGCTTTGATGACTTCCACCCGGTTTTTGTGGTTTTCCATGTCGCGGACCAGCTGCAGTGAACTCTGATCCGAATCGGCAATCACGACCCCGTCCATGTCGATCAGCGTAATCCGCGTGCCGGTTTCTGCCCCCAGCTTCTCAACTTTGATCTGCAGCTGCTCAGAGAATCCTCTGTCGAAGACCCCCTCCATGCTGCTCCGCATGATCACCGCTGAGTCATGCAGACGCTGCTGCACCTGGTCTTCCACCTGGGTTTTCTGGCGTCCCGAAACAATCAACACGAATACAATCGCGGAAGCAATATTCAGACCGGCATAAACCAGGAACAGTTTCCAGAACAGACGCGAAGACCACATTCAGACATTTACCTTGTTGACGGTCCGTGCAGGGAATCGATTCAGACCGCTTTTAAGCTGGCCTGTATTACTCCCACACGCAACGAGATTTCCCTATCGGGTTGAAATGAATTGGCCTATTGTGAACCCGACCCCCTGTATTTCGCAAGGGCTGTCCCCCATTTTCACGCAGACTAAAACAGAACACGGCCACGAACAGCACTGCTGCTCCAGTAAAATGCCCCTGATCCACCAAGGCAGACCAGGGGCACCCACATCAGGCAATCACGCGTGTGACCACTCCCGAACCGACCGTTTTGCTGCCTTCGCGTATCGCAAACCGGTCCCCCTCAGCCAGCGCGATCGGCTGGTTGAGCATCACGTTCAGTGTCACACCATCACCGGGCATGGCCAGATCTGCCTGGCCTTCCACCCGTGCGGTTCCCGTGACGTTCGTCGTACGAAAGAAAAACTGGGGCGTATAGCCATCAAAAAAAGGCGTATGCCGTCCCCCTTCTTCCTTTTTCAAAACATAAACTTCCGCCTCGAAGTTTCGATACGGCGTCACGGTGCCAACTGCTGCCAGCACCTGACCCCGCGAAACTTCTGAGTAGTTCGTCTTTCTCAACAGGCAACCCACGTTGTCGCCGGCATAGCCCGTGTCGACCAGTGCGTTGAACGACTCCACCGAAGTCACAACATCAGTGCGCGTATCTTCACACAGACCGACAATCTCGACCGCATCGCCGGGACGGATTTGTCCCTGTTCAATCTTACCCGTCACCACAGACCCGCGGCCCATGATGCTGAACACGTTTTCGACCGACATCAGAAACGGCCTGTCAGTCAGCCTCTGCGGATCCGGCACGTAGGTGTCGAGCGTCTCCAGCAGTTCGTGGATACACCGGGAGGCGTCCGGATCATCCGGACGTGCATCGGCCAGTTTCGCGGAACCGTAGATAAAGGGAACTTCATCTCCAGTAAAGCCATAATGCGTCAGCATTTCCCGCAGCTCCAGCTCTACCAGTTCGATCAGCTCCGGATCATCCACCAGATCACACTTGTTAAGAAACACGACCAGGTACGGAACACCCACCTGCCGCGCCAGCAGAATGTGCTCGCGTGTCTGGGGCATCGGACCGTCGGCGGCAGAGACCAGCAGCACCGCACCATCCATCTGAGCTGCACCGGAAATCATGTTCTTGATGTAATCCGCGTGTCCCGGACAGTCGATGTGCGCGTACGTCCGCTTGTCCGTTTCGTACTTCACATGCGACGCCAGGATCGTCACAGTCTTGTTTTTATCGCGTTCGATACCGCCGCGGGCGATCTCCTGGTACGACTTGACGCGCGCCAGACCACGCTGTGCCTGCACCTTCAAAATCGCAGCCGTCAGCGTTGTCTTTCCATGATCGATATGACCGATCGTTCCCACATTCACATGAACTTTATGAACCATTGCTCATAGCCTCCTTTCTCAAGAGGAGTGTGTCACATCTGCCGGCCAGCTGAAGAGGTGAGCAGCCTCAGCAGCCTTTTTGTGCCCGTGCAGCGCCAGATCGGCTGATGCAACGAAAAAATGCGAGCCTCGCCCCAACTGGGGCATACCAATAAAAAAAGCCCGTCCGATCAAAGAATCGGACGGGCTTGAATTCATTCAATGTCGACGTTCACACTTCACACACCGACCCCGTCCCGTCAGATTCTGACGAGCTGCTCGATGAACTCTCGCTGGAGAAGAAGTGAAACATGGTTTTTCCCTGTACGAATTAATGGGGTAGCATTACCCGTTGGGAAGCAGACACCAAAGCACGGGAGCAGGTTCACAAAAAAACGCGCTGCCCTCAGAAACAGGTCAGCGCGTAACTTAATCGATATACTCAACTGTAGATGATACTACGTTAAATAGAATTATTCCGCTGAATGAGTATCAGTCTGGAATGGAGGTTACGAGTTCTTCTGAAACCGCTTCCAGAACGTCTGACGTAATCAGCGGCAGTTCGTCGGCATAACCGACCAGCAGCCCCAGATCACACAAACGATTGATCTTCCGCGGATTCCCCTGCGTCAGTTCGAACAACGTCTGGAATGCAGATGCTTCGAACACCGGTTCGGTCCGACCGGCGACCTGCAGTCGATGCTCAACGTACCGTTGTGTCTCTTCCGCAGAAAACGGTCTGAGCAGACAACGGACCGAAATGCGGTCATCCAGCTGAGCGGAACGTTGCAGGTGACTCAGCAACAACCGGTCTCCTACCAGCAACAGCGTGAAGTCGACATCGGAGGTCTGCTGAAAATTGAGCAACTGATGCAGCGTCTCGAAAATTCGCTGATCTGCAATCAGATGTGCTTCATCAATCACGATCACAGGCTGTGCCCCCTGATCACAAAGCAACTGTAACTGCCGATGCAGGGCGCGGATGATGCGATCCTTACCGGTCACTCCCGGCTCGATGCCCGCCTCTTCCGCCCCTAACTCAACCGCGAGATATGAAATCAACTCGACAGGTGAAAGCTGGGGAAAGACCAGTTGTACGAACGGCTGATGCCGCTCTGCAAGCTGACTTTTCAGCACGTGGCACAGGTAGGATTTCCCGCTGCCCGGGTTTCCGACCAGCAGGCCGGCTCCCTTGCGGTTCTCCACCAGGTATTGCAACTTCAGCAGTCCGGCCTGATGCGGGTGGCTCTCATAAAAATACCCAGCGTCCATCTTTTCTTCGAAAGGGCCGCTCTGCAGATTCCAGTAACTCTGATACATCGACTCTGATTCCCGCGAATGGTTGAAAGGTCTGAGACTTCCGTTTAATTGTTCTCTTAATAATTTCTGGAAGGAACAGCTGCGCTGCGCACTGTCGGCAGCTCGAGCTCTTCAATTTCTCCAGTCAGCCAGGCAGCCCCGGAGCTGCTTGCATTCTGCGTACCCCCGGACTGCCTGTTACTCGACACATAAATGGGATGCGCTCCAGAAACCTGCTCGACGCGTCCACTCGTCTGCTGATCTCCATAATCGCGCCCCAACGCATGATAGACTCCCGAACCGGTCTCTCCGCTGCCTGCTGCCTGCTCCACAGAAACCGTCTGTACTTCCCCCATGGCTCCTTCCACATCGGCAACCGCTTCCTGCAGCGGCAGCTCCGCATCCAGACCAAATTCCATCGACAGTTCATCCCCGCTTCCCAGATCCGGTGCCAGCGACTCGGCATCGGAAAGCAGCTTATCTTCCACAGAAGGCTCTTCCAGTGAACCGAAGAAGGAGATCAGTGCCATCATTGAACAGACACTGGCGATCAAACCGACGAAGACTTTAGCCGTCTGGTTCCAGCGAACACCAAAGCGAGATTGGCGTTCGGTTTGAGAGGAATCTCGTGAAATGAGACTCAGAACGCTTTTGAATTTGAGAGACTTCAGCCAGCTCATGACTCGATCCTTCGAGACGGGACTCTGTTTTGACAGCAGATCAGAATTCAATCCCTGAATTCCGGTTAGACAGGACACGGTGTCCGTTCTCCCCCTCAATCTGTTCTGTCGAGAGGCAGTCAGCGCTCTTTTTGTATCGGTTACCGGGTGTATCACTCTTGATCATTTCACAGACTTGGTAAAAGGGGCAGACTTACCAAAATAAACCGGTGATACCTGTCGCTGAGAACAAAAACTGCCGGCACCATCGCATAGTACCGGCAGTTTTAGATTTGCAACATAACTTACTGACAGGCCGAGATTTAGTTCAGGCCCAGCACGTCCGCCATTGTATACAGACCCGCCTTCTGGGTTGTCAGATATTTGGCCGCCATCAGGGCGCCATAAACATAACTGTCACGGGTATGGCCGCGGACTGTGAGGTCAATCGTCTCACCCATCATGCCGAAGACAATTGTATGCTCACCCACATTGTCGCCGGTCCGCAACGCGTGATAGCCGATTTCACAAACCGGACGTGGTCCCGGACGTCCTTCGCGTCCGTGAACGTGTTCGGTCTGCCCCATCTCGTCGGCAATGATTTCACCAAAGTGCAATGCGGTCCCACTGGGTGCATCTTCCTTAAACCGGTGATGCCGCTCAATGATTTCTACGTCCACGCCACTGGGAGTATTCTTCAGCGAATGGGCGGCTTCCCGCACCAGCTTCATCATCAGATTCACAGCCACACTCATATTGGGGGCCAGAATCAGGGGAGTGGTCTGTGAAGCCGTCAGCACTTCGTTTCGCTGTTCCGGCGTCAATCCCGTGGTAGCAGCAACCAGCGGAATCTGCCGTTCAGCACAGACTCCGGCGATTTTCACCAGTCCGGCTGGCAGGGAGAAGTCGATGATCACATCCACGCGGTCGGTCAACTCAGACGTAATGTTCAGGCCAACAGGACCGATGCCGGCAACTTCACCCACGTCTTTCCCCAGGGCAGGAGAAGACTCCGATTCCAGGGCAGCCCCCAGTTTCAGATCCGGATCCTGATATACGAGCACAGCCACCCGCTGTCCCATCCGACCGCTGGCACCATTGACTCCGACAAGAGGTTGATCGCCCATCTCACTGCTCCCATTCACAATAACGTTCTGATATTCGAACCAAAGATTTTTTGTTGGCTTAACTCTGTTGCAGATCGTAATACACGCACTGTCACTTTTCCATCAGAGCCCGCCACTTTCTCCCCGCATTTTCCAGTTTATTCGCCTCAACTCACCAGCCTGCTGAGTGTCTGCTTGAGTTCCTCAATCACATCTGTTTCAATCTCAATTTCCAGGCGGGCCTGCAGCGTCTCCACAGTGGTCGGAGCTCCCAGTCGCCCCAGCGCCCAGGCCGCGGCCCCTCGAATCAGCGGCTCATCATCATTGAGTACTCCCAACAATGCCGGCACTGCACTCTGATCTCCCCGGTTCCCCAGTACGATGGCTGCATTCCGGAGCAACCCCGCCCGACGGGCCCGCGACATCGGCGTACTCTGGAACCGCTCCTGAAATGCAGCTTCGTCCAGTGTCAGCAGTTCGCAGGCATCGACGGGAGTAAACGTTTCGACCGGCTGAAATGCTGGCTCTCCGCTGATCGGTGCCTTCCGATTCCAGGGACAGACTTCCTGGCACACATCGCAGCCAAACATCCAGTCCTGCATTCCCGTTCGTAATTCTGCAGGGATCGGCTGATCTCGCAGCTCGATCGTCAGATACGAAATACACTTCCGCGCATCCAGCGTCCCTGCTTCTACGAACGCATCGGTCGGACAGGCCTCCAGGCACCGTGTACAGGTGCCACAATGGCTTGTTTGTTGCGGTTCGTCATATTCCAGCTCATCACTCAGCAGCAACCCCGCTAGAAAAAACCAGCTTCCCTCCCGTTTGTTGAGCAGCAGCGTGTTCTTTCCAATCCAGCCCAGTCCTGCCAACTGAGCGAAGTCCCGCTCCAGCAGCGGCGCAGTATCGACAACGCCTCGTGTTTCACAATCGGGATACTGCTCGCGAATCAAGCGCGACAGCTGCTTTAGTTTCTTGCGAATCACCTTGTGATAGTCGGTCGTCCCCCAGGCATAACGCGAAACCCGCGCCTCAGTTCCCGTCACCTCGGGCGGCGTTTCCGTCTGATAATTCAACGTCAGCATCAGCACACTCCGCACGGAACTCATCACATAGCGTGGATGTTCATAAGCCTCTTTACGACGTTCGAGATAGCTCATCTCTCCCGCGTATCCCTGGTTCAGCCAGTCCAGAAAGCTGTGATAACCAGTGGGCGTGACCGCTGGCGCAATTCCAGCCAGATCAAAGCCGACCTCGCGCGCCAGTCGCTTGATCAGCTCACTCTGCTGACTCAGCGAATTTCCTGTGGTTTCGGCACCCTTACCCATTCTGCTCCCACAATTCGACGTCACTCATCACAGCGATGAATCTGCCTGTATCTGTTCCCACTGGGCATGACCGATTTTCAACACGTCCGCATCATCCCTCTTCGTCAGCGGTGTGTACTGAGGGTGTCGCGACTCCTTATATGGATCGTTGTGCTTCGTGTTGTAGCAGCAGATGAACCCCCACCGCGGATGGTCGCTTTTATTCTGATCTGAACGGTGCAGCAGATTGGAGTGAAAGAAGATCGCCGATCCCGGTTCCAGCGTGCAGTACACGAGTTCAAACCGCTCGCAGGCCGCCGCCACACGCTCCGGATCTGCGCCAGTCTGGTCACCCACCTTGCCATGATTCATCCGCCCCATCAGATGGCTCCCTTTGAGCACCTGCAGGCAACCGTTCTCCTGGGTCGCCCGGTCGACAGCAATCATACAGCTGGCCATATCCGGAAACAGGCAACCATTGTTGTACCAGTATCCATAATCCTGATGCCATGCCCAGGCACCACCCACTTTCGCTTCTTTCTGGATCATCTTATGGTGGTAATGGTAGACTTCATCACCGAGCAGTTCTTCCATCCGATCCACAACCCGGTGACCGGCGGCAATCGCACCATAGATGTCTTCGCCGACTTCGTTCTCCACGCTCAGTTTGACCGCGCCCCCTTCTCCGTCAGCCCGGCTGAAAGTCGCCTGCTGCATCGCCAGGTCTGCCCGACCAATCTGCCCCAGTAGCGCTACTTCTTCCTCACTGAATAACGATTCCACGACCACAAAACCGTCTCGCTGAAACCGCTCGATTTCTTCACTTGAGAATAACGACGTCACCATTTGCCTCACTCCCCATTCACTACTGCTAATGAGAGCTATTGAAATAACACCAGAGTTTTACGGGTGGCACAAACAGAACCCGCCACATCCTTTATTCTACCGCCTCGCTACCCGGGTTGCGAGTAGATCATTGCCAAACAAAAAGACACAGTCCCTCACGTGAAGGACTGTGTCTGAGAAACTCGATTATTCAGCGGGATTCAATCAGGCTTCATCCAGCAGATTCACAGCTGCAAATTCCTGACCTTCCAGCATCGCCAGGCTGGCACCACCGCCGGTACTCACATGCGAGACCTGATCGGCAAAACCGAGCTGCTGGATCGCGGCGGCACTGTCGCCACCACCAATGATGCTGGTCGCATCGCTGTCTGCGATCGCCTGGGCAACCGCTTTGGTTCCTTCATCGAACGGCGGCATTTCGAACACACCCATCGGTCCGTTCCAGACCACTGTTTTAGCGGACTTGACTGTCTCAGCAAATAGTTTCGCCGATTCCGGGCCGATGTCCAGTCCCTCAAAACCATCGGGGATTTCACCGGCTTTCACAACCTGCTTGTTGCAGTTGCTGCTAAAGTCGTCGCCACAGTGTGTGTCGACCGGCAGCATTAGTTTGTCGCCCCCTTTGGCGATCAGCTCTTTGGCCAGTTCGACCTTGTCCTTCTCTACCAGGCTGTCACCAACCTGGCCCCCCTGCGCCAAAGCAAAGGTGTAAGCCATTGCCCCGCCGATCAGCACCTTATCACAAATGCCCAGCAGGTTGTTGATCACGTTGATCTTGTCAGAGACTTTCGCTCCCCCCAGAATCGCCACGAACGGACGCTGTGGATTCGCAATCGCATCGGACAGGTATTGAATTTCCTTCGATACCAGGAAACCAACGACTTTCGGCTTACCGTCCATGGCTTCCGGAACTGCGACCATCGAAGCATCGGTCCGGTGGCAGGTACCAAAAGCGTCGTTGCAGTAGATATCAGCGAACGCTGCCAGCGCACCTGCGAAAGCGGCATCCCCTTTTTTCTCACCATCGTTGAACCGCAGGTTCTCCAGGATCAGTACCTGGCCATCTTCCAGGGCAGCGACTTTCGCCTTCGCATCGTCGCCAACCGTATCCGTCGCAAAGGCGACGTCCTGATCCAGCAGCTTACCCAGGCAGGCAGCGGTTGGCTTGAGGCTGAATTTCGCATCACCGGCATCCCCCTTGGGACGTCCCAGGTGACTCATCAGAATCAGGCGACCGCCACGATCGATAACCGACTTGATCGAAGGCAGAGCCATCCGCACCCGGCGATCATCGGTAATATTCAGATCGTCATCCAGCGGAACGTTAAAATCCACACGCATCAATACGGTCTTACCCGCTACGTCTACGTTTTCAATTGTTTTCTTTGCCATGGAAACTTGAACCTGTCTCTTTGATTACAGAGGTTAAGATAGAATGTGACTGTATTGAACCCGTCCGAAAAACGACGAATTCCTGATTATACTGGCGGGAGCACTTTAAGTTGCGAGCGCGGGCTACTGAAAGACCGACGGACTACTCGTCCATCACGTCTTTTTCTTTCGCATCCGCCATGCTGTTGACTTTACCTTCGAACTTCTTGGTCAGTTCCTGGATCTGATCCTTGGTATCGTCCCGTTCGTCTTCCCCCATCACTTTGTCTTTTTCGGACTGGTCAGCATGCTTGTTTGCATCCCGGCGGATGTTGCGGATCGAAATCCGGGCTTCTTCAGCCAGCTCTTTCACGCGGGAGACCAACTGTCGACGACGCTCCGTCGAAAGCGGGGGAATGTTTAACCGCACCACGCGGCCATCGGTATTCGGTGCCAGTCCCATATCGCTGGCCTGGATCGCTTTGGCAATCTCTCCCACCATCTGGGCATCGAAGGGGCGAATCAGAATCTGCTGCGGCTCGGGAACGCTCACGTTCGCCATCTGCTTCAACGGAGTCGGTGAACCGTAGTAATCCACGCGGATCGAATCCACCAGACCGGGGGTGGCCCGCCCCGTACGAATCCCCTGCAGCTGACCTTGAAATACGTGAACCGCTTTGTCCATTCTCTCTTCCGCGTCGAGTAAAATTTCTGCCTGGTCCATGCTGCAAGTCCTTCGAATAGTTAGCTTTATCTGAATAGAATCGATGTCTGACTGGATACCGCTCGCCCCACTGACCGGAAATGTTCAGTCTGTCAGCAACGCGAACTGGCCCGATTTTAGTTGACCAGCTCTGAAAATCAAACCGTCAGGAACGAGAAAAACCAGCTGAAACAGGTTCAGCTGGTTTTTCTCAGGCAAGACTCACTCTTCTATTTTACTCTGCAACAGGAGACCGATCAGGCAATCGGCGACTCTTCCCGGTTCATAATACCACTCAGATACAACAGGTTTTTCTCCTGAGGCAGATTGGTCTTGAACTGCAGATGTTTCAATTCCGCTTTCAAGAGATCACGGCGACTGATCTGGCCAACCAGGCAGTTTCCATCGCGGACGACCGGCAGACGACGTGTCGGCGTGCTCTGAAAAATCTGCGCGATGGTCAACAGATCCGTGTCTTCCGTGATACACCGCGGTTCCGTATCGATAAACGGAAAGATCTGAGTTGAAGGCAACTGCTCATAGCTGGCTTTAATCAGCACATCCATGCAGCACCGTTCTGAAAAGACACCCAGTAATCTGCGTTCTGAATCCAATACGGGTGCACCGGAAATCCGATGATTTAACAGCTTCCCGATTGCTTCATGTACATCCATGTCCGGAGTTAAGGTGATTAACTTCGTGACCATGATGTCTTTCGCGAGTACAGGCTTATCCATAGCTTTTCCCCCTTCTAAATTGGCGATTTTAGAGACCAGGTCAGTGAGTCACACAATAAACAGTGACAGGAAATGACTTCAGAACGAGGTGATCAGTGTGAACTCAATATAGAAATGAAATAACGCCTGGCACGTTATTCATAATCGAATGTGGAAAACTTTTATATTTTACCAACCACTTTTTGATTACTCAAAATCTTTTCCGCTAATCACGTATCCGTACATGTGATCTGACCAGCGTTATCTTTCACAATTTCAACGACTTAACGATTTCTGCAAAAAATGATTCCTGCGCCTTTTACACCAATTTCTCCCCCATCCTGGAAGTCGAGACCTGACAGATACGCTCCGGGACGCTTATAATCAGGCTTCGCCTACTCAACTTTAGAATCTCCTGCACCGGCGGTGTTTCACAGCCCCTGGTCAGACAATAGAAATCAGGGCAATGTCACAACACGTGGAAATCGATGGTGTCGGACTGCATCTGGGACGGCCGGACCAGACCGTCAGCGACTGGATCGGACAACATGAAGCACTCAAGCAGTTGCTCGCCTGCTGGCTGGTAATCGACGAAAAAGATATGCCACTCACACCGCGACTGGTGGGCACCCCCGGTATCGGAAAAACTTCGCTGGCCATCGCAGGCGCACGCACACGCGAGCAGGAACTCTACATCTATCAATGTACTGCAGACACACGACCTGAAGATCTGCTGGTCACCCCGGTACTCGCCGAAAGTGGGAAAATCAAGTATCACGCCTCTCCACTCGTCAGCGCCATGATTCGTGGCGGCATCTGTGTGCTCGATGAAGGCAACCGCATGAATGAAAAATCATGGGCCAGCCTCGCGCCACTGCTCGATCATCGGCGCTACATCGAATCCATTGTCGCCGGCGTCACAATCCCCGCACATCCCGATTTCCGTTGTGCGGTCACCATGAACGAGGATGAGTCTACCTTCGAAATCCCCGACTATATCCTCAGTCGTCTGCAGCCCAGCATCACTCTCGAACATCCGAACCGCGAA